>SSTG01000077.1 GCA_004801635.1 Muribaculum caecicola | reverse complement strand
AGACTTCCGATGCTACTACAACGAACGCGACATATCTTCGCTGAACAAAATATACAGTGAAGACGCTCTTATAATAACCGGCTCTGTTATTAAGCCTCGTAAAACCGGAGGCGACGGCCGCCGTTTTACAAACGATGTACGCTACAAGGTGCAAAACAAGCAGCAATACCTGCAAAATCTGAGCGCACTATTCAAACGGCTTAAATATCTTAATGTTGAATTCGAGCGTATAACCGTTACCCGTAACGGCTCCAAACCGCACCTCTACGGCGTTACACTGCACCAAAAATGGAGCACGTCAACATACTCCGACAACGGATGGCTGTTCCTTTTGTGGGACTTTGCCGACCCTGACGCCCCTCAAATTCACGTAAGATCGTGGCAGCCTGACGAGATGGTAGCAACAGACGGTGTCCTGTCAATGGACGACTTTTTTATGCCATAAACAATCACGCTATAAAGCAACATTAAAAATTTAGCCACATGGCCAAGATATATCCAGACCTGACCCAACTCATAGGGAACACCCCGTTGGTTGAAACAAGAAAACTAGAACAACAACTCTCGCTAAAGGCCAGAATAATAGCAAAAATAGAATATTTTAACCCGGGCTCAAGCGTAAAAGACCGCATAGCGCTGGCCATGATAGAGGCCGCCGAAAAAGCTGGACAGATTAAGCCGGGAGCAATGATTATAGAACCGACTAGCGGAAATACCGGTATAGGACTTGCCTGGATAGCGTCTGTAAAAGGCTACCGGCTCACCCTAACCATGCCCGAAACAATGAGCCTTGAGCGCAGAAAGCTGCTAAGTGCTTTAGGAGCCACACTCGTGCTGACTCCTGGTGCCGAAGGAATGACTGGGGCTATAAAAAAGGCAGAACAGCTTCAATCGGAAAATCCCGGATCTATTATACTTCAACAATTCTCCAACACTGCCAATCCCGATGCACACACGCATACCACGGCACGTGAAATTTGGGAAGATACAGATCATAACATAGATATATTTGTTGCTTCGGTAGGAACCGGAGGAACATTATCAGGCACTGCACGCGGCCTGAAACAATATAATCCGGCAATCAAGGCCGTAGGCGTAGAACCGGCAGGGTCGCCGGTTTTATCTGGCGGAAAGCCCGGACCGCATAAAATACAAGGCATCGGGGCAGGATTCATTCCCGGAAACTACGATGCATCGGTTGTAGACGAAATTATACAGGTAGGCGATGCCGATGCAATGGCAACATCACGCTTGCTGGCCAAAGAAGAGGGTTTGTTGGTGGGCATATCGTCGGGAGCAGCGTTCCACGCAGCAATAGAACTGGCCAAACGCGATGAAAACGCAGGAAAAACAATAGTAGTAATCCTTCCAGACTCCGGCGAGCGATACCTGTCGACCGAACTGTTTACACCACTGGCATAAAATGAAATATTTTATATGTGCCGGCGAAGCTTCCGGCGACCTTCATGCATCAAACCTCATAAAATGGCTGAAGAAAATCGACAACAAGGCTGAAATAAGCTTTCTAGGTGGCGACTTAATGGCACAAAGTGCCGGTTGCAAACCACTGATACACTACCGCCAGATGGCTTATATGGGATTTAGCGAGGTTATAAGGCACCTGCCTGAAGTTTTCGGCAACCTGCGCTATGCACGCAAAATGATAGACATTACCCGGCCCGACGCACTGATACTGGTTGACTACCCGTCGTTTAACTTGAAACTTGCCGCTTATGCCAACGGCAAAGATATTCCTGTTTACTACTTCATATCGCCCAAAGTATGGGCATGGAAAGAATACCGTGTAAAACAGATACGCAGGTATGTGAAACGCGTGTTCTGCATACTTCCGTTTGAAGTAGGCTTCTACCGCAACCGGCACAACTACGAAGCCACATACGTAGGAAATCCGTCGGCAGAAGAAGTTACAGAGCAGATAAAGCTTTTCGGCTCAAAAACCGAGTTTACCAAAAGTATCTCCATTGACAACGGCACCAAAATTATAGCACTCGTGCCCGGAAGCCGGAAAGGAGAAATTAAAAACAACCTGCCCGTAATGCTCAATGCCGTAAAACTTGCAGCATCCAGACATGGTGAAAAAACAACCCATATAGTTACGGCGGCACCAGGCATTGACGATGATTTTTACTCACAGTTCATTTCAGACGACACAATATTGCTGCGTGACCGTACATTGGAACTGATGCATTTTTCCGATGCAGCCCTTGTCACTTCAGGTACAGCCACACTGGAATGCGCCCTGGCTGGAACGCCACAAGTGGTATGTTACCGGGCCAACGGCAAAAAACTTTCCTACAAAATAATGGAAAAGATTCTAAAAGTGCCCTTTGTGTCGCTGCCCAACCTCATTGCCGACAGCCGTATAATTCCGGAAATGCTTGTACACCAGTGCACACCTGAACTTGTATCAGAACAATTGCTGCCGCTACTCTCCGACACGGAACAACGCATGGCACAGCTTGACGGTTACCGCCGTATGGCACTTGCACTCGGCACAAACAACTGCTTCGAAACAACAGCCCGTGCAATAATTTCCGACCTAAAATAACGAGAATTCAATACAATACTAGTGAAACAGGTGCGAGATATTTGGCAAATATTCAACAGCCATATATGGAACATCTCCGAAGTTCCATGTGTAAAAACACCTTATTTCGAATTCTCGTCAAAATCTTCCATATAGTAAACAGAAATGGCAGGAAAGGCTATCAAGTGCCTGTTCCTGCCATTTGTAATTATTTAAACCGGTCTGCTTTAAATTTTATAACCGGTGTATGTGTGAGGCGACAGACGTTTCAGTTCATCCTTAACGGCATCGCTCACATCAAGTGTGTCGATAAACTCTGAAATACTCTGTTGCGTAACGGTTGTATTTACACGAGTAAGGGCCTTAAGGGTTTCATAAGGTTTCGGATATCCTTCGCGCCGCAGAATAGTCTGTATGCCTTCGGCTACCACATTCCACATCTGGTCAAGGTCGTTGTCTATAGCTGTCTGGTTAAGCAACAGCTTGCCCAAACCTTTCAGCGTTGAACTGAACGCAATCAATATATGGGCCATAGGCACTCCCAGATTGCGTAACACGGTCGAATCAGTAAGGTCGCGCTGTAGTCGTGAAACAGGCAGCTTCATAGCCAGATGATCGAGAATGGCATTGGCTATACCCAGGTTTCCTTCCGAATTTTCAAAGTCGATAGGGTTAACTTTATGCGGCATTGCCGAGGAACCTACCTCGCCAGCCTTTATTGTCTGTTTGAAATATTCCATTGAAATATACTGCCAGATGTCCTTGTCGAGATCCAGCACAATGGTGTTGATGCGCCTTAAGGCATCGAGCATAGCCGCCAGATTATCGTAATTAGAAATCTGTGTTGTATACTGTTCGCGTACAATGCCGAGTTTCTCGCTCAAAAAGGAAGCCCCAAACGCACGCCAGTCAATTTGCGGATATGCGGCAAGATGTGCATTGAAATTGCCGGTTGCACCGCCAAACTTTCCGCTTACAGGAATAGCGTCGAGCTGTGCAAGCTGTTGGCGCAGACGATAGGCAAATACCATAATCTCCTTACCCAGACGTGTTGGCGAAGCCGGCTGTCCATGCGTTTTTGCAAGCATTGGCAGTTCGTCCCACATACGGGCACGTTCTTCCAACTGCTGTATAAGCTCTACCAATACCGGACGGTAAACCTCAGCCACAGCTTCTTTAACAGACATTGGAACAGCCGTATTGTTAATGTCCTGCGATGTAAGCCCGAAGTGAATAAACTCTTTATACTGCTCAAGTCCGAGGCGGTCAAAACACTCCTTAAGGAAATATTCAACAGCCTTTACATCGTGATTTGTAACCGATTCTATTTCTTTTATTTTTTCAGCATCAGCAATACTGAAATCAATATAAATGTTGCGTAACGCAGCAAATACATCTTTATCAACTGTTGCCAACTGCGGAAGCGGAATTTCGCACAAGGCAATAAAGTATTCAACCTCAACGCGTACACGGTAGCGGATAAGGGCATATTCTGAAAAGAATTCATCAAGACGCTCGCATTTGTTGCGATAGCGGCCATCAACAGGCGAGATGGCGGTAAGTCGAGTCAGTTCCATTATGAATGATATTAAGCCGCAAAATTACTAATAATTGTGTAACTTTGCAACCGAAACAAAAGCTAGTCAGAAGCATATATTTCCGACTATTTACCAAAAACATACACGCCTATGAAATCGCCTGCAGAAAGAGCCGTAGCGCTTACCCCTCCATATAAAATACTTTTCGTTTGCCTGGGCAACATATGCCGTTCGCCTGCGGCCGAGGGCATTCTTCACACCCTAGTTGAAACCGGCGGCCAAGCCGCCAAATGGAATATCGATTCTGCCGGAATATATTCCGGACATGCAGGCCAACTGCCCGACAACAGGATGCGTGTTCATGCGCGCCGAAGGGGCTATGAGCTTACACATCGCGCACGCCCGGTTGGAGAAAGCGATTTTTCCGACTTTCAGCTAATTGTTGCAATGGACGAAAGCAACATTCGCGCATTACGCCACATGGCACCAACGCTAGCCGACGAGGCTAAAATTGTACCAATGATATCTTTTGTAAGAATGGCTACACGCTACGACCATATACCAGACCCTTACTATGAAGGTTCGGAAGGTTTTGAACTTGTTTTGGACCTATTGGAGGACGGATGCCGGAACATTTTTGAAACAATATCAAAACAATAGGTTAACACAGCAATTATCACAATGAACCAGTCTGTAGAAAAAAACGACTCAATATCACGCCTGGCTTCCGACCCTGTAGGCCGCCTGTTATGGCAATACAGCCTGCCTGCCGTTGTAGGCGTTGTCGTAATGTCGTTATACAACGTTATGGACCGCATATTCATAGGCCGTGGCGTAGGTGCCGATGCCATTTCCGGACTGGCGGTAACGTTTCCTGTAATGAACCTAAGCGCGGCCATAGGCCTGCTTGTAGGCACAGGTGCCGCGGCACGCATATCCATACTGCTAGGCATAGGCAACAGGCAACAGGCCAACTGCGTTCTCGGCAACTCGGTTGTACTTATTTTAATAAACGCCATAGTTTATCTTTCACTGTTCGCCATATACATAGATCCGATTTTATTACTTTTCGGAGCTTCGGAAGCCACTTTGCCCTATGCACGCGACTTTATGCTATACATATTGCCAGGAATGCTGATTATGAACCTGATGTACGGCCTCAACAACATAATGCGTGCTTCCGGATATCCGCGTGAGGCAATGTATACAATGCTCATCGGTGCCGGGGCAAACCTGGTTCTGGGACCACTGTTTATTTTCGGATTCGGACTAGGGATAAAAGGAGCGGCAATCGCCACCGACCTTTCCATGGCAATCGGGCTTGTTTTCGTATGGCTGCATTTTTGCAAACCCCAATCCGTTGTCCGGTTTCAAAAAGGCATATACAAAATACGCTGGCACATTGTTGCCTCGGTAACAGCCCTTGGCGCTGCCCCAAGTCTGGTAAACTTTGCCGCATGCGCCACCAATGCAATGGTAAACAACCTGCTTCTTAAATATGGCGGTGACACAGCCGTAGGTGCCATAGGCATATTTGCCACTTACACCGGCCTCCTGTGCATGACAGTTGTCGGTGTGTGCCAAGGCGTACAGCCTATTCTCGGCTATAATTACGGAGCACTCCAGTTCGACCGTCTGCGCAAGGCTTTCTGGATGTCGGTAGGCGTAGGATTGGGCATAACGACCTTCGGTGCTGCCGTTGCCGAAATATTTCCCGGATGGATTGCCATGGCATTCACAAACGACGAATCACTTATAGAAATGACACGCCACGCACTACGGCTGTCGTGCATGGCGTTCTGGTTTATCGGGTTTCAAATCATATCAACCACGTTGTTCCAATCGCTCGGCATGGCTGGTAAAAGTATATTCGTTTCATTGGTACGCCAGGTTATTTTCTTCGTTCCAATGCTGCTTATATTACCACCGATATACGGTCTTGACGGAGTGTGGCTGTCATTCCCTACTTCCGACATATTTGCCGTTAGCACAGTTGTAACCATGGTATGGCTTCAAATGCGCCAGCTTCGCCGCATGGAACAACAGCACAATATCTGCAACTGATCAATCGGTGTGGTTCTTTTCGATCCAGACATACAGTTTGTCGGACGGGCGTATCTTTACGGGTACCGGCATTGAAAACCGGTCGCCTTTTCTGACGGTCTTAACAGGTTTCAGGTCGACACGGAGTTCCTCAGCCTTGCAAATCACAGCACCTGTAGTAGGTCCCGTAATAACCACCTCGTCGCCTTGCGAAAGCTCTCCGCTCTCCATGTGGAATTCCCCTATACCGATATTCGAAAAATAACGTATACCTTTGGCACGGTACTCCTTGGTGCGCGTGGCAGAAGAACCGTACTTATGGCTCCATTCACCAAGGTGCTGGCCCATATAATAACCGTTCCAGAACCCCCTGTTGAATATTTTGTCCAGTTCAACATCCCATTTGTTTATCAAGTCCTCGCCAAAAGTACCTTTGCATATGGCATCGAGAGCCTGCGAATAACATTCAACGGCAATTTTCACATACTCCGGGCCACGGGCACGGCCTTCTATCTTGAACACCGTCACGCCGGCATCGACCATTTTGTTCAGAAAATGAATTGTTTTCAAATCCTTAGGAGACATTATATACTGATTTTCCACATCCAGTTCCTGACCTGTCTCACGGTCGCGCACGGTATAGGCCCTGCGGCATATCTGAGTGCACGCACCCCGGTTGGCGCTTGAGTTCAGCTGGTGAAGGCTGAGATAGCATTTGCCGGAAACCGCCATGCACAACGCCCCGTGGCAAAACATTTCAATACGTACCAATTCGCCTTTCGGGCCGCGTATGTCCATTTCACGTATACCGCAACTGATTGCAGCCACCTGTTCCATGTTCAACTCTCTGGCAAGTACCATAACGTCGGCCCATTGCGAATAGAACTTTACCGCTTCTATATTTGTAATGTTGCATTGCGTACTTATGTGAACCTCCACACCACGGCTTCTGGCATATGTTATGGCAGCTATATCGCTGGCTATTATTGCCGTAATTCCAGCACTGGCAGCCGTGTCAATTATATTGTGACACAGTTCTATGTCGCCGTCGTATATAACGGTATTCACCGTAAGATATGTGCGCACGCCTCGCGACGAACATATACCGGCAATACGGCACAGGTCGTCGGCCGTAAAGTTAACCGACGAACGGGCACGCATATTAAGGCCCTCTATACCAAAATAAACAGCATCGGCACCGGCATCTAGCGCCGCATTAAGCGATTCATAGCTTCCAACAGGAGCCATGATTTCAAAATCGGAACGTTTCATTCCGCAAAATTACAAAATAAAGCTAACAGATAGAACACTTTCTGCCACTAGGCATCATTTGCCAAGAAGATATTCGTCAATTATCTTTGTCAGTGTTTCCTTCGACTGTAAGCCCTGTATAGCTCCAAGCTTGCCGTCGGCAGGTATAAACACCAGCATAGGTATGGATTGTGCATGGAAAGCCATAGCCGTCATTTGGTTGTCGTCAACATTCACTTTATAGAACGCCACCCGTCCGGCATATTCCTTGGCTAGCTCGTCAATTATGGGCGACAAACGCCGGCAAGGCCCACACCAGGGGGCCCATAAGTCCAACACGGCAGGCAGATCGGTCTTTACTTCTGCCGGTGTCTTCATATAGTCAATTATATATTCTGTTACCTGTTTGTCAGTAACCGGCGCCACCTCGCCTGACACATAAGGAGAGGGCACTTCCTGTGCCGATATGGCGGCAACTGCCGACAACATAATTAATATAGATATAAATATTTTTTTCATAATTCTTAATTTAATCAAGCATCAGGCTCATAAAAGGCCTTACACTTGGAAAATCCAATATATTAGCCGTTACATGGTTGCCAAACACTATTGCGGCCAAAACCTCAGGAGTTATATCAAAATCGGGCTTTCCCATAAACTCCAGATGCGAAAATTCCGACACACGTCCGTCGCGCACACGGAACACGCGGTTGTTTTCCTCTATAACCGGATCCGTCAGCCTTATAGTGGCACACAGCCTGGGATGACTGTTGGCTATTGCATTAAGGCACAACAGCACGTTTGTGATACGTGCCATTCCCCGTGGTTTCAACTGCAGAGGCTTGTCGCCATAATAAGCCATCACCCTCATAGGCATACCGGAAAACAGCAACATTATCTGATTCAACACAGCATTTTCTGCATCCGTGTCACAGGCCAGCACATCAGTAACCACAACCTGGCCGTTACGGGGAACAGCAAAAGCCATGGCCCTTATTCCTCCTAAAGAAGATACGGCAACAACCGCACCTCCGCTGACAGAGTTGTCCATAAGCACCTGTCGATATTGTTGGCGTGTATGCTGTATTGTACAGGGGCGGCTGTGCATCACAGCATTAAAAAACTCATATGCCTCGTCTGTATCCAAATCAGCCACCAGCGTATAATCGTTGTCATGCCTGAACGGATGTGCATCGGTAAAACAACTTAGCTGCGAGTAGAAAGCCGGACAAAAACCAAAATTACGGTAATAAGCATATAAATAATCTTCGGCCGGAATAAGGCAGCATAACAGTGCGCCCTGGTCGTACGAACGCCGCAATGCCTGACGCATCAGGCCCGACATTATGCCGTGCATACGAAAATGTGGCAGTGTGGCGGCTCCGCATATATAATTTGCCGGCAGCTCCACGCCATGAAAATTCATGGCGAAGGGCTGTAGCAGCAAAGAACTTACCGGCTTTCCATCATGCTCCGACAGCATAAGGTGCGACGGGTCGAACACCTCTTTAAAAAACATATCAACGTATTCTTCCGTGTCGTCGAAACACACTTTCCATATCTTTTTTACGGCATCTATTGTATTCATACTGGACTCTGGGCTTTGTTAAAATCAGGGCTGTCATGCACCTAAATACTTACCCTTTATAACGCCGTCGAAACGGACATTGTTCCGTACAAAAAACAAGGCTTATGCATTTTAATGCCATATTTCCGTCAAACTACTGGTGCATAGGGCGCAACAAATCATTAACCGTTTTAACAGGATTGAACGTGGCTATGGGTACTTCCACAAACACCGTATTCCACTGGCTCATGGCTCCGTTCCACAGTCCGGGCAGTTCCAAAGCCCTTAGCTCTCTACCGTTTTTAGACTTTTCAGATATGAATCCGGTATCAGGGTCAACAAAATCAGGCAAATTAAACTTATTACCTTCAATATCCTTTATATAACACACCAGGTCAACCGGATTGAAATGTGTAGCCTTGGCCACCATGGCCTTGTATTCGCCATTAGCCGGGTCAATCTGCGAACCCTCTAGAATTTGCGGCGAGGTACTTCCGTCAGGATTATAAGCAATGTATGGACCGCCTCCGGGCTCACCCTCGTTACGCACCATTCCGCACACACGCACCGGACGGTTCAATTTTGAACGTATGTATAGAACCAGGTCCACATCTTCCAGTTCTTTAAGCTTGGAGTCACGTATATTGAGTGTGTTATGCAGAAAAGAAATCATTTCCCGTACCTGTTCAATGTCATAGTTGCCAGAATCTATCATTCGGACATATTCTTCAATTTTATCGTGAACCTCCATCAAATAACCGGCAATAACTTTTTTATATCGTATAGTCGCATCGCGCTGGCTGTCGGGAACAACGTTATCGATATTTTTGATAAACACAACCGCCGAATCAATATCGTTCAAGTTTTCAATTAGTGCGCCGTGACCACCCGGACGGAACAACAGCGAGCCGTCGTCCTGACGGAACGGGGTATTGTCGGCATTGGCCGCCACTGTGTCGGTTGACGGTTTCTGCTCTGAAAGGCTTATATTATACTTAACACCATGACGCGCTTCCAATACGGGAACAACATTGGCAATATGTTTCTCAAACAAAGCCCTATGCTCTGGCGACACAGTAAAATGCAATTTTACATTGCCATTTTTATCGGCGGCTGTCTGTGCGCCTTCAACCAAATGTTCTTCCAACGGCGTACGCGAACCATGGGAATAACTATGAAAAAGCAACAACCCTTTTGGAAGCTGGCCATAATTGAGGCCTTCAGGTCTCAAAAGTGCAGACACAACGTCTTTATGCCTTGATGCGTCAAGCAGCGGTTCTATACCCTGTCCGTATAGATCCACGCACACAGTATCAAGTTCATTATAAAAGGGCATTTTGTGCAAACCTCTTATAAACAAGTCTACATCGGAATTTTTTACAGGCAGCACGTCATTACCATCGACAAAAGCGAAAAGCGACTTGAACATACGCGATGCCGCGCCTGAGGCTGGAACAAATTTGAATGCCTCGCCACCATGGGCACAATATTGTTCCCAACGGTCAATAGCGCGCTGTTCCTCGTCGGGAGTAAGTTTTTTTATACCCTCGCCCACACGGGCCGAATCAACTATACGCAGGTAAGGAAAACCCGTATTGAATCGCCGTAACTGTGCATCAAAGACATCAGGGCTTATACCCTTGGCCTCTAGTTGTTTTAAATCATTGGTTTGCATTGTGATATAAGGTATTATTAAATTTTAGGCATTTGTATTCAACTACCGGCTCATGCGTTTAAGCAGATTATAACTTGGCACTATGCCAAGTTCACCAGCTTTTGAAAGATCGGCAATTCCGGCATCCTTGTTCCCTAGTTTCAGATAAACATATCCACGGTTATAATAAGCCTCACCCATATCAGGCTTAACTTCTACTGCCCGTGTATACGCACTTAAAGCCGATGTAAGGTCGCCGGTTTCAACAGCCATATTACCACGGTTGAAATAAGCAAAAGCCAAACGCGGTGAAAGCTCTATTGTACGGTCAAGGTCGGCAATTATTTCGGCATTGGTCAACCGTACGGCCTCGGCGGCACCCAAGGCAGGCTTGTCGGTTGTGTTTCCACTGTCTGAAACAGCCTGCGAAGCCGAAGCCTGTTCATAACGTGCAACCGCCCTCATAAAGAA
>SSTG01000076.1 GCA_004801635.1 Muribaculum caecicola | reverse complement strand
GCCCAATATATCGGCTTATGGCCATACATTACAAATACATGTGGCGAACTGTCAACTGACACCTGACGTGGCTCCGTCTGTAAGGCTCATACCGTGCCGGCTATAGTCAATTGCCGGATGCCATACATGTGTGCAACCCCAACGTGATACGAGCGCAATAAGCGCGAGGACTCGTTAATGCAGGCGTGACGGGGGTATGTACCTCTATTAGAGGTTACATGTACGGCGGTTGCATATTTGCCAGATGCATACCTCGTACCGGGACACAGGCATTTCACGGGTATTATACAGAACCCACGTCAAATTAAATGTACTTATAACCCTATTTGTGCCCTTTTACCATTGATTATGGAATATTTTTGCGATATTTATTTTCGGAACCAAAGTTTATTGTGTAAATTTGCAACGATATGATTAAGGCTACATCACACCGACACCACCATCATCATCACCATTGCACGTCATTGGCGACCGGTATGTCACATGTTGTCTGAAACATACAGCTTACAGAAACAATAATAATTTGCGGCCGGAACCCAACAGATTGCAGACATGCGCCAAAAGGGTTTCCGGTTTTTATTTTATAGAAACATTACAACAATAGCAATGGATACAAGACTTAGAATAGCCGTTCAGTCGAAAGGCCGGCTGTACGACGAGACAATGGAGCTATTAGGCGAATCAGGCATAAAGCTGGTTCCGGTGAAAAGAACCCTGCTGGTGCCTTCGCGCAATTTCCCGGTGGAACTGCTGTTTCTGCGCGACGACGACATTCCCGAATCAGTAGCATCGGGCACGGCCGACATAGGAATTGTGGGGCTGAACGAGGTTCTAGAAAAGCAGATGAATGTCAGCGTGATAAAAGAACTTGGATTCAGCAAATGCCGTCTGGCACTGGCTGTTCCACAACAGGCAGGCTACGACGGCATTGAATGGTTCAACGGAAAGCGCATAGCCACCTCCTACCCCGTTATACTGCAAAAATTCCTTGCCGACAAGGGTATAAAGGCCGACGTGCACGTTATTACCGGCTCGGTAGAGATAGCCCCCGGCATAGGGCTGGCCGATGCCATTTTCGACATTGTTTCGTCGGGGTCGACACTCGTCAGCAACAACCTTGTAGAGGTTGAACAGGTTATCGACTCGCAGGCCGTGCTTATAAAGCCTGCCGCTACGGAACTGTCGGCGGAAAAACAGGAAATACTTAACGAACTTCTGTTCCGTATAGAAACGGTAATGGCGGCCGACGGTAAAAAATATGTTCTGATGAATGTTCCGCGCCAGAGCCTCGATGCCGTTCTGGCCCTGCTGCCCGGCATGAAAAGCCCTACCGTGCTTCCACTGGCCAACGAAGGCTGGTGCTCGGTACACACTGTGATTGACGAGAAAAAGCTGTGGGGCATAGTACGCCAGCTTAAGGAGGCAGGTGCCGAAGGCATTCTTGCCCTGGATATAGAGAAACTAATTCTTTAACCACTGGCAATATGCAGATTATAAAATATCCGGCACGGGCCGACTGGGAACCGCTTACAAGGCGCGCCCTGGCCGAGCAAAGCGCCACTGTGGCCGAAGCCGTGAGCGCTATAATAAACAACGTACGCTCCAGGGGCGACCGTGCCTTGCGCGAATACGAACAGAAATTCACCGGTGCCATGCTTGAATCGCTGCTGGTTACGGATGAAGAAATTGAAAAGGCGGAATCAACAACCGCCACCGGGCTAAAGCAGGCCATAGACGCTGCCGCCGCGAACATAGAGTTGTTCCATGCCGCGCAGAAGCCGCGCCAGGAACTTGTGGTGGAAACGGCACCGGGGGTTATATGCCGTCAAAAAGCCGTGCCTGTGCAACGTGCAGGCCTATATGTTCCCGGAGGCAACTCCCCGTTGTTTTCAACGGTGCTTATGCTTGCCATCCCGGCACGGATAGCCGGATGCCGGCATGTTGAACTGTGCACACCCCCGGCTGCCGACGGCAGCGTGCATCCGGCAATACTTTACGCAGCAAAACGCGCAGGTGTGCATGCCGTTTACCGTACAGGCGGAGCGCAGGCAATAGCGGCCATGGCGTTCGGCACGGAAACAGTGGGCCGTGCCGACAAGATTTTCGGCCCCGGCAACAGGTTCGTAACCGAAGCCAAACAACAGGTGTCGCTACTTGGCACGGCAATCGACATGCCGGCCGGGCCGTCGGAAGTCATGGTTATTGCCGACGGCACTGCAAACGCGCAGTTTGTAGCTGCCGACTTCCTGTCGCAAGCCGAGCACGGGCCCGACAGCCAGTCGATACTGCTCACCGCCGACGAGGGCTTTGCCGAAAGCCTGCCCGAAGTTATCAGCAGCCTGCTCGCCCAGATGCCGCGTCGTGAAATGATGGAGAAGTCGCTAAGCCACAGCCGCATAATACTTCTGCACAACGACAACGAGATTATGGAATTCAGCAACCTGTATGCCCCGGAGCACCTGATAATAAACCATTCACGTGCCGCCGAGCTTGCCGCCGAAGTTACAAACGCCGGAAGCGTGTTCATTGGCCCGTGGTCGCCCGAAAGCGCCGGCGACTATGCCTCGGGCACCAACCACACCCTGCCAACTTCCGGCCACGCACGCGCCTACTCGGGCGTTAACATCGACGCGTTCATGAAAAAGATAACATTCCAGCAGTTATCGCCGCTCGGAATACGGTCTATTGGCCGTACGGTAGAGGTGATGGCAGAAAACGAGGATCTGGCCGCGCACAAACTGGCCATGACTTTGCGCATAGAGGCTGTTAACAACCAAACAAAATGACACTGAAAGAACTTACACGCCCCAATATATGGGCACTAGAGCCATACACCTGCGCACGCGACGAATTCAAAGGCGATGCCAGCGCATGGCTCGACGCAAACGAGAACTCTGTAATAACCGGCTTAAACCGATATCCCGACCCCCTGCAATGGGAAGTAAAGAAACAACTGTCGGCAGTTGTTTCGGTGGCTCCAGAAAACATTTTCCTGGGTGTGGGCAGCGACGAATGCATAGACCTTTGCTACCGTGTTTTCTGCCGGCCGGGCATTGACAATGTTGTGGCAATAGACCCCACCTACGGCATGTACGGAGTGTGTGCCGGCATTAACGACGTTGAATACAGACGCGTGGCGCTAAACAACGACTTTTCGCTTGATTCCGACGCGCTTCTGGCGGCCACCGACGCTAATACAAAGGTTATTTGGATATGCTCGCCAAACAACCCCACGGCAAACGCCTTTCCCTTGCAACAGCTACGCGAAATTGCCTCACGTTTCGGCGGAATAACCGTAATTGACGAAGCCTATGCCGATTTCTCCACGCACGGCACAATGGCCGGGTTCCTGTCGGAATTTCCACGCATGATTATAATGCGCACCTTCTCAAAAGCGTGGGCGGCAGCAGCCATGCGGCTTGGCATTGCCTTTGCGTCGACAGATATAATAAATCTTTTCAACAAGGTCAAATACCCATACAACATAAACCTGCTCACACAACGCCAGGCCCTGCAGGTACTTGCCGACAAAGACCACATACGGCAGGTGGCCGCACAGATAGTGAAAATCCGTAACAACCTGGCTTCCGAGCTGGAAAGCCTGCCGTTGGTGGAAAAGGTATACCCTTCCGATGCCAATTTCCTGCTGGTTAAAATAAAGAATGCCGACGCTACCGGTGTTTACCGCTACCTTTGCAGCAGGGGCGTGGTGGTGCGCAACCGCAGCCGCGTAAAGCTATGCGACAACTGCCTGCGCGTAACTGTGGGCAACGAAACTGAAAACAAACTGCTATTAAACTGCCTGAATGAATACAATGCCGACTGAACAGAACAAACCGCGCGCGCTGTTCATTGACCGCGACGGCACGCTGATAATAGAACCCCCGACCGATTTCCAGGTAGACTCGCTCGAAAAACTGGAGCTTTACCCCGGAGCCCTGCGCAACATGTATTTCATTGCACGGCACCTGCCGTTCGAACTGGTAATGGTAACAAACCAGGACGGGCTTGGCACCGGCTCCTTCCCGGAAGAAACATTCTGGCCTGCGCATAACAAAATGCTTCGTGCTTTTGAAAACGAGGGCGTTACGTTCAACAACATTGTAATTGACCGTACATTCGAACACGAAAACGCACCTACTCGTAAGCCAGGAACCGCACTACTGGCAAAATACACTTCGGGCAACTACGACCTGGAGAACTCATACGTCATAGGCGACCGCCTTACAGACGCACTGCTTGCCCGGAACCTGGGTGCAAAAGCAATACTGCTGGCACACCCATCGCCACAACTGACGGAGCAAATAAACAACGCCGGCCTTGGCAGTACGGTGGCTATGATAACACCGTCGTGGGACAGTATACCCGCCCTGCTGATGGGCGGCGAACGTAAGGCATTTATAGAACGCAGCACGTCGGAAACAGAAATAAGCGTGAGCGTAGACCTTGACGGCACCGGAAACTGCGACATCAGTACCGGACTGGGATTTTTCGACCACATGCTCTGCCAGATTGGCCGGCATGCCGGAATAGACCTGGGCATAAAGGTGAAAGGCGACCTTTACGTAGACGAACACCATACGATAGAAGACACCGCCATAGTGCTCGGACAGGCCCTGCGCAAAGCCCTCGGCAACAAAACCGGGATTGACCGCTACGGATTCGTATTGCCGATGGACGACTGCCTGTGTACGGTTGCATTAGACTTCGGCGGCCGCCCGTGGCTAGTGTGGGATGTGGAATTCCATCGCGAAAAAATTGGCGAAATGCCCACCGAAATGTTTCTGCACTTCTTCAAATCGCTAAGCGACAATGCCATGATAAACCTTTTTATCAGGGCAGAAGGCCAAAACGAACACCACAAAATAGAAGGTATTTTCAAGGCTTTCGCACGCGCACTGCGCCAAGCCGTGCGCCGCGACCCCGCACACTTCACACTCCCATCGTCAAAAGGGACATTATAAAACCCAGCAACAGGCACATTAGTACCTGTTGCTGGGCGTATTACGTACTAACTGTATCGGCCTGACCCAGCTACCGCACTGCCGCGGCCAATGCGCGTATGGCATCCAGAACCACAGTCCGCGGCTCGCCTATGTTCAGGCGCATGAATCCGGAGCCTTGCGTACCGAACATGGCCCCGTCATTAAGGGCCAGGTGCGCGTGGTTCACGAAACGGTCTATCAACGTGTCGTGATCCAGCCCCAGGCCACGACAGTCGAGCCATATCATAAACGAGGCTTGCGGACGGATAACGCGTACCTGCGGCAAGAGTTCTGCCACAAGGGTTTCCACGGCCCCTATGGTGCCTTCTATGTATTGCAGCATCTCGTCTAGCCAGTCCTCGCACTGGTTATAGGCGCATTCAGTGGCCTGCATGGCAATAAACGTAGGTGCGTTGAATTCGTTAACTGTCAGCCACTTGAAAAAATCGTCGCGCAATTCGGGATTCTTAATCACACACCACGACGATACCAGTCCGGCTATGTTGAATGTTTTTGAAGGTGCCCCGAACGTTATAGCCACCCGTGCTGCCGCATCGCTCACGGAGGCAAACGGAACATGACGGTTGCCATACAACATAAGGTCGGCATGAATCTCGTCGCTGATAACTATAACGCCGTATTTGTCGGCCAGACGCGCAACTTCGCAAAGAGTGTCTTCGTCCCATTGTATGCCCACAGGGTTATGTGGGTTGCATAGAATCATCAGCCGTGGTTTCTCCTCGGCCATAGCCTTTTCAAGGCCGGCAAGGTCCATTCTGTAACCGTTGCCGGTAGGAATCAACGGGTTTTCCACAAGTCTGCGTCCGTTGCCTTCGGGCACAAGCCGGAACGGATGGTATACCGGCGGCTGTATCAGCACGGCATCGCCCGGACGGGTAAAGAAATTCACCACGTAGCCTATGCCTTTCACAATTCCCGGCACAAACGTTATGTCATCGCGGTTAACCTGCCAGCCATGGCGGCGTTTAAGCCACCCTGTTATCGAATTCCAATATGACTGCGGCACGCTTGCGTAGCCGTAAACCGGGTGCTCTATGCGCTGCGACAAGGCATGTTGTATGGCAGGCGCTACAGCAAAATCCATATCGGCCACCCATAGGGCGCGCAAGTCGCCGCGACCAAAAAACTCGGTGAGTGCGTCGGTTTTCAACGCACCCGTTCCACGCCGGTCAATTATAGCGTCAAAATCGTATTTTCCCATATGCAAGTAAGCAAGGTATTAAGATTGGTTGTTGGCAAAGATACGATTTTTATTACACATATTGACTATAATTTTGTAACAGGCTGCTTTGTGATAACGTAGCGGAAGTTACGGACTTCGACATGCTCTTTATAAATCCTTTCCGCCGGTTCGCCATTAATAGTTACACTAACATTTTTGTCGCCGCCGGGGGTGTGAAGCCTGAAGCTGAGGTTGTCCGGCTCTATGCCTTCTTTCCACGACAGGACAATACTGACATTTTCCGACGGCAACTGAGTCGAAGGGAAATATATACACCTTATAGTATATCTGCCGTCAAGTTGCACAATCTCGCCATAGCACTCAAAGACCTGATGAGGATCATAACACCTGTCATAGTCACAAACTCCGGAATACTTGTATTTTGTGTCATTATCAAGAACATTTGAACTATAAACAATTAAATCCGGATTAAGAATGCATTCTGGCGAGGAAATGTCTAGCAAATCGTTCCCTTCCTCGTCACATACGGCAACATATAAATTTGTTGACGGGCCTCCGTCAATTACTCCGTCATCATCCTTGTCTGAACAGCCGGCAAAAAGCATAATAACCGGTATTAATAATAATTTGAGTTTCATAGATAATGTTATTTCAATATGTGAGTACAAGGATCGGGATATTAAATATCCGCTAAATTTTTCATGATAAATTAATTTATTACCTATATGGCAAATATAGTGCTTTTGCTTGATTTAACTACAAATTGACGAATAAATTCCACGCAAGTGAATTTTTATTGTCAATGTGGCTGTGCAGGCTGATTTTTCGCAGTTTTTTGTTAGATTTGTAAATTGAACCCAGATTGAACCATAATGGACCAGAATAGCAAACTGACCTCGGCCGACGAGGACCGCATGATTGACGATGCTTTTCAAGACGTGCTGAAAGGGTATCTGTCGAGCAACCACCGCAAGAAAGTGGATATAATTGAACGTGCCTATAAGTTTGCACGCGATGCCCACAAGGGCGTGCGCCGTCGTTCGGGAGAACCTTATATACTGCATCCCATAGCAGTTGCCAAAATTGCCAATCAGGAAATAGGGCTGGGGTCTACCAGTATCTGTGCCGCGCTTTTGCACGATGTTGTGGAGGACACGGATTATACCGTGGAGGACATAGAGGCGCATTTCGGCAAAAAGATTGCCCAGCTGGTGGCCGGGCTGACAAAGATTTCCGGCGGTATTTTCGGCGACAAGGCCTCGGCACAGGCCGAGAATTTCAGAAAGCTGCTTCTTACAATGAGCGAGGACATACGCGTTGTACTGCTCAAGATGGCCGACCGCCTGCACAATATGCGCACGCTCGACTCCATGTCGCCGAACAAACAATACAAAATAGCCGGCGAGACACTGTACATTTATGCTCCGCTGGCACACCGACTCGGCCTTTTTGCAATAAAGACCGAGCTTGAAGACCTTAGTTTCAAATACGAACACCCGGTGGCTTATGCACGTATAAGCGAGCAGATAAAGGCTTCGCAGCAGCGCAGGTCGGCCGTTTACAAAGATTTCTCCCATCCAATAACGCAGCGTCTGGCCGACATGGGCCTGAAGTTCGATGCCAAGGCACGGCTCAAGTCGGTATACTCTATATGGCGCAAGATGGAAACAAAGCATATCCCGTTTGAAGAAGTGTACGACCTGTATGCAATGCGCATTATTTTTGAATGTGACGACCCGGCAAGGGAGAAACAGATATGCTGGCAGATTTATTCGGCCATTACCGACCTGTACCGTCTCCACCCGGAACGTACACGCGACTGGATAAGCAACCCTAAGGCAAACGGTTACCAGGCCCTGCACCTCACTGTGATGGGGCCCGACGGAAACTGGATAGAAGTGCAAATACGCTCACGGCGCATGGACGAGATTGCCGAACTGGGGTTTGCCGCCCATTGGAAATATAAGATAGGCGAAGGCGAGGAGGAAAGCGAGCTTAACGCGTGGCTGTCGACCATAAAAGACATTCTCGACAACCCCGAACCCAACGCCATTGACTTTCTCGACACCCTGAAGCTGAACCTTTTCGCCTCGGAAATTGTGGTGTTCACCCCTAAAGGTGAGCTGCTCACCCTGCCCAACAACGCCACGGTGCTTGACGTTGCCTTCGAACTCCATTCAGAAATAGGAATGCACTGTATAGCCGGCAAGGTGAACCACAAGCTGGTGCCGTTGAGCCACAAACTGCGTTCGGGCGACCAGGTGGAGGTTCTGACCTCGCAAAGCCAGACACCGAAGGCCGAATGGGTAAACTTTCTGGCTACGGCAAAAGCCCGTACGCGGTTACGCCAGCTGATGCGCAAAGAAATGCTTCCGATAATTGAACGCGGACGCGAAATTTACGAATTGTATCTTGCCGAACACGGCATAGAGGACTCAAACCATGTGATTACAAAGTTTCTGGGAACAATGCACATGGAGAACCGTGAAGAACTGTTTCTTTCGCTGGGCAAAAACGAGGCAACGATACCGTCTTACATGAACAAGGTGCTACGGCCGGCACAGGCTTCGCTTATCAGCAAGATTCTTCGCCCACTTACAGGCAAACGCGGACAGGACTCTGCCGATACGGCCCCGGTAAAGCAGACGGTAAACATGAAAGAGACCTACAAGCTTGTAACATCCGACAACGGGGCCTCGAACTACAAGATGTGCGACTGCTGCCACCCCATACCCGGCGACGACGTTATGGGCTGGGTTAACGACGACGGCGACGTGGAACTGCACGCACAGAACTGCCCACGGGCATCAGTACTGAAAGCCAGTTTCGGCAAAAGGGTGATAGCCGTTGAATGGCCTTCGCAGAAAAACACTTTCCGCGCCAATGTTCGCATTGAAGGCATAGACCGACAGGGCATATTGATGGACATAATACAGATGCTGTCGCAGAATATGTCGCTTGACCTGCGCAAACTCGACATTGAGGCCGACCAAGGCGTATTCCACTGCGAACTGGCCTTAAAAGTGAGCGATACCAAGGAAGTTACCGACATTTGTTCCAAGCTTAAACAGATAAAGGGCGTTAAGCGTACCGCCCGTGTAAGCCAGGTGTGAAAAAACCGTTTTTAAGAAATGAAAAGATTTTTGAATTCATATACAACAATGCGCGTGCTGCTTTATCTGGGCTGCGTTGTTATGGCCGTATGGCTCATGCCGCGCAAAGCGGCCAACAATTACCAATATGAACTCGGGAAGCCTTGGGCTTATCCGCTGCTTACGGCTCCGGCCGACATGCCGGTATACCCCGACTCGCTCAGCGCCACCCTTGCCCGCGACAGCATAGACGCTACATTCAGGCCTGTCTATAAGCGCGACATCAGCATGGAAAAACAAGCTGTTGCCGCATTTGCCACCAGGATAAACACCCTCGACTCGGTAAACCTTACGCCCCGGCAACGCAACAAGCTAATAAACAGTTTGCGCACCTTGCTTGAAGACGGCATTGTCGACGCTGGCACATATGCACGCATTCGCAGCGGAGCCATGCCCCAGGTACGGTTCATTCACGACGACGTAGCCCTGTCGGTTCCCACCGACAAGTTTCTGTCGCCACGTGAGGCATATGCCCGTATTGACAGCATGTACGCCTCCGACAGCGATTACCGCAATGCCATAATGAGTTCCGGCATGTCGCAGTTTGTAAGGCCGAACATTATTCCCGACACCGTGCGCACCAAACTGCTCTATGACGAGGTTATGCAAAAAGCCATGGCCCCCATAGACGTGCTTATGGAGGGAACCAAAATTATTGACCGAGGCGAAATGGTAACCCCCCAGGTGTACCGGAATCTTCAGACATACGAAAAGATTGTTCACCGTCACGAGCCTACCCATGTAAACATGCACCATTACCCTATTGCCGGACAGACGCTTTATATAATGCTGGTGTTTGGCGGAATATATATGTTCCTGTATTATTTCCGCCGCCGCATATTCATGTCTGACCGGGCCATGCTGTTTATTATGGCGCTCTCCATTACGTTCCTGCTGCTTGCCTACGGAATGAACGAGACAATTGGCAACGGGCTGTATATGGTGCCGTTTACAATAATCCCCATACTGATTGTGGTGTTTTTCGACGGACGCACAGCATTCTTCGTATATGTCAGCGAGATACTCCTGGCCATGCTCGTTTGCGCCTATCCGCTGGAATTTATGTTCACCCAGTGGACTGCCGGCGTGGTTGCATTGTGCACCATGAAAGAGCTTACGCGCAGGTCGCAGCTTGTAAGGGCGGCATTTTACATATTTATTACATACACCCTTGCATATGTTGCCGTGCAGATAATTCAAACGGCAACAATAGAACGCATATCGCCACGCATGATAGGGGTATTCGGCATAAATGCCGTACTTATTTCGTTTGCATACGTACTTGTGTTTGTTGTTGAAAAGATGTTCGGCTTCGTATCGTCTGTAACCCTGGTCGAATTATCTGACGTAAACAGCAAACTCCTGCGCGAACTGTCGGCAGAGTGCCCGGGCACGTTCCAACACTCAATGCAGGTTAGCAACCTTGCATCAGAAGCGGCACACCGTATAGGGGCCAATGTACAGCTCGTACGTACGGGGGCGCTGTATCACGACATAGGCAAAATTGAAAACCCGGCGTTTTTTACAGAAAACCAGCACGGAGTGAACCCTCACGACGCTCTTGACCCGTATCAAAGCGCCCGGGTGGTTATAGGGCACGTGAGCCACGGACTGCGCAAGGCTGAACGCGAAAAACTGCCGTCGGTTATACGCGATTTCATTACACAGCACCACGGACGCGGAAAAGCGATGTACTTTTACAACACATGCGTCAACGCGCATCCTGGCGAAGAAATAGACCCGGCACCGTTCACATACCCCGGGCCGAATCCGCAAACCCGTGAGGCTTCTATATTGATG
>SSTG01000075.1 GCA_004801635.1 Muribaculum caecicola | reverse complement strand
CCATAACAGTTTTTCGTATTATGGCCGACAAGGCCTTTTCCAGTTGCCTTACACCGCTCTCACTTGTATAATTTTCTACAATTTTTGCTATTACGTCGCGCGTAAATATTAAATCACCAGATTTCAAATTATAGTTCTTACGCAGACGCGGTATTATATGATTACAAGCTATTTCAACTTTTTCCTCAAGCAAATACCCGGAAAGTTCTATTATTTCCAGCCTGTCAAGCAGCGGCTGCGACAATGTTGACAACGTATTGGCTGTTGCAATAAACAGAACTTTCGACAAATCATAATCAACATCTATATAATTGTCATGAAAACGCCAGTTTTGCTCGGGATCAAGCACTTCTAGCAATGCCGCCGAGGGGTCGCCCTTGAAATCAGAACCAATTTTATCTACTTCGTCAAGCAATATTACCGGATTTGATGTCCCGGCCCGTTTAATCGCATCTATTATACGGCCTGGCATCGAACCTATATATGTGCGGCGGTGACCACGAATCTCTGCCTCGTCGTGCAATCCGCCCAACGACACTCGTTCGTATTTCAACGACAAGGCATCTGCTATTGCCTGGCCTATAGAAGTCTTGCCAACTCCGGGAGGACCTACAAGACATAAAATTGGCGATTTGCCTCCGGGGTTATTCATTAAAACCGCAATCTGCTCCAATATTCGCTCCTTTACTTTCTTTAATCCGTAATGCGAATCATCAAGCTTTTTACGGGCCTTGTCAAAATCAGGATTCATATCCGAATATGTTTGCCAAGGCAAGTCGAGCAATGTTTCCAGATACTGAAACTGTACCGCATACTCCGGACTTTGCGGATTCAAACGTCCAAGCTTTCCTAACTCTTTATTAAAAAGTTTTGCCGCGGCATCCGTAAAAGCAGTTTTTTCTCCACGAGCCTTTAGCTCGTCCTGATCAGACGTTTCATCACCATACAGTTCCTGCTTAATAGCCTCCATCTGGTTATGCAGAAACATTGTCCGGTGCTGTTGTTCAAAATTGGCACGGGCATGCGACTGTATCTTTTCAGTAACTTCAAGCATCTGTTCCTGCTCTGTAAGCTGTTCAAGCAGTGTTTGTGTACGAGCAACAACAGAATTTTTGGCCAAAAGGCTTATTTTTATTTCAGGTGGGAAAGGCGACTGAGTACAAATAAAATTTATCAGTGTAACCTGGTCGCCGAAGTTATCCAGATTGTTTATCATTTCAGTAGCACCTTCGCCAACCTGTTTAAGAAGTTTCACTGTCAACTCCTTGACAAGCGATGCCATTGCTGGAAACTGACGGTCGTTTTTTCGCGGTTTTGTTTCTTTCAAAACCATAACCTTTGCCAGTAACGGATAAAGACTGCTTTCAGCAATAAATTCCGACACACCCTCTATCTTAAACTTGTCCAACCCACGTACAATAGCCGTATGGCTGCCGTCCGGAAGCTCTATAACCTTTATCACCTCGGCCATAACGCCTATCGGATACAGGTCGTCAACCTCCGGCATGCTTTCAATTTGCGTCCGTTGGCAAACAACACCTATTACCGTGCCACTATCCTCTGCGGCACGGGCTATTTTTAACGATATTTCGCGAACAAGCGATATTGGTATTGTTACTCCGGGAAACAGCACCAAATTCTGCGTCGGCAGCAAAGGCAGCGCGTCTGTATTGGGCTTTGATTGTTTTTTAAGTTGCCCAAGGTCAATATGACCAATGGATATTATTCGTGACGATTCTGAATCGGTATTACTCATTAGAGCCTCTTTTAAATTATTTGAAGTTTTTTTCAACAACAGCCATGCAAATTGCGTGCCAATATTTATTAATGGCATTCATTCAATAAAAACTTTCTTAAGGCCGGATATTGTGGGCTCATCTTAACTGTTTGTTTCTCACCCCTCATAAACATTGCCAGTTTTGACGGTATTGGCAAATCTGTACCTATTGCCGAATCAACTGCCGACTTAAACTTTGCCGGATGCGCCGTCTCAAGAAAAATGCCTATAGCTCCTGGCTCTATACCGTCCTTAAGAGCCCTGTATGCAACGGCCCCGTGTGGGTCAAGCACATATCCGGTGCGGTTATATAATTCCGAAACAGTATGCAATATCTGGTCATCATTGTACGTAAATCCGCTTATATCACGGCATATGTCATCATAACTACCGCCGTACAAGTCCAAAATACGGGCAAAATTCGACGGATTTCCAACATCCATGGCATTTGCCACAGTCTGTACAGAGGGTCGCGGCACATATTTACCCGTTAGCAAATATTGCAAAAAAACATCATTACGGTTATTGGCCGCTATAAAATGCGATATGTTTAATCCCATCCTTTTTGCAATAAGGGCAGAACATATATTGCCAAAGTTGCCGCTTGGAACCGAAACAGTCAGCCGGTCCACCGGAACACCCATTTCTGCCAAACGGGCATAAGCATGAAAATAGTAAAACATCTGTGGCAGAAAACGGGCCACGTTTATAGAATTGGCCGATGTAAGAGTCAGTGTCGAATTCAGCGACGGGTCTATAAATGCCGACTTAACCATAGCCTGGCAATCGTCAAAAGTCCCGTCAACCTCTATTGCCGTAATATTACGGCCCAATGTTGTAAATTGAGCTTCTTGAATCCTGCTTACTTTCCCTTGTGGATACAATACAAACACTCGCACACCCGGAACGTCCAGAAATCCGTTGGCAACAGCGCTTCCTGTATCACCAGAAGTTGCAACAAGCACATTAACAACGTTTTCGTTATCACCGCCCTTGTTATTAAACAAAGCGAGCATACGGGCCATGAAACGAGCACCAACATCTTTAAAAGCCAGAGTAGGGCCGTGAAACAGTTCCAAAGCATAAATGCCCGGTTCAACCTCCTTTAGCGGAATGTCGAAACTAAGGGTTTCTGTAACTATTTTCTTTAAATTATCCGATTGAATATCGTCACCAAATAGCGTGCTTGCCACTACAAACGCAATTTCCTGAAGCGACATTTGACCTATATGCTTGAAAAAGGCCATAGGTATGCTTGGAATCCGTTCCGGCATATAAAGTCCGCCATCAGGAGCAAGTCCTTGCGTAACAGCTTCTGAAAGCGATGCTGTGTAATGTGGGTTGTTCGTACTATAATAGTTCATTGTGTCTGCTTATTTATAAGCACCAATTGTAAATAAACGGCATACAACCGAATATACAAGGTGCCACATTTATCTTTATGTTATAAATATCTTTATAAATCTGTCTCCGAAAAGCTCGCCATAAACACCTTTTGCCGCCTCTTTCTCTGAAAATACAGCTGTTTGGTCAGGCTCTATATCCGGGTCATAAATCAAAAACGGTACAGGGTCCGATGTATGCGTCCGTATGGAACAAGGAGTAGGGTGATCGGGTAGTATTGCTATCCTTACCGGCTCTGGCATACAGGCAACCGACTCAGCCAAAGGACCCACAATCATTCGGTCTAAATTTTCAATTGTCTTTATTTTCAATTGGGCATCCCCTTCATGACCGGCCTCATCGCTAGCTTCTATATGAAGAAAAACAAAATCCGTATCATTATCTCCAAGCGCCTTTAGCGCAGCCTGGAGTTTCCCCTCATAATTTGTATCATAGAGACCGGTTGCGCCGTCAACCCTTATTGTAGCAAGCCCGGCATAGATGCCTATTCCGAAAACAAGGTCGACGGCTGAAATAACAACACCTTTATTTATCGGAACCATCTCTTTTAATGGAGCCATAGCAGGCCTGTAACCTGGCGACCAAGGCCAAATACAATTAGCCGCATATTTCCCCAACTTACGGCGTGCCACATTTACCGGATGATTTTCAAGAATCGTACGCGATTTGGAAATCAGGTCACGCAATAATTCGGCAAAAACATCGGCATCAGCAACTGCTGCACACGGCAACACCGTATCAATATCCGCACCGGGAACATCATGTGGGGGAGTACACTCCACTCGCGCATCAGCCCCCTTAACCAACAACAAGTTTCTATACGAAACTCCCGGATAAAATTTTATATTGTCGTTACCTAGTTCTTTTTGCAGCGTATCAATCAATTCCGTTGCCTCTTCCGTCGAAATATGTCCGGCCGAATGGTTCTCTATCCGGTTATTGTCGGAAACACTTATAAGGTTACACCTCATTGCCACAGTCCCCGTAGGAACATCAACACCCATACTGGCAGCTTCCAACACGCCGCGCCCCTGATACAGCCTGGCAACATCATAGCCAAGCACGCTCATGTTTGCAACCTCGCTTCCCGGATGCAGCCCGGCAGGAACAGTATGCAGCAGTCCGCACCTTCCTTTCAAAGCCAAACGGTCCATATTCGGTGTGTATGCAGCCTCAAGCGGCGTTCGGTTTCCCAACGCTTCTATTGGCAAATCTGCCATGCCATCAGCCAGAATTATAACATATTTCATAGATTAGTTAACAATAAAACATAACAGCCAATACCCTCTTATCGAATATTGGCTATACTTATTATATCTGAAAAAACACCGGCTGCTGTTACCGACGCTCCGGCTCCATAACCCTTGATAGCCATCGGGTATTCATTATACCGCTCAGTCGTAATTAAAACAACATTATTGCTGCCGGCAAGATTATAAAACGGGTGCTCCTGACCAACAGCCTGGACACCAACCGACACATGGCCTTCGTTAAGGCAGGCAACATATCTGAGTTTAAGCCCTTTGCCTTCCGCATCGCGCCGTTTGGCCTCAAAATCGGCATTAAAGGCTCCGGCCGTCTTAAAAAAATCCTCAACCGTTCCGTTAAAACATTTGTGCGGAATAAATTCATTACGCACAACATCAGCTTGCTCTATCTTGTATTCAGCCTCTCTGGCCAAAATTACTATTTTACGCACAACATCCTTTCCACTAAGGTCTATACGTGGATCTGGCTCGCTATACCCCTCCTTCATTGCCATTTCTATAGCCTGAGTAAGCGGTATTGTTCCCGACACCGCATTACATATATAATTAAGCGTCCCGCTAAGAACTGCTTCTATACGCAGAATCCGGTCTCCGGAATTTATCAAACTGTTTATCGTGTTTATCACCGGCAAACCAGCACCCACATTCGTTTCAAAAAGGAACTTGACACCCTTTTTGCGTGCCATTCGTTTTAAAGCAACATACTCGTCATATGCCCCCGAGGCCGCTATCTTATTTGCCGCAACAACGTTTATATTATTACTCAACAAAGGCAGATACAGCTTTGCTATATCCTCGTTTGCAGTACAGTCAACAAAAACAGAGTTAAAAATATTCATTTTAATAACCCCGTCAAGTATATTCTGTGGCGTAGCAGGAAGCTCCGACCGGCTCAAAATTTCCTCCCAGGAATCTATATCTATTCCGTCACGTGTAAAATAGCACTGCCTGGAATTCGCAATGCCAACAAGACGCAGACTAAGCGACTTTTTATTCAACAAGTTATCCTGTTGGGCATGAATTTGCTCCAACAATTTACGACCAACTTTTCCCGTTCCGACAACAAACAGGTTTAAGACCTGCGTGTCAGATAAGAAAAAACTGTCATGAATAACATTCAGGGCCTTACGCAGGTTGCAGCTATCTATAACAAACGATATATTTGTTTCCGAAGCCCCCTGTGCGCACGCTATTACACTGATTCCGTTTCTACCAAGAGTGTTAAAAAGCCGGCCGGCTGTACCGACGGCATGCTTCATATTTTCACCCACAATGGCAACAGTGGCCAAATCAGGTTGCGAGCTGATTTCCGTAAGGCTGCCTGCCGACAGTTCCGGAGCAAACTCCTCCCTCAACACCTTTAGTGCATGTGTGGCATCCGCATTCCGCACAGCAAACGACGTATTATTCTCGCTGGCCGCCTGACTAACCATGAACACACTTATGCCATCATGCGCAAGGGCATTAAATATACGCGAGTTTATACCTATCACACCAACCATTCCCAGCCCCTTGACCGTTATCAGGCATGTGTCGTTTATCGATGAAATACCCTTGATCGGCTTGTCCTCTGAAGCCGCCGGTTCATCCGAAATCCATGTCCCGGGTGCACCCGGGTTAAATGTATTCTTTATTACAATAGGTATATTCTTATGGAAAACCGGATATATCGTAGGAGGATAAATAACCTTTGCACCAAAGTTACACAATTCCATAGCCTCCGTAAACGAAAGACGGTCTATAACCAGGGCATTATTTATAACACGTGGGTCGGCTGTCATGAAGCCGTCCACATCGGTCCATATCTCCAGAACATCTGCCGATAGGGTAGCAGCCAGTATGGCAGCGGTGTAATCCGATCCGCCACGCCCCAAGTTAGTAACGTTACCATTAGAATCGCACGATATAAAGCCCGGAACAACAACCACAGGAGCCTCTATATCGTCAAAAACCGAATGAATTAAACACTGCGTAACATCATTGTCAAGAATATGCTTATCCCACTGCTTGGTCGTACGTATAAAAGACAGACTGTCCCTATGCACAGCCCCGTCGATAATGTTGGCAACAATTACCGACGATATCCGTTCTCCATAACTGACTATAATGTCAAGGGTTCTGTCACTCAAATCCTTTATCAAACTTACTCCGCGATATATGTTGCCTAGTTCCTCAAGAAGCTTGTCAGTAACGGCCAGGACCTCCGGCCTGCGCACTTCTGGAACTATGCCCTCTATAACGCGGTGGTGCCGTTCCACTATCTTTGAATAGCTTTCAACGTGCGATGCATCTGCAGAAGCAGCCTGCCGGGCCGTGTTAATCAGCTGGTCCGTAATCCCGCCTAATGCAGAAACAACAACTATCAGCGGCTCTGTATTACCTTCAACTATCGCCTTTACATTGCGAAGACTATCTACGGTACCTACAGACGTTCCACCAAATTTTAATACTTTCATTTATTTTTACAAAGTGAATTACTAAAATAGCAAAACATCAGTTATAACAAAACCATGTCTTGTTATAAAAACTAACTTAATGGCAAAGTTAAACATAAAAAATCGATATTCCCTGTAAAGCAATAAAATAATTGTTAACCCCTAAAACCTTGCCCAAACAACCAACAGCACACACTATATTAGCTGTTTTCACACTTTTTTCTGCGGCACAAACGACTCAAAACTCATATCAGAGTAAAACACCATAATATTTACAACATGCCTTTTCTCGCTATTTTTTGATGCCGCTCCACCCGGTAACGAATCGTGCATTCTTGCCATAGGAGAGTAATAACCTTGCTCCTTATTCGATGTCGAAGTGGCAAATTCAACTTCCGGAATATCGGTTTCTCTAGTTTGTTTATTTTTTAAATCAGGTTCAAAATCCGAAAATAACGACTCATCTATCTTATTATCAACAGAATTATCCAATAAATCCCCATAAAACCGGCCTTTTTGAGCCTCTGAGGTTTCAATATTTGCACCAATCATCATATCCCCTTCGCCAAAAAGCAACCACATCACGGAAAGCTGCGGATAAGCCTGGTGAATCTTCGTGATTACCTCATCGCTAACTTTCTTATTGCGCCCCTTAAGTAACTGAGTCATAGATGGACGCGGAATCAGGCAACTATCAGCAAACTTGGTTACCGGAATATTCATATATTCCATAAATTGACGAAGACGGGAAGATAAATCCATGTGTTTATATTTGCAATTATACTGTGTGCAAATGTAATTATTATATTTGTAAATTGCAAATTGCATTAGTCAAATTTACAATTTACAATTTAAAACTCCACGTAAATCGATTTGCACTCGCATCCAAAATAGGGCAACATTTATTAAACTAAAACTTGAATATTATATAATAATACATTGATAATTAATAATTATTACACCATGTAAATACTACAACACGTCTAATCGGCGACCAATAATCATAAATTTAAACCTTAGCTTAATATTTTAGATATATCATTTATGATTATCAACTAATTAACCTTATATCTAAATTAATGTTAATTCATATATTTTACAATTCAAAATAAGTTCACTTTTAAAATTTACAACTTTACATTTGTTTAAATTGCAAAAAAAGATATTTACATATAGCCTATCTATCTTATCACTATTTACAATTTTCGCTCTTTATTTTTGTAAACAATGCGTTTGCAAACTTCTATTTGCAAATTTCACTAGAAATAGACTCCTAAACCAAATTTGATCCCTGTTTACATATATAACGAAATAAAACAAAGCTATGATTTGGCAATTAATATAACTTAATAGTTTAAGTTATTACATATCTGCATTTTAAATCTATTTCACATCAGCCTGTCGTTTTGCCGTTAAAAGCAAATATTTTTACATGTTTTACAACACATTTTCTTTGTCATATTTTTAGCTAACTCCACCCCAATTACAACAAAGTCGATCTATACATACGTGGCGAAATTCCTGTAAGATGTTTAAAATACTTACCAAAAAATGATTGATTAGCAAAATTAAGAGCCTGGCTAATTTCCTGTACTGTCATTCCTGTATTTTTCAGCAAAGCCTTAGCCTCCATTATAACATACGAGTCAATCCAGTCGCCAGCAGTCCGGCCACTAGCTTCCTTAACCATCGAAGACAAATGTTTCGGACTAACGCATAACCGGTTTGCATAATACGCAACAGAGCGCTCACGTCTAAATTCCGACTCAACCAACTGAATAAAATCATATAACAGAGAATCTTTGCGCCTAATCGTTTGCATTGAACGCAAATCCATCGAATGCGCCGAATAAACTCCCAATGTTTCAAAAAACAGTGCCTCTAAAACAGACCTTACAACATTAACCCTGTAGGCATGATCTGATTGAGGTTGCGATTTTGCCTTAAGAAGATTCCTTAATTCTATTTGGTTAGTCATTTCCTCCTCAGTCAGCTTTATTACAGGATTACCCATAAAATGAATCATATACGGCATAAATTTTGTCATCGTTGGAACCGTTTTGTCAAGATGCTTGGTACTCACAACAATAACATGCCCCTTAAAATCTGGCGACAACTCATAGCTGTTAATAACATGACCTTGCCTCATAACCATAAGCGAATTTTTTGTCAGTTCATGACTCCGGTTATCATATGAAATTAAAAGGCGGCCGGCTTCACACATTATCGAAAGTATAAAATCAATCTTTGCCGGAAGTTCCAATCCTCTAATCATAGACATATCATTAAAAATGGCAATATTGTCAATCCCTACCGCCAAAGCCGACGACCGTGGTATACTGTCTATTGTTTTCAACACCATAAATCACTTAATTTTTCTAACAAAAACAGGCATTAATTATCGGCAAATTTAAGCACATTGGTTGCAAAACACAAAAAAACTTTATAATTTAGCAAACACATCTAATACCATCGTCTACAAATAAATAATATGGTTACATATCGTTTTATTGTAAAAATCATATTAAAATACCTGCCAGTCCTTATTCTTATCTCTGCAAATTCAATATCGGCCAGGCAGTTTGCTCCAATATCCTCTGCAGATGCCGGCAAAATGTTAAACGAACTCGACAAACAGCTCTCATTACGAAAAAACTACCTTGAAAATCGCGTAAAACGAATTGACTCCATAAAATACCAACTCACAATTCCACGCCTGCCCGTTACAAAACAACTGGAACTGACATGGAAACTTGCCCGTCTTTACGAAGGGTACCTTTCCGACTCTGCCGTTATATACTTCCGGCGCGGACAAAACACAGCCGCACTATACAACCACAATGAATGGGAAATTAAATTCAAAATAAAAAAATGCGAAACCATGCCGCTTGTGGCACTATTCAATGAAGCTATTGCCGAATACAGCACAATACATATAGACTCGCTAAATGGCCGGTTAAAAATACTGGCCCTGGATTCAGGACGGCAACTATATTCATATGTCGCCTCATTCTATTCCGACAATCCCGAAGCATACCGAATTTGGATAGAAAAATCAATGTATTTTCAAGAACAGCTAATTAAACACACCGACCCAAACACACCAATAAACACATACAATAGGGCAGAGTACCTATTCATGACAGGCAAATACCGACAAGCAGGAATACTATTCCATAGCCTCCTAAACAACCGGCATCCACTCGAACCATACATGGCCGCCCGAATAAACCACAAACTAAGCAAAATTGCGGCATTCAATTCAAACCATAACGAAGAAATTTATTACCTCGCAAAATCAGCCATAGCCGACATAAAGTCTGCAACACTCGAAATAGTCTCCCTACAAGACCTCGGGCAGCAACTATACACCCATGGCGATCTCAAAAGAGCATATTCATATCTGGCAATAGCCCTCGACAACTCCGTCAAATGCCATGCTGTTATGCGCATGCTGCAAACATCACAGGCACTCCCTGTAATCCAGCAGGCACACAGCGAAACAATAAACAAGTCGCAAAAACGACTATATACCGCAGTTATAACAATGGCTGCACTTGTTATCATCCTAATCACAATAACACTCTTGTTCCGCATAGAACTCATAAAAAAGAAACGACTGGAAAAACACCTTCGAAAAGCAAATATCATAAAAGAAATGTATATGTCTCAGTTTCTGCACCTATCAACCATATACATGAACAAACTAAACCAATTCTGTAAAATAGCATCACGAAAAATATCAACAGGTCGCGTTGACGAGCTATATCAAATGACTCGTTCCGGACGTTTTGTCGAAGATCAGATTCAAGAATTCTACACAACATTCGATCAGGCATTTCTACACATATACCCAACTTTCCCATCAGACGTAAACAACTTGCTCAAGCCAGAAGAAAAAATAACACTTACCAATAACGAACTCTTAAACACCGACCTGCGCATACTGGCATTCATCCGTCTTGGAGTAGAAGAAAGCCCACGAATAGCACAAGCACTGAACTATTCCGTCCACACAATTTACAGCTACAGAAACCGACTTAAAAACCGCGCAATAAACCGTGACACATTCGAACAAGACATACTCAACATAGGCAAAAGCTAGATTCAATCATATTTTGAAGGCCATCCGAAGCGCATATATGCGGACCTATTTTATTAACTTACAGCAAATACCATAAAGGGCATAAACCACAACAGCGTATAAACCACTAACACAAAGCTGTTTCCTCACAGCAGCCACTGCATCAAACCAACCGTAATGCCTTGTCCATAGTCCATACACATGCAAAAACCCAACGTGGGCAAGCGTAGCGTAGACC
>SSTG01000074.1 GCA_004801635.1 Muribaculum caecicola | reverse complement strand
TCGACTGAAAATTAAGTGTTTAACAGCATAAATTTAATTTTTGTCATCTACTAAAATGTTTTTTGAAAACCTATAGAAAAAATACACCAGCAGTAATGCCGCGCATCCGGCCATACCCCTTTGCCAGGCCAGCGAGTCGGGACTTATTATTTCGGCAATGGCGGTGGCCCATGTGGGCAGCGGCGGTTTTTCCAGGCGCAGGTCGCCATTCATTGTAGTAACAACCCAGTTGCCGTCATATACCATTTCGCGTGCAGTTACAATATTTCGCGATTCCATTATATCGGGCACTAAAACATGGTTGTTTGCAAAAAATGTAACAGCTACGAATATAGCCAAAAGCCATATGGTTTGCTTGTGTGAGATTTGAAACGTCATATCAGGTTGTCTTTTCGGTCAGTAAACTTATGCAAAGTTACAAATTTATAATTATTAACTGTTTGGAAGTCGTTTAAATTTGTTTTGTAAGGTTTGGGCAGAATAATTAACTTTGCGTGGATAAAAAGATAATTTATATGTGCGGAATAGTAGGATATATAGGCGTTCAGCAAGCATTCCCTATCTTGACAAAAGGATTGCACAGGCTGGAATACCGCGGTTACGACAGTGCCGGCGTGGCTTTGATTAACACAGAGAACCGACTGAATATTTATAAGTCGCATGGAAAGGTCAGCGAACTTGAACGGTTTTGCGAGTCGAAAGACATTTCCGGGACAATCGGTATAGCACACACGCGATGGGCAACGCACGGCGAGCCTAACGACACGAACGCCCATCCGCATTTCAGTACAGACAGGCGCATAGCCATTGTACATAACGGCACCATAGAAAACTACACCGTTCTTAAGCAGGTGCTGGAACAGCACGGTTGCGTATTTGATTCCGATACAGATACCGAAGTGGTAGTAAAACTTATAGAGTACGTATACCGTTCTACCGGGTGCAGCCTGCTGAATGCCGTACGCGAAGCTCTTGAACAGGTTGTTGGCGCTTATGCCATAGCGGTTATCAGTGCCGACGCGCCCGACACTATAATAGCCGCACGCAAAAGTTCGCCTCTGGTTATAGGCATAGCCGACGGTGAAACATTTCTGGCATCGGACGCCTCGCCTATTATAGAGCATACAAACCAGGTTGTATATCTTCGCGACAACGAAATAGCCATAATAAAGCGTGGCGAGCCGTTACAGGTTATTACCAACAAGAACGAACCGTCAACAATCGACATCCAGACACTGCGCATGTCGGTTTCGCAGTTGGAAAAGGGCGGTTATCCGCATTTCATGCTAAAAGAAATTTTCGAGCAGCCAAACACGCTGTTCGACTGTATCCGTGGCCGTATATCGGCTGACGGTACCAAAGTCCAACTATCCGGTATCGAAGATAACGCCTCTCGATTTATAAATGCAAAGCGCATAGTTCTGGTGGCGTGCGGCACGTCGTGGCATGCCGGCCTGATAGGCGGAAGGCTTATAGAGGAACTTGCGCGCATACCGGCGCGTGTCGAATATGCAAGCGAATTCCGTTATGCCAATCCGGTCATATCGTCGGACGACATCGTTATAGCCATTTCACAGTCGGGCGAGACAGCCGACACGCTTGCCGCCATAAAGCTGGCAAAGGAGCGCGGTGCGTTTGTATACGGTGTTTGCAACGTTGTCGGTTCGTCGATAGCGCGTGCCACCGATACAGGTACCTACATACACGTAGGCCCTGAAATAGGCGTTGCCTCGACAAAGGCATTTACCGGCCAAGTAACGGTGCTTACAATGATGGCCCTTGCCATTGCCCAGCTGAAAGGCACAATCAGCCCCGATGCGCTTCGCTCAACGGCGCAGTCAATATGCAAGATTCCCTCGCAGATAAAGCAGACGCTTAAACTTAACGACAAAATAGAGCAGCTATCGCGCACATACACCTATGTTCATAACTTCCTTTACCTTGGCCGTGGCTACAACTACCCCACAGCCCTTGAGGGAGCGCTCAAATTAAAGGAAATAAGCTATATACATGCCGAGGGGTATCCGGCAGCAGAAATGAAACACGGCCCGATTGCACTTATCGACAAGGAGCTGCCCACGGTGTTTATAGCGCCTAAAGACGAGTTGCACGAGAAGGTAGTGTCTAACATACAGCAGGTAAAAGCCCGTGGCGGATCGGTTATAGCCATAGTTACGGCCGGCGATGAAATAATACCATCCATGGCCGACCATGTACTTGAAATACCGTCGTCGCCAGAGTGCCTGTCGCCCATCATTGCGTCTATACCTTTGCAATTGTTGGCCTATCACATAGCGGTAATGAAGGGCTGCGACGTGGATATGCCAAGAAACCTGGCCAAATCCGTAACAGTTGAGTAATTGTTGCCATACCGTGTATATTTGGAAAAAATAGGCCGGTGGTGAGTTTTTTTGGGAAAAATAGGAATCAATACGGTTTATTTGGTGTAACTTTGCCAAACAAACCAGAGCACTATGAATCCATTGAACCAGCATCACGAGGAAATTCTCCGCGATGCCGCCCGGCAGTTAAGCCGTAGCGAAAATCTTACAAATATCTGTCAGTCGCAGTGGCAAGGAGAGCCATTGCCCTCGCATAGTGCGGTTAAGGAGATAATAACGCTTTGCCGGGCGTTAATTTTTCCAGGGTTCTTTGGCGACAGCACCGTTACGCGCTCAAATATAACATACCATACAGGTTTATGGGCAGGGAGGCTTTATACCCTCTTATGCGAGCAGATTCATGCCGGGCTGTCGATGGGCGGGTGCAACGACAGTGTTGACAACCATAGCGACACGAGGCGCAGCCGTGCGGCCGACAAGGCTGCTGCATTTATAAAGATGCTGCCGCAACTGCGCATGTGGCTGAACGACGATGTGAAAGCCACCTATCATGGCGACCCTGCGGCAACGTCTATTCAGGAAATTATTTACTGCTACCCCGGGCTGCGAGCCATATCGGCCTACCGTATAGCGCATAACCTTTACGAACTGGGTGTGCCTATAATTCCGCGAATGATATCGGAGCATAGCCATAGCGAGACAGGTGTGGACATACACCCGGCAGCAGCCATCGGACGTAGTTTTACCATAGACCATGGCACGGGCATTGTTGTAGGTGCCACGTCGATAATAGGCAACAACGTTAAAATTTACCAGGGCGTAACGCTCGGTGCGCGCAGTTTCGACCTTGACGATAACGGAAACCCGGTTAAAGGTGTTCCGCGTCACCCTATAATAGGAAACGGCGTAGTTATTTATTCCAACGCCACCATACTGGGCCGGATAACGGTTGGCGACAATGCCGTTATAGGCGGTAATATATGGGTAACAACCGATGTAGCTCCAGGAGAGAGAATAATACAAGCAAAAGCCAATAATGTTCTAAGACTTAAGAACTGATGAATACAGACAAATTCGAAATTGTAGTTAAAACCTTCCAGGGACTGGAAGACGTGCTCGCACAGGAACTCACCCTGCTGGGAGCGGAAGATGTGGAACCCGGTCGACGAATGGTGTCGTTCACCGGCAACAATGAGATGCTCTATAAGGCCAACCTGTGCTGTCGCACGGCATTGCGTGTGCTTAAGCCTATTTATAAATTTACAGCTTCCGACCCAGACCGTCTGTATGAAATGACAAAGGAGTTTGATTGGAATACGGTTCTGTCGCCCGACAAGACATTTTCAATTGACCCGGTTGTAAATTCTGACTCGTTTACCCATTCACGCTATGTAACATACAGGGTGAAAGATGCCATAGTCGACTTTTTTCAGGACCGCCTCGGCACCGGAAAAAGGCCCGGGGTCAGGCTGCAGGATGCCGACGTTATAATAAACGTGCACATAGACGATACGCGTGTAACTTTGTCGCTGGATTCTTCCGGCGAGTCGCTTCACCGTCGCGGTTATAGGGTGGCACAAACTGAAGCACCTATAAACGAGGTCCTTGCCGCCGGCATATTGCTCAAAAGCGGTTGGAAGGGCGAGTGTCCGCTTGTTGACCCGATGTGCGGCTCCGGAACGTTCCTGATAGAAGCCGCGCTTATCGCAGCAAATATCAATCCGGGTGTTTATCGCAAGAATTTTGCTTTTGAGCAATGGCCCGATTTCGATGAGGAACTGTTTGAGCGTATTTACAATGACGACTCTGCCGAACGCGACGTGCTGTGCACGATATACGGTGCCGACATATCGCCTAAGGCCATAGCAATAGCCCAGCGCAACATAAAGCAGGCGGCAGTTGGAAAGTATATTAATTTGGAAGTCAAGTCGTTGTCGCAGTGGACAGAGGCTCCGCAGAACGGAATGATGGTTACCAACCCCCCATATGGCGAGCGATTGAATGTGGAAGACATAGATTCACTTTACGAAGTCCTGGGTACAAAGCTAAAGAAGATATTCCGCGGTTATACGGCATGGATAATCGGCTATCAGGACGAACAGTTCCGTGCCATAGGCCTTGCCCCGTCGTCGAAAACCCCTATTATGAACGGGCCGCTTGAATGCCAGTTGCGAGAATACCAGATTTTTGACGGCGATTATAAGTCGTTCCGCCGCGAGGGCAAATCGCTACGCACATCTGCCACCGATGCCCGGGCTGACGAGAATAAACCGTTGAAGCAGCGCCGCCCCACTGATACTGAATGGCGTCGCGATGCCCGTAAAAAAGGTTTTGGAGGCAAAGACGGCGATTTTGAAAAACGTCGTTTTTCCAAGGACCGTGGCGATAAAGCACGTTTTGACAAGGGCCGTCCTGACTTTAAGCGAGGCGGCAACGGTAGCGGACGGCCGCCACGTCGCGACGAGCCGTTCGACAGGTTCAATACGGGCAAAAAATTCGAACGCCGTCCCTTTAAACCGGAAACCCCGGTAGAGGAGTCGGAAAACCCGTTGGCAATTCGACGCAATGAAAAAGCCCTAAGGTCGATTATTGGCCGTATGCCCTCTATTAACAGCAATATGAAGCACCGGGGCTGGCGTAAAAACAATAATGATTCCGACTCTGCTGAAAAATAATTAAAGAAAAACATAATACAGAATAAACTGATGAGTAACCAACACCGCATATTGCTCCTTGGCTCAGGCGGCCGCGAATCGGCCCTGGCATGGAAGATAAGCCAAAGTCCGCTTACCGAAAAACTATTTATAGCCCCCGGAAACGGCGGAACAGGAAATTATGGTACAAACGTAGGCATGAGCCCTACCGATTTCGATGCCATTGAACGCTTTGTTGCCGACAACCGTATTGACATGATTGTGGTAGGCAACGAAGATCCGTTGGTTAAAGGTGTATATGACAGGTTTGCGTCTGATAGCCTGCTCGTTGTGGGCCCCTCTAAAGCCGGTGCCGCATTGGAAGGCAGCAAGGACTTTGCCAAACAGTTCATGGTTCGTCATAACATTCCTACGGCCCGTTACCAGTCGTTCACGGCCGATATGCTGGAGCAGGGCTACCGTTTCCTCGAAACGCTCCAGCCACCTTATGTGCTTAAGGCCGACGGCCTTGCCGCCGGAAAGGGCGTTTTGATACTTCCTACCATCGACCAAGCCAAGGCATCACTTAAAGAAATGCTTTCAGGCATGTTCGGGGCGTCGTCGGCAACTGTGGTAATAGAGGAATTCCTGTCGGGCATAGAGTGCTCGGTATTTGTGCTAACCGACGGTTCTGACTACAGGGTACTCCCCGTTGCAAAGGACTACAAGCGCATAGGCGAAGGTGATACAGGCCCTAACACAGGAGGCATGGGCGCCGTCAGCCCGGTGTCGTTTGCCGATGCCGGCTGGATGGAAAAGGTGCGTACGCGCATAATAGAGCCTACAGTGCGCGGACTTAAGGAAGAAGGCATCCTTTACCGTGGATTTATATTCCTCGGGCTGATAAACGTAAACGGCGAACCTATGGTTATTGAATACAACGTGCGTATGGGCGACCCCGAAACCGAGGCCGTAATGCTTCGTGTCGATTCCGACCTTGTGGCACTGATGGAAGGGGCTGCCAAAGGCTCGTTGGGCAATATGCCGCTAAACCACGACAAGCGTGCCGCCGCCACTGTGATGATGGTGTCGGGCGGCTATCCCGGCCCTTATGAAAAAGGCAAGGCTATAAACGGACTGGCAGATGTTGATACAGACCGGAGTATAGTGTTTCATGCCGGTACGGCTGTCGACCCTGAAACCGGGGCTGTAGTTACTTCGGGCGGACGTGTCCTGGCAGTAAGTTCCTACGGGGAGGATATTGCCGGAGCATTGGCCAATAGCTTTGCGTCAGTTGGAAAGATAAGCTTTGACGGAGCATATTACCGTCGTGATATAGGCCGTGACCTTATTGCCCTTCAGGAAAAATAACTCGGTTTGTCTGCCGACAAATGAAATGGACCGACAGTGAAATAACCCCGTTCCTGCATTCGCGCTACGGTTACCTGCTCATGTCTCTTACGGCAGTAGCAGCCGTGACGTATGCGGCATTTTCAACTGTATTGCCCGTTATAGATACGCCGGTGCTTACCGGTTTTGCCCATGCCTCCGAATGGATTCATGACAAGCCGTTGCAACTGCTTGGCGGTATAGTGCTTGCCGTTGCAACCTCTTTGCTGCTGGTTGGGGTTAACAAGCAGTACAATGTTGTGCGCGGACTGTCTCTGCTTTATGCAGCCTTGTACCTTGTCTTTACAGCGGCAACGCCGGTAATTATGGCTAATCTGTCGGGAGGTGCAGTTATGGCTGTTGTATGGCTGGTGTCACTGATACCGCTGTTTTCTTCTTTTCAGAATCCGTTGGCAACGCGCCGTGTTTTCATCACGTTCTGTATTGTGTCGGCCGGATGCCTGCTGTTTATGCCTGTTGCCGCGCTGATATATATTCCGGTCTATTTTGCCGGATGCGCGCAGATGCGTTGCCTGAATTTAAAATGCTTCCTAGCCGCGCTTATAGGCATTGTAACCACTTTGTGGATATTGTTCTGGCTGGATATAGAGGGACTGGTTGCCATAAACATGTCGTGGAAGCCGTCATGGCCGCCTGTAAGGCTTGACTCCGGTATGCTGCCGTTTTATGCGGCGGTGGCTGTGACAATCGTGTGCGGTGGCCTGTTAGGCATGTTCAACCTCATAAAGATATACAGCTATAATGCCAGGGCACGAGCCAACAACGGCTTTATAACCCTGTCGGCGGTGGTAACTGTAGCGCTCATTTTTGCCGATTCGGCCAATGCTGTGGCCTATGTGCCGTTGCTGAATGTGTGCGCTGCCATACAGACAGGGCTTTTCTTTTCAATAAACAACCATCGTAAAAGCTATATCGGCATATTTGTGGTATTGGCGGCCTATGCCGCCCTGTATTGCTGGAACGTATAATGACATGAAAAAGCCGGCTTGTGGTAAAATTATAGTAGAAAGTAAGATACCGTTTATAAACGGGTTGCTTGAGCCGTATTTCGATGTGGCCTATCTGGCTCCGGAGCAGGTTACGCCGAAGGCCATGGCCGATGCCGATGCCCTGATAACACGGACACGTACCCGGTGCGATGCCCGGTTGCTTGATGCTTCGCCATGCCGGTTCATTGCCACGGCAACCATTGGAACCGACCATATAGACCTCGAATACTGCCGCAACCGTGGAATAACCGTGGCTAATGCCCCCGGATGCAATGCACCTGCTGTTGCCCAGTATGTGTTGTCGGCAATAGCGTATCAACGACAGTTACGCGGCTTGTCCGGTCCGCTGTCGGAAATTACCTTGGGGGTTGTAGGCGTTGGCCATGTCGGAAGCATTGTCGTGCAGTGGGCCAGGGCAAACGGAATCAACGTGCTTTGCTGCGACCCTCCGCGTGCCGGTTCCGGCGATAAATCGGAAGAATTTGTACCGCTGTCGCGTATCGCCGCTGATTGCGACGTGATAACTTTCCACACGCCAATGACTGTGGGTGGCCTTTATGCCACGTATCATCTTGCCGGTTCCGATTTTTTCCGTTCGCTAAAAAGAAAGCCGTTGCTGATAAACAGCGCGCGCGGCCCTGTATTTGACACCGCGGCTTTGTTGCAGGCCTTGGACTGTGGCCAGGTGTCGGATGTGGTGGTTGACTGCTGGGAAAACGAACCCGACATTGACCTACGGCTGTTAGACAGGGCTATTGTAGCCACTCCCCATATTGCAGGCTACTCGCTTGAAGGGAAAAAACGAGCCACGCAGATGGCTTTGGACTCCGTTGCCAGGTTCTTCGGCTTGCCCCGTATTGTAATTGCCGATTCTGCCCCCGACGGGTATCCGCCGGCCCCGTTGCTTGAAACTATATTCAAGTCATATTCTCCCGAACGCGACACATCTGCGCTCCGTTCCGCCCCACACAGCTTCGAAGTCCTGCGCAACAACTACGCCTACCGCCCCGAAGTCCGCTAACGGCACCATTGGTCGGAGGCCATACATATGTCTAACCCCATTGTGGCGAAGCCTCGATGGGGACTGTGCAATATCCTGAAAATGAACCTTGGATAGGTTCCATATAAGTATTTATTGCGAATTATCACCAGAACTGCTAAATGACGGCAATATTCCATTACTGTATAATTGCCTTATGCAATTATGGCTACCAATCGGACACATTTAGATTAATTTATATGCTGTAGCCCATTTTTATTACTGCCTATCGCATTGGCTTATAAGTTCGGCAATGTATGGCGACGGGGCTATTGCGTTTGCCCGGCGCAGATAAGGTAGGGCTTCGTCGGGCTGTTCACTTATTAGCAGGTAGTTGCCAAGGGCAAGCAGAGCCGTCATATTGTTTGGGTCCATGGCTAGTGTCTGCCTGTAGGCGTTTACAGCCTCGTCGTATTTTCCCTGTAATATCAGCCCGTCGGCCAGCGAGTTGAGGTACGATGTGTTGCCGGGTGCCGTTGAGAGCATTATGCGCGACATGTCCACTATGCCTTTGCCATTGCGGCGGAATATATAATAATCCAGCAGCTGTTTGTCTATGCTGCGTCCCAGCCACGGGTGTCTTTTTAGCAGAAGCTGCAGGAAATTTTCGTAAAGCGAAGCCTTTCCAAGCGAGAAACTGACTTCGCGTACGCCGTCAAGAACCTTTGTCATGGGGACAAGGTTTTTCTGGCTTCGTTCAAATACCGACATCTGGTAGTCGGGCAGCTGCCGCATACCGGCCACCGCTATTGCGCTTGAATATGTGCCGGCCACGTGTGCGCTGTCCTCCATCATAATCTCGTACATGGCCGCCGCGTTGGCCCATTCCTGATATTTAAAAAAGCGTTCGGCCTTTGCGCTTACGGTAGCATAGTCGCGCTGCGGCTGTGCGGCCGTGGCGTTCAGTGCCACGGGGAGCAAAGTCAGGCCAATAGCCCGTAATATATGTCGCAGTGTAATCATATGTGTAAAGTTATACAAACTTTTTGGGTTTGAGGAAATTTTTCTATCTTTGTATGAAACAACCGTACAAACAATTAAGTTCTAAAAACCATGCGAGCAGAATATAAACGTATACTCTTAAAACTCAGTGGCGAATCGCTTGCTGCCGGACAAGGGCAGGGCATAGACACGCAGAGGCTTAACGAATATGCGGCACAGATAAAGGCCGTGCGCGAGAGCGGTGTAGAAATAGCTATAGTTATAGGCGGAGGCAACATATTCCGCGGCCTGTCGGGCGCTTCGCGCGGCTTTGACCGTGTTAAGGGCGACCAGATGGGTATGCTTGCCACGGTAATAAACTCTCTGGCATTGAGTTCCGCTCTTGAAGCCGTGGGTCAGAAAGCTCGAGTGTTCACTGCAATAAACATGTTCCCCATAGGAGAGCACTACAGCAAATGGCGTGCCATAGAAGCTATGGGGCGCGGCGAGATTGCAATTATTTCCGGTGGCACGGGCAACCCGTTTTTTACCACCGATACAGGGTCTGCCCTGCGAGGCATAGAGGTTGAGGCACAGGTTATGCTGAAAGGAACGCGTGTCGACGGGGTTTATACAGCCGACCCAGAAAAAGACCCCGCTGCAACCAAATTCTCGGAAATAACCTATGGCGAGGTGCTTAGCCGGGGGTTGAAAGTGATGGACCTTACCGCCACCGCCCTGTGCAAGGAAAACGGGCTGCCGATAATTGTGTTCGACATGGACACGCCAGGAAACCTGCAACGCGTGCTGCAGGGCGAGCCTATAGGAACATTAGTGTATTGAAATTAAAAACATAAAAATATGACAGACGTAAACACCTACCTCGCCCCGGCAGAGGAAAAAATGGAAATGGCAGTAGCCTATCTCGACGAATCGCTGGCACACATCCGTGCCGGAAAGGCCAATCCGAAGATTCTTGACGGAATAAAAGTGGAATACTACGGCAGCGCCGTGCCTCTTAGCAATGTGGCAAACGTGTCGGTGCCCGATGCCCGTACCATAATGATTACACCTTGGGAAAAGGCCATGTTCCGCGAAATAGAAAAAGCTATTATCAATTCGGAACTCGGCATTACCCCCGAAAATAACGGCGAGGTTATACGCCTGGGCATTCCGCCGCTCACCGAGGAACGCCGCAAGGCTTTGGTGAAACAAAGCAAAGGCGAGGCCGAAAATGCAAAAGTGTCGGTGCGCAACGCCCGTCGCGATGCCATAGAGGGCTTGAAAAAGGCTGTAAAGCAGGGAATGCCCGAAGACGTTGAAAAGGATGCCGAAGCAAAGGTTCAGAAACTCCACGACAAGTATCTGAAAAAAATTGACGATCTTTTTGCTGCAAAGGAAAAAGAAATACTTACCGTATAATTTCCCCGGTAAAAGGGGTAATAAGGTTATGCTTAAACGTATGTGTGTGCTTATGGCTGCCGTATCGGCGGCAGCCATGGCCGCTGTCGGGCAGGTAGCGTCAATCACTGCCGGCGGCGGATGGGATATATATAAGGCCGGTGTTTACCGCTACGGCCCGTCGTTTATAACTTACGGCGACGGAACCATTGATGCATGGTTTGCCGCTCCCGGACAGGATTACGAGGACTGTGCCCTGCACCTGGAGTCGGGCAGTACACCCATACAGGTGGCTTCCAAAGGTTATGTGGCGCAGTATTTCGAGGTAGACAGGCCTTTCTTCGGGGTGTCTGTCCTAAGCCCCACATGGTCGAAAAACGGCACGGAATCGGTACGTATCTCTCTGTATAAATGGGACAAGAATATCAGTACCACCAAGGCCGGTACGCCTTTGGGACAGGCCATATGCGAAAAGTACAACGACAATGACCCGGTTACAGTAAAGTCGGCAACA
>SSTG01000073.1 GCA_004801635.1 Muribaculum caecicola | reverse complement strand
ATCGTTGATGTCGTTCTTTCTAATCAACGATATCCGGTTGAACTTACCCATGGGGTGGGGCCCTTTTCAATTGCTCTACCTGGGTCCCTTTTCAAATGTTAGATGCAGATAAGCGATAATTTTCGTATAACAAAATTTTCACTCAAAAATTTTCACAATATGTGTAAAATTTTATCACGCATCAAAGTTATTGCCGACACCGAAGGTATCACCATCGGTGCTATTGAGCGTGCCATTGGAGCAAGCAGAGGGGTGATTTCCAAAGCTATAACAAAGGGTACCGACATACAGTCCAAGTGGTTAGAACTCATCTGCGAAAAGTTTCCCAGTTACTCCCCTATATGGCTTCTCACTGGAGAAGGTGAAATGATTCGAAGTGATACCACCCGCCCACAAGACGCGAAAATTATCACAGCAGAGCATCAACTCGCCACTCCCTCCACCCCTGCAGACGATATGGTTGACAGACTAATGACATATCTTAAGGATAAGGACAATGAAATAGGACGATTAAACAAAGAGATTGGGCGACTTGAGGCTCGCGTTGAGGAATTGGAGAGAAATGCCCGGGTGCATGTTTCCCCCCAATATGCCCATACTTCGGAAACTGTACCGACATAACCCCTGCCTCACAAGAAGAATTATGCGCTCTTGCATGGCTACCATGTCACCTGAATTGATCCCTCTCGTCCACCCATCCGCACCCCTCCACTACCCTACTTTGACAATCACCCCCACCCTTAAGGGCATAATTTCAACCAACTCGCTGATTTTAAGTACTCATACAAATTCAACCTCAAAAACAAGGGGGTTATTTGCTTCGCATCGAACCCCCGATTTTAACATTTCATTTTTGAGCAACCATATTTTGCCACCCTCAGCTATTTGCACCGCAACGGACTGAAACCTGTCCACCTAAGTTTAGAAATTTGTCCACCTAAACTGTCCACCTAAAAGTCCATCTAATGCCCAATTTTACCCAAAATCGAACCGTTCGGGCATAAAAATAGGGCATCATCGGCGCAATGCCGACAATACCCTCCGAATGCCGTTTTATTTGCCCTCTAAGGCCGTTTAAACGCCATTGTTATAATCTGTGCTACTGCCAACCGATATAAGCGTAGATTGCTTGATTATAGCGCGTTTAGTAATGATTGAGCCATTCCCGGACAGCCCTACATGCCGGAGATAATTATATGTCGCCCCGACCTGTTCAGCCGTAAACACGGTAAAAACGGCCTTTATACTGCTGAAATACCAATCCTTACGCCTCGTTCCCTCAATGGGGTGTGTCAGATGAACATGAATAACTTTCGCCATACTTCATTGATATATTTACGTAAATATACCAAATAATATATATATGGTATATTTTTAATAGTACAAATTTTCAAAAGAAGCACAAAAAAATCGGCGCAAAGCCGACTCAGCACTCCATACCACTCCCTACTCTTTCATGCAAACCTCGCGCTGATGACACGCAAGCCTCCGGTAATCGCCATGTAAACTTTTTGCCCCCAAAATTAAACGCTACGTAAGCCTATGTAAACTTTTGAAACGTTTCGTTTTTGACCTCAACAACCGCACTTCACATCATAACTCTCTGAAATCAAAAGGCTTTACTTCAAAACGCACCGACCTCATCAAGCAACGCTTCGTTTTGTGCCCCATAAATGTTTGCAGCCGTTAATTGACTACTATTCTTTTGAATCGACAATACGGAATAGTTCGTTTACAGTCTTTCCAAAATAGGCAGAGAGACGGAGAGCCAGTTCTGTGCTAGGAACGTATTTATTATTCTCAATCGAAAATATAGTCTGACGGGTAACTCCTATCGCATCCGCGACATCCTGTTGCGAAACTCGCTTTATAGCTCGCTCAACCCTGATATTATTGTTCAACATAAGAATTCATTTTATATTTATAAAAGGTAAGAATTAATCTGAAAGCTATAATATAGATTGAAATAAGGACTATGGGATTCGACAAAATGTTTATAAAACTTATTATACCCAATGTGCCAATAGCCCCATAACTCGTACATATAACTACAGATATATAATAAAACATTTTAATTAACACTACGGCAATTATGATGTAATATATTATTCTACTCCTAAGTGCATTTATATATTCATCATCAATCTTTTCGCACGATATGCAAATTAAAAGCAACGAAATGAGAAATGGAATTGTAACCAATAATATTGGCGGTGTGTAAAGTTGGGGCACATATATTTTTGTACACAGCAGAATTGCAAATATGGCTGCAGAAGCCAACAAACCCCACCACCCGGCAATCTGGAATTTATGAGGCAATAGAAAATTTGTTTTAGTATTCATAAATGTAAAGTATAAATAAAATTATGTAAAATATAACGTAACAAAAGTAATGATAATTTTACATAAATACAAATGTTTATAAAAATTACGAGCACCCATAGATATTGTATATAGGTAGGGGTGACACTTCCATTCCCAATCCGTATAGCCTCGGCTGCACCTTTGGCCCGTTCTATTTCGGCTTGTGCATTAAGTTTTTCAGCTTCATGATTAGCACGGGCTTCTTCAATCCTAATTTTGCGGTTTTGTTCGGCCTTTGCAAATTCTGCCTTACCTTCCATTTCTTGCGACCATACATTATACCATGGCTTGATAAATGCCATTGCTATAGCAAACAGTACAAATACTGCCGCACCCCACATTAGTCCTTTTGTGTTTTTGGGCGAAATGCTGATAAATAATTGGAACATATAAACTTAGAATTAAAAATATACGCTATTAAATTTGGTATAAAAAAAGATACTGTGTTAGCAACAACACAGTATCTTAAGTAAAAAGTACTAATTTGTGTGGTTTACATAGTATGCATTATAATCGATTTAATGTTTTACACATTAATTAGTGCTTTTCAATCTTCGATAACGGCAACAACTGTTCCGTTTATGTCGAATATAATTTCGTCAATAACTATTTTGTCAAGTTCAATCTTCATGCCGCCCGATGCAGTGCGTTCAACATTTTCCACCAGGTTCACGTAACCACGTTTAACAAGCTCGTCATAAGCTTTAGTATTAAGTATTTTTTTCAAAAGTGTTTCTGGCAGGGTTGTATTGTCGGCAGCATCTATTTCTGTCCAGGTTCCGTCGGGGGCGAAGTCAATTTCCGTACCGTCGCGTAACCCTACTTCAAACGATCCCTCTGGATAATCCTTTTCGCATTTATTAATCTGTTTGTATGCGAAATTATCTGTAATAAACTTTATGGCATTGTCGGGAAGCTGTTCAAAACCTACTGAGGCGGTTCCACCAAGGAATATTCCCGGATTTGTGTCAACAGGTTGTTGTTCTGTTTGTTGGCTTTGAGCCGCAACTCCTGCCGATACTGATAGGGCCAGCGCTAAACCGGCAGTTAGTGTTTGTAGAATGTTCATATTATATCATTTTTTGATATTAATACAACAGATATAATATGGCAAAAGTTTTCGTATTAAGCTTTTTTGGCACTAAGCAATGCGGGTATTTTCTGTTGGCCGGTATATCCTCGTCATGACGATAGCATGACTATTTTTTCGTTTATATTATTTTCGACTTTTGATGTCAGGAATTGTTGGAAAATAATTTGCAAAATTATTACATTACATTTAGCTTTGCTTTTAATTTATATAAATTTGTTTTGCATTATTTATTAATTAGTTTATTTTACACTATTTTATAGCAATATGGAACTGAAAAAATTTATGACCGGCTTTTGTCTCGTTGTGATAGTTATGTCGGCGATAAGTTGGTTTGCATTTAATCAAGCCGATTCATTGACATTTCGACCGGAAATAAATGTGTTTTTATGGGCGGCTCCGGCTTTTCTTGTATGGTTTGCCGAGGGTAAGGGCTTAAATAAATTGTGCGGTGAATATCTATCGCTTAAAAATATCAATTGGAAGCAATCGGTTGTGATTTTAGCCACAACCGCCGTGTGGTTTATGCTTATACCGGTTCTAACAATTTACATAGCCGGAAATATTTTAGGTTGCGATAGTTTCGGGCATCTTAATATAGGTATTCTTGACATTTTTGGATTTTCCGGTTTTGATGCGTCTTCGTTGTCAGGATATATTGCCGCAGTGGCTGTAGACATACTTTTGTCGCTGGTAGTCGGATCTGTTGCCGGTCTTTTTTCTGTCTTTTCAGAAATTGCATGGCGTGGATTTTTGCCTAAACACATACGTTGCAGCCGATACGTGCTTCCTGTTGCCGTTGGAGTGATATGGACACTGTGGGATATCCCAACCATGGCATTTTCTGAATTTCACTTGGCATTTTTCTCCATGCTTTTGAAAAATGTGGCATTGAGTTATTTCCTTATTGAAGTTGTGAGGAAATGTGGTTCGATATGGGTTTCGTCAGCTGCATTTGGAATAATTGTAACAGGTATGTTTGTTCCTGTCTATACAGTTGCAAGTACTTATGCGCTGACTGCTATAACCGCGTTTACTGCTTTGAGCCTGTGGGGTATAACCTTATTGTTTTGTAGAACGGACAGAGTGGAAAAACCGTAATACACCTGACTTCGGCATAACAGGTAATCGATATAAGCCTAACATTGTCGATCGTGAACATGGAACCTCATTCGAGGTTCATACATTCTCATCATCCCGGCATCCCCATAAGGAACAAAGTAACGGTTTGTAGTTATATATATATATGTTGAAACATTGGCCGGAGGCCATACATGTGTCAAACCCCACCGAGGCTTCGCCACAGTGGGGTTATAAACAGCTATATGAATGAACCTCGGACGAGGTTCCATGTGAAAATTCCAAACCACGTCAATACCAGGTTTTTACTTGCCGTAGCGGCGGAGGTCGTGACGGATGCAGAGTTTTTCAACTATCACGGCAATGATGAAATACAGTGCGGCCAGTCCCCACAGCCACATATACGGCTCGGATGCCAGTTCCAGTGTGCCGGCGTTCGAGTTTATACCTATAAAGCCCTGCATGCCCCACGAAGCCGGCACAATCGACGACACGGCATGCCACAGTGGCGACATTGCACTGCGCGGCCATGTTAGTCCGGAAAGGAACAGGAATATAACCGACGTGAACACAAACACCAGGAACGAACTTTCGCGTTCGCTTACCAGCGGTCTGAGCATCATTCCCAGAAAAGCCGAGGCAAACAGGAATGGCAATGCTAACGGCAGGTATTGCCATGGCGAGCCGAACAGAGGCAGGTGGAACATAAGCGGCACGTAGTGGAGTATATATACTGTGAGTGGCGCGTAGATTGTTACAACGCACAATGCGCGGCCAAGTACCGAGGCCGACATCGGGCCATTTATTTCCAACGGGTCAATACCGCTGTTCTTACGCCGCCGTTCGGTGGAGCCGCCGCCAAGCATCATAACTCCAAGCACCATGCTTTGCTGTAATATGAGTATTACAAGCCCTGTCATTATAAACGATGCAAAGCCTTGTGTGGGATTTCCCAGCATAAATGCCTGTGTGTCGACCGATTTTTCTGTTACTTCTGCCAGAAGCGCGCCGGCAGGTATGTTGTCAATAGCCTCTGCACGTATGTCGGCTCCGAGCTGCAAGGTTACGTCTGTCAGGGCAAACAGCAGGTTTCGGTAGCGTATCATAAGCCCCATGTCGCAGTAGGTTGGCAGTACGGCCTGTTCGTGGCGGCCGAGTTTCTTTGCATAGTCGCCTGGTATAACTATAACGGCATATACTTTTCTTTCCATAGCCCACTTGCGAGCCTCGGCCAATGATGCGGCATATCCTGCCACAGATGCGTTTTCTGTGGCATCGATCATACGGGCCAGATGCCGCGATTCGGCTGTTCGCGAATTGTCGACAATAGCTATGGGTATTTCGCGTACAACTTCCGGATTATATATAAGCGTATACACCACCGGGTAGGCCAGCGGCAGCGCAAGGAAAAATAGCATAACGCCGGCATCGGCTAGTACCATGCGGAACTGCCGGGTGCATGAGCGGAAAAATGTCTCAAACCAGAATCTTATTTTGTATGTTATCTTTGCCATTACTATTGCTTGTTATGGAATGTATACCGGATTCGCCGATTCCTTTTTTAGCTTCCACATAAATGCCAGTGGGGCAAGCGTGAACATTAGCATGGCAACATACTGCCATCGCACGTAGTATACCGGGTAGCCGTTGAGCGCTACATTTATGTATATAAGGAAGTAGTGGCGTACGGGCATCAGATATGAAAATATAGCTATTGGGCCGTACATGTCCTCGCACGGAAATGAAAAGCCTGCTATGGAGAATGCCAGTATGCCGAAAAGCGACAATATGGACAGGGCGAAGCGCAGGTTGGGTATTATAGATACAACGGCAAGGGCGAATGCCTGGCTTGACAATACCAGCATTATCATGGCACCGGCCATGGCCCAGACTGAGCCTTTTAGCGGAAAATGCCAGAAACCGTAAATTATACCCTGCATGCAAAGGCCGACGATTGCAAATATAAAGAACTGGGGTATCAGCTTTCCTGCCACGGCCCTGATTATGGAATTACCCGATACGTGCAGCCATTTTACAGATGTTCCGCGTTTTATTTCCTGCAATATGGAAAAAGCGGTAATCTGGAAAATTATCAGCTCAAGCAGCCCTGGAAGAAACGAATTGCTAAGGTATATGGAATAGTTTGCCCACGGGTTGCCTAGCGGATGAATCTGCGTTACTACAGGTTGCACCATATTGCTTACAAGCGATTTTGACACGCCGGCTTCTATTAGCGATGCCGACGATATTACGCCTTTTGTGCTTACTGCAGTTGTTTTAAATGATTTGTAAGACAATGTTCCCGGCACAAAGTAGGCCATGTTGGTATAGTAGGTGATGGTGGTGTGCCGCCCGGCTTCGGCATCCGACTGGAAGTTACGGGGAATCATGAAGAAGCCGTATATTTTTCCTTGTTTCACAAGGTCCATAGCTTCTGCATATGTATTGAGCTTGTAGTTTATATCCACAAGCTCCGATGCGTCCAGGTTGCGTGTGACAGTGCGTGAAACCGGTGTGTTGTCTTGGTCAACTATGGCCGAGGGCAGTTTCTTAGGCAGTCCCTCGTTCATGAAGTCGAGAAAAAAGAATGTGGAAAACAACGGCACGACAATCATTAACATCAGGTAAACAGGCCTGCTGCACAATTGGTTCCATCCATATATGACGGAATTTGCCAGTTTGTTTGTATGCAGTTGTTTAAAATTCATTTTTGTATACCGTATTATTTTATTCGTTGAACAAGACTGTCATTCCAGGGCGTAAGTCGGGTTGCTGTTCTACAGGGCGTGCCTTTACTTGGAATGTTCGTGAGTCCCAGTCGCCTGTTGCTTTGGTGGCACGCCACGTTGCATACGAGCCGAGGTCGCGTATGTAGTACACTGTGGCGCGTATGTTCTTGTCAAGGGCTGGAACATTAAGTTCTATTTCTTTGCCGGCAGGCATTTTTGACAGCTCTGTTTCGCGAACATTGAATGTGACGTATTTGTCGTCGGTTTTTAAAAGCGACATAATGGGTGCGCCCATGGCAACAAGCTCGCTTTCGTTAGGGTATATAACATCTATCTCGCCATCGCAGGGTGCTGTCAGATACTGGTCCTGAAGCAGGGCTTCTACTTCCATTACTGAGCCTTTTGCGGCATTTGCAAGGGCGCTGGCGCTAACCTTGTCCTGTTTCTGTGCCCCCTCTTTTGCCATCTGGTATTGGCTTTTTGCGGCGCTTTCGGCAGCTTTTGCCGCTGTAAATGCTGCTTGGGCTTCGTCGCGTTTCTGTGCGCTTACAACATCCTGTTTGTAGAGTGCCTCCATTCTGCTGTAAGTTTTTTCGGCTATTGTACGTGCGGCAATGGCCTGTTGCCACAACTCGTAGGCACCCTGTATTACCTGTATTCTGGTTCCCTGGTCTATTTTCGAGTTTTGGGCTGCTGCGGCCTGTTGCATTGCCTCAGCCTGGTACAGGCGTGCGTCGACTAGCGATGAGTGTATGTGTACGAGCGTGTCTCCCTTGTTCACGGCCTGTCCTTCCTCTACGTATATTTTTACTACGCGGCCAGGAAGCTTGCCTGAAATGCGCACGGCTGTTGCCTCTGCCTGCCCTTCAAGTTGTTCGGTGTGGCGGTTTATGAAAAGGAATCCTATAAGCGCAAGCAGTGCAATTGCCAGTGAAATTATTACCAGGGTTATTGTTAGTACTTTCTGCCGTTGTTTTTTTGCCTCGGGCATCGGGTTTTGTTCGTTGGGTGCCATATTCTGATTTGTTTTATTATCGTTATTAATATGTCATTGTTCCAAGCACTTTCGACAGGTAGGTGCTGGTAAGGCGTTCGTCTATTTCTGCATCAATGTTTTCTGAATTTGCCTTCAGCCATGCAGTCTGTGCCTCCATAACATTGTCGGCGGTCATTATGCCTTCGCGGAATGCAAGTGTTGCCTGGCGTAGGTTTTCGTTGGCCTTTGCCAGGTTCGACCGGGTCATTATGCGTGTCTTTACGGCTTCCCGTGTTTTAAATGAGGCCTGGCTTACCTGTAAGGCTATCATTTCCTTTGCATCTTCAACCTGAAGTTTCATTATGGTTTCTTCCGATTTGGCTGCCTTGTATTTGTTGTAATTTCCACCCCAGTGCCATAAAGGAATCTTCAGCATGGCACCTACGGAAAACGCTCCGGCAAACCGGTTTTTGAATCCGTTGAACATGTTTGGGTTTGAAAATGAATATGCTCCCACTAGCGCCAGGTTGGGCAGCATTGACGACATTGCCACCTTGCTCTGTTGCTGTGTTATTTTTACCCCCGTTTCAAGGGCCCTTAAGTCTGGCCGCCGTGAATACACGTCGGCCATGTTGTAGGTTGTTGCCGCCGGTTCCGATTCGGGATGTTGCGTTGTGTTGTATGTGGGGTTTTCGTCGGCAAGAATCATTTCGGTGTCTACTGGCAGGCCGCATATTTGGGCCAGGGCCATTCTGGAAAGCCTAAGTCCGTTGTCAACCTTTGTCAGGTCGACATTTGCCTGGTTCAATTTTACATCTACCGTAAGCAGGTCGGAACGGGTGGCCACGCCTTGTTCAACCATAGCCTTGACGTTTCTTTGCAGTGTGTCGAGAAGGGCAACATAATTTGTAGCAAGGTCAAGCTTGGCACGCAGCGAAACCACTTGCCAGTAAGCAGCGTCGACAGAGTATATCACGTCTTCGGCCGCGTCGTCCTGCAAGGCACGGGCCAGTTCCTCGGCATAGTGGGTTATTTTATTCATGGCCACTATTTTTCCGCCCATATAAATGGGTTGGGTAAGGGTTATCGCGCCGAAAAATACATTATGTATGTCGTACGACAATGCTTCCTTGGGCAGGTATGCCATTTGTTTGGGCACGGGTTTTCCGTCTACCATTATGGGTTTTCCGTCGGGGCCGGTGACCAGGTCGAATGAGTAGCCTTTCCCGTCAAACGATTTTATTGGCAACAGCTGGTCGGAGCCGAATACCGAAATTTCTTTCTGGTTGTAGGTATAGCCGCCGGCAAAGTCGAGTGCCGGAAGGTATGCTGCAGCTGCCTCTTTTTTCTGATATCCGGCTGCACGTACTTTTTCAGCCTTTATGCGCAGCTGCTTGTTGTTGTTTATGGCAAGCTGACGGCATGAATCAATGCTGTAGGCCGTGCTGCCGGCATTATTAATGTCTTGAGCGTTGATGCATGTTGGTGCAAAGCAGGTAATGACTGCCTGGAGCAAAACAAATTTCATTGCCTTTTGTAGCATATAATTTCCCTCTGTTTGTCTGCGGCTGCTCCACTGTTCAGTTACTTGCGGGTGCGGGTCGCAGTAGTTAAACGATTTGCAAAATTAACGCTTTAAGGCACATTTTTGTTGACTGACTGTTAACAAAATTTATCCCAAAAAGGAGAATTATTGGTCTGTATTTCCTCTATAGGTTATTGGCAGTTTGTAGCCCTTTCTTTTGAGGTTGAATGTAGGAAATAGTATAAGAACATTGCTGCGGCAATTATAAGGCTGATGGAAAAGCTGAGCACTATACCGTATGTTCCGAGGCCGCATGTAAATGTCACCAGATAGCCGGCAGGTACACCAACCAGCATATAGCTTACAAAGGCAATCCATAGCATTGGCATAACGTTCGAAGTTCCGCGGAGGGCGTTTGCAAAGAGAATCTGTGTTGCGTCGGCATACTGGTAGAGCACAAGGGGAAATATTAATGTCATTGTAAGCGCTATTACCCTTGTGTCTTCAGTAAATAGAAGTATTAGGTTTTTTTCGAATAAAATGAATATCAGCGACGAAACAGTGGATACTGCCAGCATTATATGATAGCCGGCGAAGGTTGACTTGCGCATGCCCGGCGTGTTGTTAAGGCCGGCATTGTTGGCAACGATAACCGACACGGCCGACCCGATGCTGTAGTATATGCAAAAACCGAGTGTCCCTGTTATAACTATTATCTGGTAGGCTGCGAGCGATACGGCGCTTATCCAGCCGGCCATTACGGCAGAGAAGCTGAAGCATACCGATTCAAGTGTCATTTGAATTGCCACCGGCCATGATGTGCGGTTAATTTTTGACAACATCCGGCGGTTTATTGACGAGTTTATGAATCCGTCGCGGTAGCATTTATACCGTTTTCCTAGTAAAAGTACCAGCAGGGCCAGTGTAGGACAGAGAATTCTTGATGCAAGCGTACTGTAGCCTGCACCCATTAGGCCCAGTTCCGGAAAGCCCCAGTTTCCGAAAATAAGCGCATAGTTGCCTGCTATGTTCAGGCAGTTTGCCGTTAGCACTATCCACATTGGAATACGTGTCTGGTTTATGGCGAACAGCCATTGCGACATTACATTGAAAACAGCTATGGGCACTATGCCTATAAGCGACAAAATGAAATACGGGCGTATAAGTGGCAGAAGTTCTTCTGGCTGTTGCAGCCTGTCGATGTTTAAGTATATGGTTGCCATCACTAGTGTAACCGCAATGGCAAAAGCGATGTTTATAAGAAGCCCGTTCCGTAATATGGCTCCTATTGTAACGTGAATTCGATATAAGCAATCAGAACAACGTCAATTGATTGTCCGATACGAACTCCAGAGAAATCGATGGTTTCTTTGGAAAAAAGCAGTAAGCAGCGATAGCACTCAAGGCATTGGTTATGAAATTTGCGAACGACCGGTGCCTTGAGTGTTCTATCTGAGCGATATTTTTAAGTTCATCGTTAACAGATTCAACAAGAGCTCTTTTGCGAAGCATAATTTTGTCAGCCACGGACATCAGCGAGTTTTTCATGTTGTTTTTAACCTTGGTAACGAGCTGGA
>SSTG01000072.1 GCA_004801635.1 Muribaculum caecicola | reverse complement strand
ATGTTTACGGTTTTGATTTCTATCAGGTTTGCCGTGATAAGGCATACGCAGAATAGTACGGTCAGTATCAGAAAGGGCATGGTTACGGTTGCTGCCCTTGGGTTTTGTGTGGTGTTATTTGTCATTTTCTTGTTTTTTACGAGGTTTCAAGCACTCGGTGTCGAGGTGTTGCCTATACGTTGTCTAGGGCTTGTGCGAGGTCGGCAATGAGGTCGTCGGCGTGTTCGGTGCCTATTGACAGGCGTATTGTGCCGGGCTGTATGTTTTGCTCTGCCTGCTGCTGAGGCGTTAGTTGCGAGTGCGTGGTTGTGGCCGGATGTATTACAAGGCTTTTCACGTCGGCAACGTTGGCAAGGAGCGAGAATATTTCAAGCGAGTCGGTGAAACGGCATGCTTGTTCTATGCCGCCGTCTATTTCGAACGTGAATATGGAGCCTGCGCCGGACGGGAATAGCTTTCTGTAGAGCTGGTGGTCGGGGTGGTCGGGCAGCGACGGGTGGTTTACTTTTTTTACTTTGGGGTGCTTGCTGAGCCAAACGGCTATTTTTTCGGCGTTTGCCACGTGGCGTTCAACGCGGAGCGACAGGGTTTCCAGTCCTTGTAACAGCAGGAAGGCGTTGAACGGGCTTATGCATGCCCCGGTGTCGCGCAACAGCACGCAGCGTATGCGTGTGGCCAGTGGCGCTTGCGGTGCCACGTCGGTGAAAACAAGGCCGTGATAGTTTGGGTCGGGTTGGGTTAGCTGTGGGAATTTTCCCGACGCTTTCCAGTTGAAACGGCCGCCGTCAACAATTATGCCGCCGAGCGATGTCCCGTGGCCGCCTATGAATTTTGTGGCAGAGTGCACCACTATGTCTGCGCCGTGCTCTATCGGGCGCAGCAGGTACGGTGTGCCGAATGTGTTGTCGATAATCAGCGGTATCTTGTTTTGGTGTGCTATTTCTGCCACTGCGGCAATGTCGATAAGGCCGCAGTTGGGATTTCCGAGGGTTTCTATAAACAAGGCCCGGGTTTCGGGCTTTATGGCCTTGGCAAAGTTTTCCGGGCTTTCGGGGTTGACAAATGTTGTGGTTATTCCGTAGGCCGGCAGGGTGTTGTCGAGCAGGTTGTATGTACCGCCGTATATTGTTTTTGCGGCAACTATGTGGTGCCCTTGCGATGCTATGCCCAATATGGCGTATGTGACGGCTGCCGCACCGCTGGCCACGGCCAGTGCTTCTGTTCCGCCTTCAAGGGCGGCTACACGGCGTTCGAGCACATTCTGTGTGGGATTGCCCAGCCGCCCGTATATGTTGCCCTGTTCGGTGAGGGCAAAACGGTCGGATGCCGATTGCGAGTTAGGGAATACGTATGATGTTGTCTGGTATATGGGAACTGCGCGTGCATCGGTGGCCGGGTCGGGATTTTCCTGTCCCACGTGCAGCTGCAGTGTTTCGAAATGCAGTTTTGAACGGTCGAGCGCCATAATGAAGTTGTTTTCGGGTTGTAAAGTTACAAAAAATTTCAGTGCCGGGCCGGGTCTATGTCGGGCGGTACTGCCGGGCCTGACTGGGTGGCGGCATACAGGGCTTGAGTGTGTGCCAGTATGCCGGCAATGCGGGCTCGTAGCGACGGTGGCTGGAGCACGATTACGTCGGGCCCGTATGACAATATTTCCTGAACAAAGTCGGGCGTGGTCTTTATGTTGTAGTAGAATATGGAATAGTTGTCGTGTATTATTTCGCTCTGGCTGTGGTGCAAGGGTACGGAGCGGAAGTATTTTGCCCTCCGTGGAGCCACGCGCAGGGCTACGCGTGCCACTTCGCCTTCGTCGAAAATTATTCCGAAGCTGTTGGCCGTGTATTGCTGTGGCGAAAAGTTGTCGGGCATGACAAACTGGTTCGGTGTCACTGCTGCTTCGGTGATGCGGTCGAGGGCATAGGTTTTCAGTCGTTTTTCTTTTACGTTGAGGCCGGTTACATACCACCGTTGCCGGAATATTTTAATAAAATACGGCTCCAGCACTATTCCGGTTTTTGTGGATGAGCGGTCGAAGGCACGGTAGCTTATTTTGAGTTGGCGTTGCTGTTTGAGCGCGTCAACAACCTGTGGCAGGAAATGTCTGGCTGACGGAACGTCTTCGAGGAATATTCTGTCGGCAACGGCAGCAGTGTCGTTTAGCATGTTGCCTATAGATGCCGAGTTTAGCATCCACGATACGACGGACTGCTGGTGGTCGTCGGTGGTGGAAATCGAGTATTCAAATGTTGATTGGTTGCACTGTATGGTGATTTTGAACAGTTCTTCAATCTGCCTGAGGTAGGTGTAGAACGTGCGGCGCGGAATAGGGTTGCCGTCGCTTAATGGCGAGCGTGCCCACAAGTCGTTTATCTCTTTACGTGTCAAGGCCCCGTAGTGCCTTAGTGTGTCTATTATCCAGACATAACGGCTGAAAAGGTCGCGTGGCATGTGTTTTGACGTTTAAATTGTTTCTGCCGATGGTGCGTTTTGCGGTTGTCGTACGGCAATTATCCATAATCCGGCTATGGTTAGTGCGGCATTTAGCAGCAATAGTTCAAAGCTCATCTGGTAGGAGTAGGCACGGCCTAGCCATTCTTTTACCAGCCAGCATATTGCCGGTGCCGCTATGCATACGGCCGGCACGTAGCGGTCGGCAACGGGTAGCTTGGAAAGCATTCCGAATGCAAACAGGCCTAATATGGGGCCGTATGTGTACGATGCCAGTACATAGACGGTTGATATGGCATCGTCGTCGCTAACGTGGAAGAATACCACTATTATAACGGCCATTATGGCTGCCATTGCCAGGTGTATGGCTTTGCGCCGCCGTGAAAGGGTGTGTTCCTCCATTTTCTGCCATCCGAGTATGTCGACGGTGAACGATGTAGTTAGTGACACCAGGGCAGATGCGGCTGCGGAGTATGATACGGATATAAGCCCGATTATAAACAATATGCCAACGGCCACAGGAAGGCCGCCGTGGGTGGCGACAAGCGAGAATATTTCGTCTGGTTTGTCTGGCATGTGCAGTGTGGGGGTGTTTTCAATGTAGAGCAGCAGCATGGTTCCCAGCAACAGGAACATGCCTATTATTATAAGCTGCATCAGCGAGGCGCTTACCATGTTTTTACGGCACTGCGTTATGTCGGCGCAGGCAAGGTTGCGCTGCATCATGTCCTGGTCGAGCCCGGTCATTGCTACCACCATGAATATTCCGGCTATGAACTGTTTCCAGAAATATGTTCCTTCGGAGGGGTTGTCGAAGAAGAATATGCGCGACGAGGGGTGGTTTGTCACTGCCGTGTATGGATCGATTCCTGTGGATGTAAGGCTTTGTGATATGTACCATATGCATAGCCCTACCGAAGCAATCAGGCAGATGCTTTTTATAACGTCGGTCCAGATTATGGATTTCACGCCGCCGCGAAAGGTGCATCCCCATATAAGCCCTACGGTTACAATGACGTTGGCTGCAAAAGGTATGCCCATTGGTTTGAAAACAAGGGCCTGCAGCACTACGCATACCACAAAGAAACGGACGGCGGCACCTAGCATTTTCGATATGAAGAAAAACCATGCGCCGGTGCTGTATGTTCCGCGGCCGAACCGTTGCCCTAGGTAGCCGTAAATTGAAATAAGGTTACGGCGGTAGAATAGCGGAACCAGAATATAGGCAATTACCAGGTAGCCTATAACGAAACCGAATGTCATTTGCATATATGATGCGCCTTTGTCGGCAACCATGCCTGGCACCGATATGAAGGTTACGCCTGAAATGGGCGCGCTAATAGTGGCCAGAGCCACTATTAGCCAGGGTACGCGCCGGCCGGCGTTGAAAAAAGCGGCATTGTCGGAGCGGCGGCCCGAAAGGTGGCTTACCGCGAAGAACATTATAAAGTAGGCGGCTATGGCCAGGATTACAACGAGCGGGGTTATCATGATTCGGGATATAGCAGGTAGTTTCTGCGCAGTGCGCGGTATTTTTCAATGTCGGGCTGCCATGTCTGCCTTATTTGTTCGGCAGAGCAGCCGTTTATTATCATTTCACGTGTTCGGCGGTTGCCTATAAGCAGGTCGAAGAACGGTTTGAAGAATTTTTCGCGACCGGATGTTAGGGAATTGTATGCATCGATTATATATTCCAGGTTTACACCTTGCGCTATCGCGTCGGTGTGTGAAACATTTCGCAGGTCAACACCATGGCATTTGCGCCCAAGCAGTGGAGGGTTCTTTGCTCCTGGCACAGACCGGGGTGTGAATGTGAATCCACGTGGCTTCATGGCCGGATGCCCGTACACTTGAAAGGGGAAGTCGGTTCCGCGGCCCAGGGAGGCCGTTGTGCCTTCGAAGTAACATGTGGAAGGGTAGAGGTAGACTGATGTCATGTCGGGCAGGTTTGGCGACGGGGGTATCGGCAGGGTATAGATGGTGGAGTGTGCGTAGTTTTTACACGGCACGACAGACAGGTTGCATTTAAGCGAGTCGGCCAGCCAGTGTTCGCCGTTGGCCATAAGGGCGATTTCGCCCATGGTTAGTCCGTGAAGCACCGGAACGGGTATGCGGCCCACGCCTGAGCGCAGCGTCATGTCTAGAACGGGGCCGTCCACAATCATACCCAACGGGTTAGGCCTGTCGAATACCACTACCTGCACGCCTGCACGTGCGGCGGCCTCCATGAGTTTTATCATTGTTATGTGGTAGGTGTAGAAACGTGTGCCTACGTCCTGCATGTCTACAACAACTGCATCAAAGCCTTTCATCAGTTGTGGGGTGAGGCGGCTGGATTTTCCAGGTGCGTATAATGATATGACCGGTATTCCGGTGGCTGCGTCTTTTCCGCTTGACACGGTTTCGCCGGCATCGGCTGTGCCGCGAAACCCGTGTTCGGGCGACAATATTGTTGTTACTTTTACGCCGTTAGCAATAAGGGCGTCGAGTGTGTGTGTGGCGGAATCGGCCATTCCGGTGTGGTTTGACAGCAATGCCACGCGTTTTCCGTTTAGAATGGGCAGATATATATCGGGCCTTGCCGCGCCTACTACCACGCCGGCAACAGCCGGCATGATAATAGCTGTCAGTAGGATTGTAATTATAGCTATTTTCAGTTTCATCTGTTGTTGGTTTGTGGTGCATGCTGCCTCAGCTCGCTCCGCATGTGGGAGTGGCCAATGCGGCAGTAGAGGCATTTTCGTGTTTCGCAATAACAGCGGAAAAGCTGTATGAGGGCTTGTGAGGTGAATGCGTCGGGGCATTTTATGCCTGCATCGGTGAAGCGGCGCGTGAGAGAGTTGTTTTCCGGTTTTATTTGTTGCAGCAGTTCGACGGCGGTTTCTTGTGCCTGACAGCATGATGTTACGGTGCCCCATGCGTGTAATAGCGGCGCTACTGTGTTTATAACCACTATGTCGGTGGACTGGCGGCTCATTGCAGGGTGTTCTGATGCATTTTGTTGTTGCGGCTTTGTCTGTGTAAACGAGAACCTGTTTTGCCAATATGCCGATAGTGCCGGCTGGAAAAGTGCTGAAGCCTGTTCGGGAGTACGTACGGCCGTGAGTTTTGACATTAATGAAAAGCCGCCGTGCAGCATAGATGCCAGCAAGGCTATGCGGCGGTGGGGAAAGTTGCCGGGACGTGTGCGCGCCATTTTCCATCCGGGCGACTGCAGCGGGGTTAGCCGGAATTTGTTGGCCATGTGGGCGTATTCGTTTTTTAATGCGGCAGTATAGTGGCCGGGGGCTGCTGTTTCGTCAGGAAGTAGTCCGGCCTGTCCGAAAAGCATTGCTTCTACAGACAGCAGGGAGTCGGCGTGCTTTCGGATTATAGACAATGGGAGCGATGTTGCCAGCCGTTCGAATGGTTCTGCGTTTATGCCGAACCCGAGTGCGCGTGCGGTTGCTATGTAGGCAACGGTTTCCCAGTCGCCGTTATAGCGTTTGAGCAGGTTTAACATTCGTGCTGATTTGTCATATAGCCGTTCGTAGGCTAATGCGTCGATCCATGATTGTATTGCTATGGGCGGCATTTGTATGGCGTGCGCCAGACACGGCATCTGCCCCCCGGCTTCGGAAGCCAGCCTGCGGTACGACATTTCTATTTCCGGGGTGTATGGCATTACAAACTGGGGTATTTCCGAGCCGTCGGGGCGCTGAATCCTGGAATCGTCAATGCCTACAACGTGCAGTACTACTGAGTCGTATGCACTGTCTGTGTGGTGATTGTGCCTGAACCAGTCGCTTGCCCTGATGTGTATTTCAACGTTTCCGGCCCATGTTTGTGGGCCTATTTTTACTTTTGCATTGAAGAAATCCGGTCCGGAGTCGTTATTGGCTGTCCCCGGATCGATAACGGAAAGGCGTTGTCCGGAAACGGTGGCCAGTCCCGGACGTACAAAAAGGCGGTGCTGCCATATGTAGTGCATTATTCTTTCCATTGTAAGTTGCAAAAATACCTATAAAAATCGAAAATCGGTTTACAGACGAAGTTAAATAAACAATATCATGCATATGAATTTGTTGTTTTATATGGTGTGTTGAGACAAGACATTGTATGTGTGGCGCTAAAGTGGATTATTTCATATATAGTCTGTATTTGCAAATTGTTAATGTGTGTGAAACGGACGGTAGTTTTCAGTGTTAAAGTTTGGCGGAATGGAAATTAAGGGCTACCTTTGCAACGCTTTCCAAAAATCGGGGTGTAGCTCAGTTGGTTAGAGTACGCGTCTGGGGGGCGTGAGGTCGCTAGTTCGAGTCTAGTCACCCCGACAAAATAAAGCAAGGTTCGCTATACGGCGAACCTTTTTTGTTATAATGAATTTTGCAATTAGCGGCTCAAGCCGAAATTGTTTGTTTTTCTGACATTACCGGCGTATATTTGCGGCATAGTAATGTAAGCATAATGAATATAATGAATCGGCTCTTGATACTATTGTCTTTTTTAGTTTCTTTCGTTATTGTAAGCTATGCCCGACAATATGATGGGAACAAAGAAATTATGATCTCATTAAGTGATGGAACAAAGAAAAGAGGTGTGCTTATTAAATCATGGTTCACTATTGGGAAACTGAACCGTGAATTCTTGATGAAGTTATCTGACGGAAGTGAAAAATGGTTTAACTCATCCGAGGTAGATTCTATTGTATTTATACACAATAACGAAAAATGGGCGGCACATGATATTAAGAATGAACGATGGTTTATGAAATGTGGCCCAAGTACGGATAATGCCGAGATACTAACTTACTACATGTATGCACCTTTAGCATCAGAAATTAGACGGCCGATATTATCAGATCTCAGATTCACGCATGCTATACGTATCAAGGAAGATTCCGAAATCTATCCTTTTTACTATCAGATGTTCTGGGGGTTCAAACTAAAATTTATAAAAAAGAGCCTTGAGCGTAAATATCCCGGGTTAATTAAATATATTGAATCCTATTTTAAACAAAATAAAGAATTAAAGAACAGCCTGTACCAACATCCGGAACTATTTTTACAAGTTTACGAAGATTTCTTAAAAAAAGACGAGGAACAATTGTGCAATAACAACATGTAGCTGTTTGCTGTCATGCCAAAATGGAGCATGCATTTATTGGGTAGGAAGATAGTACACACATTCAGTATGCCATTATTCGTACCTTATCCGAGTTATATTATAACCAATTTTAGCCGATCTCGACCGATTGTGTGAAATGCGTCATTGGATACCTGAAACAGGTAAGCCGAAATATTTTATTGGGGATAAGATATAATTAGAACTTCCTTCGATTTTTTATCACTCAATGCATATTTAATATCACGTGAGAAATGCAACTCATTGTGTCTACCTTTATTTTCCAATAGATTTATCAAAGATTCAATTGAAGGAATTCCATTAGAACGATATGAAAAGACCAAAAAACTGTTTTGAAATTTTTCAATTAATCGGCTAAAACCTGTCAAAATATTGTCTTTGTCAGTCCATATATTATATTCACGTTTAAGCCTATGGTGCTTGCTATTATAGTCAATCAGATTAGACCAATTGTCATAGTATATCAAACCATTTAGAAAATGATAAAAATCGGCATAATCAACGCCAACTCCTTTTTCGTTAATATAGGGAGTGTCAATATATACTAAATCATATTTATTTTCAATGGTTAATGCATCCTTGCTTAGTACATGGCAATTCGTCCCATTGTCAAAAACTGCATTATTGGCTTCTTCTACAAAAGACCTAAAATGAATCTCAAACGGGGTGTCCCATGTTTTTTTATTACCAAAAGACCGATCAACATCGATAAGACGTACATACAAATTTTTCCGATGAAATAGATTATAAGGTCTCTTTATAATGCAGGATTGAAATAATGCAAACCATGCAAGAGATTGTTTGTATTCATCTTCTATTGTGGAAATGTTATACCTAACAACATCAAGCCAATGGTTTTCTTCATCGGTGTAATATATTTCTTTGAAATTGTCCTCTATAAATGTAGGATAAGCAATATGTGGATGTTCGGCTAATATAAAGTCTATATCAGACGTACTTAGCAATGTAGAATTATTCTCAATTAATGCTTTACCTATAATAGAATTGAAAGGTAATATATCATTGTATGTTACTGACTTCCCATTGTCCTTTAGCTTGTAGGCAATGCACCCAGTACCACCAAATGCGTCTAATGCTGTCTGGAACGGAATATTTGAAATTTCATTCCATATCCAATCTACAAATTTAGCTTTACTGCCCTGATATCTTGTAGACGGAAATTTATTCTTGAATGGAATTTCAAATTCAGAAAATAATAATGGCTGCATTTACTTTAAATTTCTGAATTTCTTGTAGGTTTCCAAATTATTATAATAAGGCTTTGCGAGTTCTGCCTTATTAGCCATATCTGGCGTTAAATAATTTGTCCAATAATCATCGAAAACTTCCTCTCCCAACTCAGAAAAAATGCCATTGCCTTGGATTAAGTCTTCAATCAACAATATTGATCCTATATTTTTCGTATTACCACTTCCAGGCCTGTCTGTTGCTATTTTCCACTTCTCTTGAACGAAAAAAGTTATATCTTTCACTACAGATATAATTTCGTCAAGATTTTCAAGTGTATATAATTTCCGCTCATCAATAGCTTTGTCATTCTCACTATATATAATACCTAAAACAATATGAGCTTTATACGATGAATATGGATATGTTACGTTTTTAGAACTTTGGCGGTTGCGGAAATATCCGGTAAATGCACCAAGTGTCATTCCGTTAATTCTTGTTGAGGTTTTGCGATAACTACTTTTAAGGTCTACTGCAAAAAGATTGCCCTCGTTGTCAATAAATGTAATGTCAGGATAGAAGTTTTGTTCCTTTGTGAGTTCTAACTGAAGTTCGTTGTCTTGAGCAAATTTATATAAAAGTGGGAAAATATATAGTTCTATTATTTTTGATACAACTTTTGTGTCAGTTGAGATTGTATATATGTGCTTATATACATCTATAAAACCTTTAACAGCCCATTGCCCATCTTTAGTAGAGACAAATGGAGTAAAGGTCCTTACTGTGTTTCGCAATTTTGAGATAAACTCGTCTTTAGTCATAGAACAAAGTTAAAAATAATATCTGATACGAGCAAGTATTGAACCAATTCCTACAACAAAGCCATTTGACTTATATGCAAGTAGACCACCTGGTTATGAGTCTATAAAAATGAAAACCGTAGAGAAGATTCATCTTCTCCACGGTTAAGTACCCAGACCCGGGATCGAACCGGGATGGATTGCTCCAACGGTGTTTGAGACCGTCGCGTCTACCGATTCCGCCATCTGGGCGCTTTGTTAGCAGCGACAAAGGTAGGTATATTTTTTGTTTTGTGCAAGTGTTTGTGCTTAATTAATGTGATTTAGACATAAGGTGTTTATATATGGAGCTTCTTCGAGGTACGTGCCCTTATCTCACCGGCATTCCCAAACAAGGTCTTGCAGAAGGCTTGTTCACGTCGGGGTTGAACATGTTTATGGCCGGAGGCCATGAATGTCTGTAATCTTGGATGCCTTATGTGGATACTCAGGTTAGTTAATGGAGAAAAGGCGTATTGGCAGTGTGGGGTCGTAGGCCGGATGCTGTGCGGCGAGTGCATTGGCCGAGGCTGTCGATTCGTCGGTTTCTATAAGGAGGCGGTTGGAGGGAATGATGCGTGCTGTTTCGGGGTTGTAGTGTTCGCCAAGTGAAATGTAGAAACCGTGGCTGAGCAGTTGGGCGGCCAGTTGTGGTTTGCCTCGGAATCCGTGTATTATCCATGGCTGGGTGGGATTGACTTGTCGGCTGAGTTGTATTATTTCGTTGTAGGTGCGTACAATATGGAGTATTAGAGGCTTTTTCAGTTTCTCGCTTAGGGCTATATGTTCGAGTAGAAGCTGTGTCTGGCATTCGGGAGAGGGATGGTTTTTGTCTAGTCCGGTTTCGCCTATGGCTTTTACCTGCGGCAGTGTTGCCTGTGCTTGTAATTGTTTTATTGTGTTTGCTCCGGCCTGTGTGGCATGCCACGGATGTATTGCAAGCGAGTATAGCTGCCCGGGAACGGGGGTGAATCCGGGTTCGACATTTATGAGGGCATGATGCGCGTGGGTGTTGTGCGTATGTATGTCGATTATCATCTTTTTATGGCACGGGGTCGTATCCGCCGGGATTCCATGGGTGGCAGCGAAGTATGCGTTTGACGGCGAGCCATGTGCCCCGTATCGGGCCGTGGCGGCGCAGCGCTTCTATGGCATACTGGCTGCAGGTTGGAACGAACCGGCATGACGGTGGAAACAATGGGGATATTGCTGTTTGATATAGTCGTATGGGTAGTATTAGTAGTGAGGAAAGTGCTTTTGCCAAAGTGTTTAGCGCTTTTGGGGGTGGCTGTGTGCTCATTGTGGGCCGGGGTTTGTGTTGTTTCCCGTTTGGTTTATCTGGTCGTTTGCGCGTTGGAGCAGTTTGACCATTGAGGCATGTATGCGTGCAGAATTGGAAGTCTGGTCAGATACGTATATAAAAGCAATGTCAAGTGCCGGAATGCTTTGTGGAAGTGTGACCAGGTGCCGGTTCAAACGGTAGGCCTCGCGCACGCGGCGGCGCATTGCAACGCGCTTCACCGCGTGACGGATTTTTTTCTTCGGGATGCTTATCAGGAACTGTATTCCGGACGGTTTTGTGCGGTTTTGGTTGGCGTTCCACACCATTCGTAGCGGATAGGCAATTAGCGCTCCCTGTTGTGGTGTAACGCCGCGTTGCCTTATGTCAAACAGGCTGTTTATTGCCGTGACAGAGCAGAGCTTTTCTTTTTTGTAAAGTCTCAGGCTCATTTGCTAGATTGTTTTTTTGCGAGTGCCGCTACGTGTAGTGGGTTTGTTTTATGCTTGGGCTTCTTCTTTCAGATACTGTTCGAGCGCGGCAGTCATTGACGGCGTTTTTTCTGTGGGAGCCTCAATGTCGAGACGCAGGCCTGCGTTGCGTACGGCTTTGGCTGTTGTTGCGCCGAAACTTCCTATGCGTATCTGGTCTTGCTTGA
>SSTG01000071.1 GCA_004801635.1 Muribaculum caecicola | reverse complement strand
TAAGCCCCAATGTTTTGCGTATTTCTTCCACCATTGCATTATACTGTGTGGAACCAGTGGTTGCATATAGTTTCAGGTTGTTGTTCGGATTTCCTTCCAGCTTTTGAATTACACGCCGTGTAATTAGCTCCATGTCTGATTTGGATGCCGTGAAATTAAGAAATTTGCATGGATAAATCAGAGGCGGACAGCTGATTCTGACATGCACTTCTTTGGCTCCGCAATCGAACAGGTCTTTCACATTGTCGCGCAACTGTGTGCCGCGTACAATTGAGTCGTCGCAGAATATTGCTTTTTTGTCTTTTAGCAATGCGTTGTTGGGAATGAGTTTCATCTTAGCGACAAGCTCCCTGCGTTCCTGTGTGCTTGGTGTGAAACTGCGTGGCCATGTAGGCGTGTATTTTACAATACCTCTTTTATAAGGCACGCCTTTTCCCTGTGCGTACCCAAGAGCCATGCCTATACCGGAGTCGGGTATCGCGCTTACGAAGTCTACGTCGGCATCGTCGTTTGTACCCATTTCAAGTCCGGAATCATAACGCATCAGGTCAACATTGCGCCCTTCGTATTCACAAACAGGATAGCCGTAGTATGTCCATAGGAATGCGCAAATTTGCATTTGTTCCTCCGGCTTTTTCAATTGATTGATGCCGTCGGCAGTTATTTCTACAATTTCTGCCGGTCCGAGGTTGTAGCAAACCTCGTATCCTAGGTTTGGAAATGCGCATGTCTCGCTGGTAACGGCGTGGGCCCCGTCTTTTTTCCCTACGATAATTGGTGTGCGGCCTAAGTGGTCGCGTGCGGCGATTATGCTGTTGTCTGTCAGCAGCAACATTGAACAGGAGCCTTTTACGCGGCGGTAAACGTTTTCAATACCGCTAACGTAGTCGGTTCCGTCGCTAATCAGGGCCGCTACCATTTCTGTTGGGTTTATAATGTCGTATGAGTGCTCGCAAAAGTGGTGCCCTTTTTCGAGCAGTTCTTTTTCCAGTTCTACGATGTTGTTTATGCGGCCAACAGTTACTATAGCGAACTTTCCGAGGTGGCAGTTTACTATTATTGGCTGGGCATCAGTGTCGGAGATAACGCCTATGCCTACTTTCCCGGAAAAGTCTTTTAGGTCACCCTCGAATTTTGAACGGAAATAGGCATTTTCAATGTTGTGTATGGAACGGGTAAACACGCCTTCATTGCATGTAGCAATGCCGGCGCGTTTTGTTCCCATATGCGAGTTGTAGTCAACTCCGTAGAATAGTTCGTTGATACATTCGGTGTGCTTTGCAACACCAAAAAATCCTCCCATAGTTGTTTGGGTTATAAGTGAATAGGTTTATTTGGTCTTTTCTTCAATCCATTTTCGTGCATTGACAAAGGCATCGATCCATGGCGTTACCTCGTCAGAAGCATGTGTATCGGGATAAAATCCGCATTGCCAGGGGAAAATGGCTCGTTCCAGGTGAGGCATCATAGCCAGGTGGCGGCCGTCGTTCGATACCAGTCCGGCAACGGCTCCGCGCGACCCGTTGGGGTTGCCCGGATAGGATGCATATGAATAACGGGCCACGACGTTGTATGAATCCATTGATTCAGGCAGGTTGAAACGACCTTCGCCGTGGGCAACCCATATGCCGAGTTTGCTGCCTGCAAGAGAACCGAGCATTACGGAATTGTTCTGAGGTATGGTAAGTCCAAGGAACTGTGACTCGAATTTGTGCGAGACGTTATGCTCCATGGTTGCCTTACGTGCATGTTCCGGACACACAAGGTTTAGTTCCATCATCAGCTGACAGCCGTTACAGATGCCCAGCGACAATGTGTCGGGGCGAGCATAGAAACGCTCAAGGGCTTTTTGTGCATTTTCGTTATAACGGAAACCGCTTGCCCATCCTTTGGCAGAGCCAAGTACGTCGGAATTGGAGAATCCGCCGCAGAATACTATCATGTTTATGTCGTCGAGAGTTTCACGGCCTGTCATAAGGTCGGTCATGTGAACGTCTTTTACGTCGAATCCGGCCAGATATAGCGAGAATGCCATTTCACGGTCGCCGTTTACGCCTTTTTCACGTATAATGGCTGCCTTGATTCCGGTTTTTTGCTTACGGCTTATGTCCAGTCCGCGTGATGCAAGCTTGCCGTTGAAGTTTGCCGGGAAGCGGTAGCGTATAGGCTGTTTTTTGTAGTTTGCAAATCGCAGTGAAGCGCATTTTTCGCCGCTTTGAACGGCATCCATCAGGTATGACGACCGGAACCATACGTCACGGTAATAGTCTATGCCTATCAGGCGCGTTGTGCCTTGGTGGTTCAGCTCAATAACCCTTTCGCCGCATGGCGTACCTATTGCGCAATAGCGTATGCCGGAGTCGGCAAGTGCTTTTTCTACAGCTTCGGTATGGTTTTGGCTGACTTGTATTACAAGTGCCGGATTTTCGGCAAAAAGAATCTTGACCAGGTCGGTCTGGCCTAGTGCGGCAAAACCGTCGGTGTTGAAACTGATACCGTTGTTTGTATTGGCGAAAGTCATTTCCAGCAGGGTGGTTATAAGTCCGCCGGCTGAAATGTCGTGGGCTGCCAGTATTTTTTTCTTGTCAACAAGTTGCTGAACGGTGTTGAATGTTGCTGCAAAATATTCCGGCGATGTTACGGTAGGTGCTTCAGAACCAAGTTTGTTCAGAGTCTGAGCCAAAGCCGAGCCGCCTAGTTTCATGTTGTCGGCAGAGAAGTCGATATAATATAATGTGGACTTCTTACTGCGTAATACAGGAGAAAGTGTTTTGCGTACGTTGCCGGTTTCACCGGCTGCCGATATTATAACAGTGCCGGGGGCAAATACTTTGTCGTCGCCATATTTCTGAGTCATTGACAGGGAGTCTTTACCGGTGGGTATGTTTATGCCCAAAGAACAGGCGAAGTCGCTACATGCTTCAACGGCTTTGTATAGTGCGGCATCTTCCCCTGGATTTTTGCACGGCCACATCCAGTTTGCGCTCAACGATATGCTTTTTAGGCCTTCGGCCAACGGTGCTCCGACTATGTTTGTAAGTGATTCGGCAACAGCCATTACTGAGCCTTTGGCCGGATCGATCATGGCTACTTGTGGGGCATGGCCTATCGAGGTTGCAATTCCGTGGCGGCCGGTGTAGTCGAGTGAAACAACTCCGCAGTCGCTTAGTGGAAGCTGGATTTCGCCCTGACATTGCTGGCGGGCTATTTTGCCAGTAACCGAGCGGTCGACTTTGTTGGTGAGCCAGTCTTTACATGCAACAGCTTCTAGCGAAAGCACGTCCGACAGGTATGTGTCGATATCGGCTTCTTTGTATGTGATGTCGGAATATGTTGTGTTGACAGTGTTGTCTGTAAGTATTGTTTTTGGTGAGTTGCCAAACATATCGGCCATGGCCAGGTCGATTGGCTTAACGCCGTCGGCTTGCTCGAAAGTGAACCGGTTGTCGTTGGTTGTCTCGCCTACAACATAGAACGGTGCGCGTTCGCGTTGTGCAATGCGCTGTACGTATTCTATGTCGCTGTCGGAAATAATCATACCCATGCGTTCCTGGCTTTCATTACCAACGATTTCTTTGGCTGATAATGTTTTGTCGCCAACGGGAAGTGCCGCCATGTTGATTTTGCCACCGGTGGCCTCTACAAGCTCGGAAAGAGCGTTAAGGTGTCCGCCGGCACCGTGGTCGTGAATGGAAATGATGGGGTTGTTATCGCTTTCGGCCAGGGCGCGGATTACATTGCTTACTCGTTTCTGCATTTCAGGGTTTGCGCGTTGTACGGCGTTCAGCTCTATGGCTCCGGCATATTGACCGGTTTCTACCGATGATACGGCTCCGCCGCCCATGCCGATACGATAGTTGTCGCCACCCATGACAACAACTTTTTCTCCTGGTTCAGGTGTGCCTTTTATTGCGTCTTTTTTAGCCGCGAAACCGACACCTCCGGCTAGCATTATAACTTTGTCGTATGCGTATTTTTTGTTGTTTTCTTCATGTTCGAATGTCAGCAGCGAGCCGCATATCAGAGGCTGTCCGAATTTGTTTCCGAAATCGGATGCGCCGTTTGAGGCTTTTATCAGTATGTCGGACGGTGTCTGGTAGAGCCATGTGCGTGGGTCCATCATTGCTTCCCAGCGGTGTTCAGCGCTCATACGCGGGTATGATGTCATGTAAACGGCAGTACCTGCAATTGGGAGCGAGGCCTTGCCTCCGCCGAGACGGTCGCGTATTTCACCGCCGGTACCGGTTGCTGCGCCATTGAACGGTTCTACTGTTGTCGGGAAGTTGTGAGTTTCGGCCTTTAAGGAAATAACCGTGTCGACAGGCTTTATTTCAAAAAAGTCGGGACGGTCGGGGTTTACAGGATAAAATTGGTCAACCTTGGGGCCTTCAATGAATGCGACATTGTCTTTGTATGCCGATACGAGGCGGTTAGGGTTGACCTGTGATGTTTTTTTTATTAGTTTGAAAAGAGATAGTTCTTTTTCCTGTCCGTCAATTACGAACGATCCGTTGAATATTTTATGGCGGCAATGCTCGGAGTTTACTTGCGAGAATCCGAATACCTCGCTGTCAGTGAGAGGGCGTCCAAGTTTCTGGGCCAGGTCGTGAAGGTATTGTTCTTCTTCGGGACTTAGTGCAAGCCCTTCCGATTTGTTATATTCTGATATATCGCCGATATGTACAATTTTGTCCGGCTGTTTGTCTATGTTGAAAATTTTGCTGTTAAGCCCGTCGTAGACGCGTTGCAGCATTTTGTCGAACTTTATGGTTTCGTTTCCTGTGGGGACTCGGTAAAATTCTTCAATGCGTGAAATTCCAGACAGTCCCATGTTTTGGGTTATTTCTACGGCATTTGTACTCCACGGAGTTATCATTTCTCGACGAGGGCCGATAAATTTCCCTTTGAGGGAGGTGCTGCTAAGCGGGGTTGCTCCCGAAAATAGCCATGTTAGTTTTTCGGTGTCAGCAACCGATAATTTTTTCTCGGTTTCAACAGCAATTATGCCGTTGGCATTTTTTTTGAAGAAAACAATCATAAAAAGTTTCTACCTTGTTGTTAACGGTTGGTTTATTGGGTACAAATATACAAAAAATCTTTGGAATAACCGACAAAAGAGGGCCTAAAGTCGCCAAAAGACTTAATTACAAAGTCTTTATAGTGCCAAACGAAGCCAGCCGCAAAAATCGGGAAACGCAAAGGAAAGCAGTTTTATGAAGCGGAAAGGTTGCCAAATTGTATATCCAAAACGCAAACTTTTACCGATTTGCATAACTATCTGACAAACAGTGTACTCTTCTATATTCTTCCCATTCAAAACAAGTGGCTAAAATGCAAAAAATGACATAAATGTGAAAGTGGTCCGTTACGAATACATTACCTGTTTGAGTACCCGGAATGTCTTGCTTTTAAGGCTGGAACTACCTGAAAGCAACGGGATTTCAACGATATGTTGGTGATTTTTCGTAGAACGGCATGAAATTTTCTCTTTATGAGATTCTATTTCACCGATTGTCAGTATTTTGCATACTAATGATTAGCTCTAATGCATGTAAATTTGCAATTAAAAATAGAGCTGATTATGAATGAATTGAAAGTAACTTTCTATCTAAAGAAAAATGAGACGAATCGGAACATCAATGGTGTAAAATTTAATCGAGAAGTGCGCCGGATCATAGGACATGCAAATTAAAAAATTAGAAATAATTATAGTTGATTTTGGAGTATTTTCTACGTTTCTTTCATTCTGAATGATTCTCCGGTCATGTTTATGAGCAAGGCTTTGTGTGTCAGCCGGTCTACCATTGCAGTCACGAGGACTTTGTCGGCGAATTTGCGTTATAAGCCGTGGCACGGAGGTGAACATGACGGTCATGCCCTGAGTGCAGGCTTCGATACCCAGAGCAGTGGCAATGTGCGTCTTGCCTGTTCCGGGATTGCCATACAGGACGGGGTTTCGTCCTTGCCGGATGAAGTCGAGCGACCGCAGCAGTGGCAGTGCGGTGCGTGCGTCATCGGGGAGTTCGTCGACAATGAGGTCGCCCAGATATTTGAGTTGCGGAAAGTCGGCACGCTTTATGAGGGTACGGCGGCGGTTGTCGGCACGCATTTTAAGCTGGTCCTGCATCATGACGGCCATGAGGTGCTGCACGCTCCATGATTGGGCGGCGAAGCGGCTTATATACTCGTCAAGGGCATCGCGCCACAATGGGAGTTTAAGCTCCGTGGCCGCTTTGCGTATTATTTTAATGTCTTTGTTTTCTTCCATTTTTCAATCAGTTGCGGATGTTGCCTGCGTGTAACTTTGGATGGCGGCACAAGACTGCGGTAAGCGAGTCGAGTGTAGTCTCCGCGTGCTCTTCGATTGAGGCCCTCTGTTGACGGGGATGGATGTCAAGACAGGATACGGAAGCGATGGTATCCGCGTCATTTTCTGACATATCTGTTTCCAGCATGGAGTCAAGTTCCACTTTGAGATGGTCAGCGGTCATGTGCCTGACACCATTGAGGCGCAGGCTGCGTGCAGCGGCTGTAATCCGGGACTGCATGATGCCGTTGTCGCGCGCATACATCATGAACCGGATAAACTCCCTCTGCCGGTCGGGACAGAAGTGGACCCGGTAGAGTTCGGCAAGTTCCGCCGGAACCTGGCGCATGGCCGTAGAGTTGTCCAAAGCACCCGGCTTGCGAAGAAAAGTGCCAAGGTAGTGCTCCAGTTGCATGCTCCAGCCACCCTTGCCCTCCAGTCTTACATGGTCTGCCACTCTGCGTCCTTGATGATATATGGCTATATGACCGGAGTATACGCGGGCAAGCACACTGCTTCCGACGAGTCCTTCGGGCACGGAATAATTGTTGTAGTCAACGTTTATCGTGCCGTAGTTGTCAGGTGTATGCTCCTCGGCCTCAAAGCAGCCCATCGGCTGCGGAGCAGGCTGCAGGCTGTACAAATCGGCATGGATACGCTCCTGCTTCTGACTGTCGCTGATGCCGGTGATACCTGAAGTGGTGTTGATTTTAAGGAAAATACGGTCAAGCCAGTTTTGTGCCGCATCAAGAGTCTCGAACGACTGGCGAGACACGAACGCCGCATGGCGCACGATTTCCACCGAGCCCTTCTCCCAACCCGAACGCGCATTGCAGAACCGCTCCTCGAATTTATAATACAGAGAAAGACGCTGCATGGCCTTTGTGGGGTACCTGACGGCGGGACGGCCCTGACGACCGGTGCGGATAATGACGGCAACCTTCATGTTGTCGTACACCATGGTCTGCGGAACCCCCTGTATCTCTGCAAAGAAATTACGGTGGGCCTCCATCAGCGACAGCGTGTCCTGACGACGGAACAGCCATGCGCTGCGCCGATTGGAATGCAGCAGAGTGAACACGGCCATCTGCACCGTCTGACGGCGGTCGCATATGACAAGAGGGATTTCTCCCCAGTCGAACTCGCACTCCTGCCCGGGATCATGTTCGCGCCTGACATAGACCTCCTTCTGCGGCCTGGCGCCCATGGTCGCACTGATGCGTCTGACATGATTGCACACACTCGGATAACTGAGCGTGAAGCCCCGCTCCAGAAGCATCGTGTGGATGCTGCGACACGTCCACTGAAGCTTACGCATGCCTGTGGCGCGACGCTCACGATTATCTTCAAGACACTTGCGGATAATCCCCTTGATTTCATCCGTCACTACCGGACATGTCCGCGCCGGTGTGTTGAACTTAGGCTCCGAACCTAAAAGTGTCGCGAATGCCTCCATGTCTCAGACACCGTCGGCATCCAGACACACACGCTCATACTCCCACACGATCTTGTCTACCGTGTGGCGGCTGATGTGCATCTCATCCGCAATCTGGCGCTTAGACTGGCCCTTAACCTGATAACGGGTCAGGACCTCGTTTCTTTCTACCATAGTTTTCATTTTGTGGGACCGAGTTGATATTACTCCAATATAACTCAAAATCCCCGGTTAAACTTATCCTATGGTGGCGCACTTCTCGGTTAAATTTTACATTCTTGGTTGGATACTTATGATAGATTGGGGAAGAAACTTAGTACACGTCCAGCACGTTAAACAGAAAAAATCAAGGTGGAACTTACAGATATTCCACCTTGATTTTAATAACTTTATAGCCGTAATTTATACAATCTAATAATTGAATAATATGGATTCATTGACTAATATCAGCCGAATGTTATCGGGAAATAATATTTATGTACCTAATTATCAACGTGCTTATTCTTGGGATACAGAATTTGACCCAAATAAAACGGCACGGCAAGTAAATACATTTTTGATTGATTTACAGGATTATATTAAAAGTAATTCTTCATCTCGGTACTATTTTGGACATTTCCTATTTGAAGAAAAAAGTGAAACATGTTTTGGTATTATAGATGGTCAGCAGCGTTTAACAACAATAACCATATTTATTGCAGCTCTATTCAGCAGATTAAAAGAACTTAGAATTTTAACTGATGAAGAAGATTTTGCTTACAAAAGCATGATAAAAGTTGGGCAAGTTTATCATTTTTCAACTGTTGATTATGATAATCAATTATTTAAAGATTACATCATCAATCAGATTAAAACAGATCATAATGGTTTGGATACTAAATCAAAACAAAGAATTGTAGATGCCTTTGACTTTTTTGTTAATAAGTTCTCTCAAATGGAAGAACCACAAATAGTATCGTTATTAGATGCTGTAATGAATGCTTCCTGCACTACACATATCGTTAAAAATGAAGCCGAAGCTATTCAAATGTTCATCTTTCAAAATAATAGAGGAAAAAAGCCATCTAATCTTGAAATTATAAAAGCTCAATTTCTGTACAATGTACATTTATATGGTGGTGCAGAAGATGAAAAGACGGATTTGATTGACGAGATTAAAAATCGATTTGAAGAGATATACAAATCAATTTCAAAGATTGAGCATAAAATAGATGAGGATAATGTATTGACCTATACACTTCGTGTATTCTTTAATTCTTTATGGGAAAGCAATGCTATACAACGAGTTAATACAGAATTGGAAAGCGATACTCGTATTGATTTCATTCGAAATTTCACAAGAAAACTAGCTGCTTGTTTTGAACAAGTTACGTCATTTTTCCATTCAGAAAAAGAACAGATAACATATCATTCTTTGATTTTGTCAGGAAATTATGGATTATTGTTTCCTTTTGTCATAAAAGCCCTTTTATATGGAGTTTCAGACAACGATATGCTACGACTTACAAATTCTTTAGAGTCTATTTTTGTCAGACATCGCGTAATAGGTACAAGAGCAGATTTAACATCCCGCTTAAATGATGTTTTTCAAAAATTCGATGGTAATATTGAACCAATCATAATCCGTATTGATTGGATGAAAAAACAAGATGGTTGGTGGGGGTATTGGAATGATAACGAATTAGAACGTACATTACAGGGATGGATAAGACATGATCTTGCCAAAATATTATTATGGAAATATGAAAATTATCTAATTCAAGCTGAAGGCAAATTTGGCTATTCTCCAGTTAGATATGATGCAATTAAAAATCCTCATTTGGAACATATTGCACCACAAACGGAAAATCCTGAAAGTGGATATGATGAATATGATGATGAATTTAAGAATCAATATATTGATTGCTTGGGTAATTACCTTTTGTTATCTGCACATCATAATATTTCTATCGGAAATATTCCTTTTGAGAAAAAAAGAGAAACTTATACCCAATTGCGCCAACAACAAGAGGTTAGAGATATGACTGAAACAGAACATTATTGGGATAAAAACAAAATAGCAACACGAAAAGAGAAAATCTTGAAATTTCTACTTGAAACACTTTAAAATGCTTTCATAAGTATGTAGGGAAAGCCCTTTTGCAAAAGTTTCCCCTACATACTTAATAGTATTTGTATTTTGAGTATTTGAACAATTTAAATACCTTTGCAAACGAGTTACTTGAAAGCATATCAAAGCAGAATACAGCAACAAGAACGGTTGGCAAATCGTTACCTCAAAATCGGGTCATCTACCCAAAGTCCTTATTCTAAGGCGATAAAAAGATTATTCCAAAATTACTACAAATAATTTGCAGTTTTGCCATAGCATGCGTGATTAATGGCAATAGGCCTTACTCGTAGGCAGTTCTGACTGGCAACTGCAGATTAGTCTGAGGTAGTTCTTGCAATTTGGTCGCGTGCCAATGCCAGCTGGCGTTCGTAAAGCTGGCGTTGCTGTGCCAACTTGTTTTTTTTGTTTATGCAGTAGGCTAGTTGCCATGCCAGTTCTACGGAGCGGCGTTCTATTTTAGAGAGCGGCATGGTGTATGTTTTGTCGCCAATGAAGCTGAGCTTGAGCTGGCTGTCGGGTGCTGATGAAAGATAGCTGCCTATTGTGTCGCATTCGGCGGCAATGAATGTTATGGTTTCTGTTCCGGATGACCTGTAGTTGCGTTCTCCGTCGTATGTAATTTTTGCAGATTCTACAGTTTGGCCATTTGGGGCTGATATGCTTATTTGAGTGTGCCGTACCGGTTTGGCCGTTAATGACGATATTATGGAAAATTCTCCAGAGGGGCTTACACGTCCTTGAATTCCGGTTTTTCCAAATATGTCTGAATTGTCTAGTTGTTTTATTATATAGTAGTCGTAGTCGTGGCCTAGTTCTTTGTTGTGATGGGTGGTGAAGTATGCCATTAAAGAGTCGGTGTGGTGTGAATATAAGGCCTGTAAAGAGTCGGTTTGCTCTATCTGCCTTATGCTAATTCCTTCGATGGCTCTTGGCCTTATGTTTATTGCGGTTCGCTGTATGTCTATTTCTTCGGGATATTTGGCTTTGAGTGTGTCTAATATTTCAAGGGCGTAGTTGTAGTTCGCGGTAGCGACAGCAGTGTCTGCTTGTTGCAACAACTGTAATGCCAGTTCATGGTTTGATTTGCCGGAGCATCCGAATAAAATGGAAAGTGTTGATATTGCCGTTGCTGTAATGGCGTAGATTCGTGACATAAAAATTGGAATGTTGTTTATTAATTTAAGAGGGAGATTATACGTTGTGCAAATTTATGAAAAATGACGGGTTTTGTGGAAGTTAATTTGGAATTGTTGTGGAAATGGTGAAATTTTGCGTAATTTTGCATGGTTTTCACGATAGAAAGCCTATGAGGTTGGGCGCTTGTGCAACTTTCATAAATAGAAACTTATTTGTTACAATATCTATCGTATGCGCGAAACATTGAAGGCGACCCTTGTTTTGGAGGACGGGGCGCAATTTTATGGAAAATCGTTTGGCTATGAAAGTCCGACGGCCGGAGAAGTTGTATTTAACACGGCAATGACCGGATATCCGGAGAGTTTGACAGACCCGTCGTATGAGGGTCAGATTCTGGTTACCACATATCCTATTTTGGGTAATTACGGTGTTCCTCCTCATAGAGAGAAGAATAGTATAAGCGAGTATTACGAAAGTGACAAGATTCATTGTAAGGCGATTATAGCCCAGGACTATTCGTGGGAGCACAGTCACTGGCAGGCAGACAGGAGTTT
>SSTG01000070.1 GCA_004801635.1 Muribaculum caecicola | reverse complement strand
AACAATAGCGTTCATCTTTGGGGCCATTGCATCATTATTTTTAGGAGTTATAATAATTGCTGTTATTGTCACAAGTTAAAAATACATATTGCCACCTTATCACAAACTCATGTACAAACATAAATTTGAATACTTCCTGAATGCAGTGCACTACTGCATGTAGCTTTTTGAACGAAGAAGAAACATACTGTCGGTTACTGACGATAAAAGAAGATGTATTCTCATAAAATTCACAGATTTTAATATCTATAAAATTTGCCAGATAAATAAAAAAGCACTATTTTTGCACTCGATTTGAGTCCCTTTTACAGGGCCTTAGTCAAAAAAGGATTGTCTTATGGTGTAATGGTAGCACTGCAGTTTTTGGTTCTGCCTGTCTAGGTTCGAATCCTGGTAAGACAACACAACATATCCGCAAGTTCCTGATAATGCAGAACTTGCGGATATTTATTTTATAGTGCTAAACTAATAGATATGACACGGAACGGGATTATATATACAAGCGTGGGCATACTGATGGCATGCCTTGCAATGATAGGCCTCGGCTATGCAAAAGTATCGGCAAATGCCGCCGAACGCCTGTACGTATCGACAGATTCAATTCCGGCAAATGAATACGGACTGCTGCTAGGCACATCGCCCAGAACCTCGTCGGGGAAGCGCAACTATTACTTCGACTGCCGTATTGATGCCGCCTGCCAATTGTTCAAAGCCGGCAAAATAAATAAAATAATAGCCAGCGGCGGCAACTATACACAAAAGAAGCACGGCTGCAACGAACCATTGGCCATAAGGGACTCATTGACTGCCAGAGGTATCCCGGCAGAATGTATACTTCTCGACTACGACGGCACACGAACAATAAAGTCAATCATAAATGCAAAAAACATTTATGGCATCGACACCGTCACACTCATATCACAAAAATACCATAACGAGAGGGCCATATACCTTGCCGACCATTATCATCTGCACTCAGTGGGCTACAATGCAGAAACGCCCGATTTAACCGGTAAAAAAATCAGAAACATATCCAGAGAGTTTCTGGCTCGCATAAAAATGTTCATCGACATAATATAAAGCCGCAGCCTCACTGCTTTTTCAATGTATAGGTGCGGTTGCCCATTGACAGTTCCATATGCGACGATGTCAGCCGGTGTACACGCAATACGTTTTCTCCGGCCACAAAACCGGTTATCACCAACGGCTCATAAACCTTGTCGTCCGGACTGTGAAGTTCGTCGCCATGTGAGAAATCCAGTATAAGTACGTCTTTTTCACCCCATTTCCACGAGCCCCACCTGTTGTCAACATCATGATGCGGCAACACCTCGCGCAAACAAACCACATTGTTCTGAAACAACCAGAATACATTGCCGGCATACGCATGTACAGGCTCTGTGCCGATGGTAGTCTCCGTCATACGCCATTGCCCGAAAACAGGGCCTATGTGGCCGTCATTCTGGGTACACGACCCGTTAAGAAGCCAGACAACAAACATGGCAACCACCAATGACACACGAAAAATATGTCTGATTCTCATAATCATAGCCTTATTTTTAAGCCAAGTCCTGCACCAAAATTATTACCGAACATGCGGCCAGAATCCATTCCCACCTGAGCCTTAAGCAGCACAATTCCCAATCCGCCAAGATCGTAATCGCACTCTGCCATCCAGCAGACAGCCTCAACCGTACGAACTCGCGGAATGTAGCCGTCGCCATAGCTTTTACGCCACGATGCCATAACACGATAGCCCAAATTATTAGTCAAATAGCCTTTTACAGCCATATGCACACCTTTTACACGCGTATCGGTGAAACGCATATAACCGTCTGTATTATATATTGGCGAACGTAAAAACGGCGTTCCCTGCGACATGCCCAAATATGCATATCCGTTGTAGTAATAATTATTATAATAGTCGTCAGCACCGGTTGCCTCTCCTTTTAAGGATGTACCGGTATTGTCTTCCGGGTCCCAGTGCAAAGGCCCCGACTGGTTTGTAAAATCAAGATATTCTATAACCGCGCCGCTTATAAACGAACGCCGTGCCGACTGATACTCCAGGCCCCACAGGCCGTCCCACCCGTTTTTCTTTCCTATGCCGGAGCCGTCTTCCCACGGCCACTGGAAATAGACTTTCAGCACTTTGCCGGAAGGAAGTCTGTAGCGTGCCATCATATCCCACGAACCAAGATGGTTTCCGACATAATAATCATCGCCCTGGCGCGGAATCAGCATATTTACAAAGCTGTCGAAATCAAACGGCGACCTTACGGTTTCAATCATATTTCCGTCTTTATACATCCGCTGGGTGCCGCATATCTGCGTGGCGGCCTGCATGCCCAATGTCACCGAAAGCTTTTCCAACGGGGCAACCCGGAAATACAGCCTGCGATAGCTGTTCCAGCGCCCTGTAGTTATAAAGTAGTTGTAATAATTATAATGCCGCTTCAGCCAATAATCGTCCTGAGGCTTACCAATGAACACATTCACATCAACCTGCAGCCATTTTTTTGTGTAAGGGACATCGACAAAATGCTCCAATCCGATTCTTACCCCGGGCATAGGGCGCGCGTTTGCACCCCAAGTCAGGTCGCCGCTCGACAATTCGTCGGACAACAGCGCCGAACCTGTTTCTTTCAATCCTGCCGTCAGAAAAACCGACCGGTATTGAACCGATACAAAAGCCTGTTGCAGCCAAAACCATCGCGGTGTAACCTTATGGCCAGTCCATTCTTCCGCCTCTTTATCATACAGGCCGTAACGGGCCGACGACTGTGCGGCAAAACTCGTTTCCACCCCCCAGCTCCACTGAAACCGTTTTGACGGATGCAAATGCTCCCCTACAGTTATACCCGTAAGGTATGTGTTTCGCTGCGTAACCGCGCCAAAACGATTAGACATCATATAGTAAGGGGCAAATGTCCCATTACCCGTACTAAACCATTGACTGATACCCGTTTCCAGTTCGTGAGGGCCTATGCCCGATGCAAACGCACCCGGAACAGGCAAAAAGGCCAGCAACACAACATAAAATATCCTGGTCAGGGCTCGCATATATTCGATTCGGAAGGAAGGAACGTGCCTATGTGGCGGTCTTTCTTTTCCGCAAATATTTCATCTATCGCAAAAAATATGCCCGACTCCTCGACATCGCCAAATTCGGTGTTTATAGCCGTACCGAACATACGCATAGACGGCGACAGGCTCATATAGGCATTCACAAGCGGCGGTATATTTATACCCCTGTCGCGTATTGCCTTGTTTAGCACCCTATAGTCGTCCTTGAACGAGTTTCCGGGAAACAGTTTCTCCATGGCTTCATTGTCGGTATCCGTATTCAACGGGGTTATAGGCAGCACCAGGCGGTCGGCATCCGGAAAATGCTTAAACATAAAATACAGTATCATGTTACGGCATTCCGAATTATAACCCGGGTACATTGTCACCTTTCCAAAGAAATAACGCATATCGGGATAAACAACCGTCAGAGCGCCAAGACCGTCCCACAGGTTGTCAAGGACATACAGGGCCTTCGCTCTTGCCCCCGACCGGGTTGCCTGACATTCAACACGGACAAACGACCGGCCTAGTTCAATTGTATACGGCAAATAGTTTTTTATAAATTCCGGCGAGAAACTGAACATATGGCTAGTAGCCAGACGCGGCGAACCGTCGCTGTTAAAACGTATGTCATGGCCGGCAATAAACCTGTAGCCGCCCATTATTTCCCTGGCAACAGGATCCCATACAACAAGCTGCCGGCAAGGCGGATCCATTGTGTCAAACTCGTCAATATCGCACTCCATGCCGGTGCCGCCGCCGGCAGCCCTGAAGGCTATTTCACGCAAACGGCCAATTTCACGCATTACGTTAGGTGCCGTATGTGCGTCTACTATATATATTTTATTTCCCCCTTTGCATGTGTCACGAAGGAATCTGTGGGACGTGAGTTCCCCTTCCAGAAGCGACACGTCAACCGGTTCGATAACAGGGGCTTGCGATTGATTCATATATTGAATTTGTCAAAAAAGGTTTTATGCCATCCCGTAAACCACATTCCTAACAGCCAAAGCCTCGTCAGGAGCAAATGCCCCACCCTTAAAGTGTTGCCATTTCAATGTTTTACCCACTGTAATGGCGTACGACTTGCCGCGGCTGCGAAAAATTTCACGTGGCAGAAAAACCATTTCTATGTTGAATTTTATTCCTAGTTTTTGCCTTAACTTTGCAAAATTATAAAAAAATGCGGAATTTTTACCATTAAAATACACCGGAATAATGTCGCGGTGATATTGAACAGCTTTATTAATAAACATTTTTTGCCACTTTAGGTCAGCAATCCCCTCCTTACCCTTTCGCGAGCACAAGCCTGCAGGAAATATTACAATAGGAATGTCGGGGTTTGCAAACACGCGCTCTATCTCTCCGGCATCGGCCCTGTTTTGCCGCCCATGCTTGTTTACGGGCAAAAACACGGTTTCCAGAGGCTTAATTGCCATCAGCAGGTCGTTCACAACAAACCGCACCTCTGTTCCAAATGCCTTTGTAGCCCAGTCAATCATTGCAATTCCGTCAAGAGCGCCCAGCGGATGGTTGGAAACAATGATAACGTTGCGGTTTTCCTTATCGGGAAATTCGCCCGAAACACGGTAGTCAATACCCAGGTCGCGAAGTGTGGCATCGCAAAACCGGCTACCACAAGTGCCCTGTGTGCGTTCAAGTATACCGTTCATTTCCTCCTGACATATTGTGCGCTCAAGCCAGCGAACCACAAAACGCGGTATATAGCGATACGCCCCCGGCACACGCTTGCGCAGCACAGAATCGACATCAATTCTCAAATGTCCGCCATTTGCCATAATCAATAATCCATAATTATACTAAAAACACCATAGTCAATGCCCGTGCCCTATTAGTGTCAGGCATAACGACATCACGGCAAGCCCGGCAACCAGGCCGCCCATAACAAAGCCATGGCGGCCGTAAGCCTCGGCCTCAGGCAAAAGTTCGTCAAACACTATATAAAGCATAACCCCGGCAACAGCGGCCATACACAGCGCCTCTACTTGCGGAGTCCACCATGGCAGCAGGAACAACAGCGCAAAAACGGCTCCGGCAACAGCGGCCATGCCAGAACACATCGACCACAGAAATGCCTTTCTGCGCGAACACGTGCCATAATATAACGGAGTAGACATGGCCATCCCCATTGGAATATTATGAATACATATAGCAACAGTTAGCGGAACTGCCACTTCCAGACTTTCAAGAGCCGACACAAACGTTGCCATACCCTCAGGGAAATTATGCACCGCTATAGTAGCGGCAAGCACTATCCCTGTGCGCCGCAGCCTGTCACGCAGACCCGGGTCAGCCGGCTTACCGCCGGTCATAGCACGCCCTGAATCATAATGAGCATGCATGCTGTGTCCCGGCAAGGCGATGTCAAGCAACGCCATCAGGGCCATGCCTAAAAAAAAGGCCGCTATAGCCCAGATTGCCGGCGTATGCAAATGTGCGCATTTTTCAATTGATTCCGGCAAGATGTCTACCAGCGACACATATACCATTACGCCTGACGAAAGCCCCAAGGCTGCCGAAACAAAGCGCCGGCCGCCTGTACCGGGCAAAAATGCCAATAACGACCCTATGCCGGTAGCTATGGCCGTTAACAGCGTAAGGCTTAGGGCAGTAACAACCGTACTATCCAAAAAAACCGCTGTCATTATTAATCTTTTAGAACTTATTAAGTCAATTTCAAGGCGAAGTTAGCAAAAGAATACGTATTTTTGGGAAAAAATAGGTTAATAAATCAGCCACGAACCAAAACGGCAAAGCTCACGCAACAGCCCATAATGTCACAACAAACGCCATCAGACAACCCCAAGCTCATAGCCCGACTGCGCGATCCGTCAACATGCCGCAAAGCATTCAACGAAGTTGTGCGCCTGTATTCACAGCCGCTGTACTGGCAGATACGCCGTATGGTAACAAATCATGATGACGCTAACGATCTACTGCAAAACACATTTTTAAAGGCATGGAATTCCATTGACAATTTTCGTGGAGAAGCAAAACTGTCAACCTGGCTTCATAAAATTGCCATTAACGAAAGTATTACGTTTCTGCAACGCGAAAGACGTCGTCTGAACCTGTCGCTCGACGACGAAGCATCGCATTTGGCCTCAACAATCGAAGCAGACACAGACATTGACGGCAACCGGGCAGCCATAAACCTGCGCAAAGCCATAGCAACCCTGCCCGAAAAACAGAGGCTGGTGTTCAACATGCGCTATTTCGACGAAATGAAATACGACGACATGTCGCAGATTCTGGGCACATCCGTAGGAGCATTAAAGACATCATACCACCTGGCAGTAAAAAAAATAGAAAAATTTTTTGCCGACCACGGGCTATAGATACAACTTTTGTCAAATTTTTATAAAACGGAAATTAAACCAAACCCCGGCCAAATAGTCAATATAACTAAACATTTGTTTACTATAAGAGTATGAAACAGCATCCCGACACTGAAAGCGCGCTTCTGTCCAGGCTTAACCGGCATTCCGGCATGACTGTGCCAGAGGGTTATTTTGAGTCATTTGCTCAAAATATGTCAGACATACTTCCGGAACAACCATGGGAAAAAATAAATGAAAATCCCGATGGCAAGGTACTGCCTGCTCCAGGAATATGGCATAAAATAAAGCCTTATGCCTATTTGGCCGCAATGTTCAGCGGTGTCTGGCTTATGATGTGGGTGTTTGGCGACATATTAAACAGAACTTCTCCGCAAATGACCGACAACCCGGTAATAGCCAGCGTACTAGGCACCGACCGGCTTTACGATTTCTATAACGACAATATTGACGAGTATGAACTCATGGAAGAGTTGTGCGACGAAGGAATAGTTTTTACCGACCTTGAATTTTAAGCATTATGAACTTCAAACACATAACATACCTCCTGCTTGGTTTGACACTGCTTATAACATCGGCACCAGGCATCTATGCACAGGACAACAAACGCAAACCCGACCGCAAGGAATGGTTCAGGCAAATGCGCCAGTTCAAACACAAGTTCCTGGTAAAGGAACTATCGCTGACACAGCAGCAGCAAGACGATTTTTTCCCTGTTTACGACTCAATGCAGGAAGAAATAGAAAAACTGCAAAGAGCAACAAACCAGACATGCCGTAAAATATCACGGTCGGAAAAAGCAGTAAGCGATGCCGACTATTTGCATGCCGCACGTCAGGCCACAGAGTTAAAAGCCCGGGAAGGTGCAATCGAGGAAATGTACTTTGATAAATTTTCACAAGTTCTCACGCCTAAACAGATGTTTCAGTTGCACGCTGCCGAACGCAAATTTACTCGCGAAATAATGCGGCAGCACAGCAAAATGGCAAAACGCAAAAATAACAAATAAAGCCGGGCCCATACCGGTTAAATTCATAATAACTCAAAAAGATATGGCGCCCTGTAAAACCGGATGCCGTATCTTTTGTTTTAAATGCATACCACACTAAAAAATCAAACATATAATCATGATGCGCAACATATGTTACAAAGTGCTGGCTACAATGGCCGTTATAGCAGCAATTCTGAAAACAGTCACTGCCTATGCAGCCGACTCCGACTTTGACCGTCCAGACTTCGCATATCCCAAAACCATAGCAAAAAAATCGTTGGCGCAACTTGATGCCGCCTCAAAAAACGGAAACGGGCAGTTATTAGTACGGGCCTTGATTAACTATGCCCTGGCCCAAAATGCCATAAATACCGACTCGCTGAACGTTGTTCTGAACCAGGCATCGCACCTTGCAAGCAAGGAAACAAATCCGGCCACAGCATCAATGATAAACCTGCTTTTAGCCCAGACATACAGCCAGCTATACAAAGCAAACAAATGGAACTACGACAGGCGCGAACTCCCTGACGAGCCTTTGAGCCAAGACTACAGGCTGTGGAGCGGACAGCAGTTCCGGAACAAAATAACCTCATTAATCGACAAAGCCACCAACCCGGCCGACGAACTGAGCAAAACCCCACTCGAATCATTCAAAGGAGTAATAGAGATACCTGCATCAGCAAAAGACAGCTACCCAACTCTTTTCGACTTTGTAATGCTACGCTCCGTACTAATACTGCAAGACATATCAACCGAGCGGAGAGAAATTCCGGCAACATTCTTAAATACGGCCGATGAGTTCATAAAATCTGATTTTAAATTCCAGCCAGAAATAACTAGGCGCACTCTGACACTTCTTGCCAATTGGATTGCAGCAAACAAGCCACATTCAGCCCCTTACGTTGCTGCCGACATTGCAAGACTTGAATTTGTCTGCAACCATCTGTCATATAGCATAGGAAAACGCGACTTGACACAATATGACGCATTCATGCAGCTATACAACGAGAACAAAGACCTTAAAGCTTCAGGCAATGCCCTGTTAAAGGCCTGCGACTTCGTAGACTACAACGATACCGGCATTTGCGCAATACTTTTGCCTGAAGTAAAAAACTATATACGCACTTACAGCTCGTCGTCACAAGCCAGATGCCTGAAAAATATATATAACCACATTATACAGCCACGTATATCGGTAAGTTATCCGCAAACCGTATCTCCCGGCTCCAAACTACAGGTAACTGTAGAAAACTTCAATTCCGCAGACTACCGGCTGCGTATTTACAAAATAGATGCAGACATCCGTAACTCAGGATATTACAAACATAAAAAAGGGCAAAAAACGCCAGTTCTGGTGCGCACTGTAAACGGCACTCCAAGAAATAGCAAGATTCCGTTTTCCTATACAGACACCATAAACATACCTATGAACCATGCCGGATGGTACATAATAGTGCCGGTTACTTCGGCATCAGAAGCTTCCGACTTTGCCAACAACAGCTATCCGGTAACTTATTGCACCAACCTGATGACAATGTCGGCCGCATACGCCCCTACCCAATGGGCCATGGTGGTAAATCCTCAAAGCGGAGAGCCGCAGAAAGACATCCTGATTGAACAAAAAACAGAAAAAGGGGTATTCCTAAAAGAATATACAACCGATATTGACGGATCGGCTAAAATTACAAACCCAGTCAGAAGCGTACTGTTTGCAAAAGACAACAGCGGCACTTATGCAGCGCCCCAGTACATATACCAGCAACATACACCATCAAAAGGCACACAGCACATAATATATTCATTCACAGACCTTGCCGTCTATCACCCCGGCGACACGGTTCAGTGGTGTGCCGTTGTCGAAGGCTACAACGCGCAAAAACGCACTACAGTATCAAACAGCAAATTAACCGCCGTACTATTTGACGCTAACTATCAGGCAGTAGATACAGCCGAAACATACACCGACAAATTTGGCCGTGCCGAAGGCCGGTTCGCCATTCCCCGGTCAGGCCTTACCGGCAACTTCAACATACAGATTAAGGCTGACATTCCCAACGTAAAGGACAACAAGTATGGTAATGTTTCGTTTGTAGTAAGCGACTACAAATTACCCACATTCCGCATAGATTCACTAAAAGCCAGGCTTGACACTCCGGTCAATGGAAGCGTGCAAGTCAGCGGCAAGGTTGCCACTTATTCAGGATTCCCTCTTAGCGACTGCCGCATAAAAGCCAGCCTTGGCGTCAGCAATATGCCCGAACGCATATGGTGGCACACCTCACCACAAACTTTCTATACAACCGAGGTCAGCACCGGCAACGATGGTTCCTTTATCATAGACCTTCCAAAGGAACTGCTCTCACAGGCCCCTGTCGCAAACGGGCTTTTTACCCTACAGGCAACCGCAACTTCTGCATCAGGCGAAACCCAGTGGGCCTCCGTCAAATTCACTCTGGGCAAGCCATGTATAATAGATGCCGCTTTCGATAAAAACATAAACATTTCTTCCGGGCAGATGCCTGTAATGGTAAAACTCACCGACTATAACGGCGAAGAAAAGGCCGGCATTATTAATTTAAGCATAAAAAATTCCAATGGCAAAACAGTGCTTCAGGAAAGTTTCAATGCCGGTAAACCGCGCAACATAGATGTAAAATCAATAAAGTCAGGAGTATATGCCATAAAAATTGAGCCGGCCGACTCAACACTGGCAAACCCTCTTGAAATTAAAGACCAAGTTCTTTACCGCAACTCCGACACACAATGTCCGGTAACCGGCACGCCTTTATGGGTGCCTCAAACCAACATAAAGTTAAAAAACGGCGTACGTACGGCAAACATACTGCTAGGCACCGGAGCAGAAAACGGATACGTGCATTACGCAATTGCGTCAGACAGCACGCTCATACGCCAGGGGTGGATAAAGGCCGACAACACCTTAACGCATTTACCTGTAAGCCTTCCTGAGGATGTGAATAAAATAACAGTAAAACTCTGGGCAGTATACAATTATAACTTCAACGACGCTTCCATAAACATTGAAACCACACCGCAGCCGGGATTGGAAATGCATATTGAAAGTTTCCGCAACCACATAATTCCCGGAGAAACCGAAACATGGACTTTCCGTGTTACAGACTCGTCTGGCAAAAGCCGCGAAGCGGCAATAATGCTTGACATGTACAACCGTGCCCTCGACCAGTTGCAACAGCACACATTCAAATTCTGGCCGGCAGCATACAATGGCACCAGCTATACCTATTCCGGTGAAAACTACATTGGCATAATACATAATATGGCGACAAAGAACTTCCGCCATACAAACTGCCCGTCAATACAGCTTCCACAGCTCCAGACATGGGGCCGCAGCCTTGCTTCACGACACGCCGAGGTATACAAAACCTTGAGATTGTCAGCCGCATCAGTCTTGGACGGCGGCACCGGAGGAATTAACGTTGTCAGAGAGCACAAAGAAGAAGCGGCCATGAACAACAGCGTATTGGAAGAAGAAACTGTAACCGCCGGCAATCCGGAAGGAGGCAACACCATGACAGATAATGATTTCAAATACCGTCAGGCCGAAATGCCTCTGGCATTTTTCCGTCCCATGCTCACAACAGGAACCGACGGATCGCTATCGTTCAGTTTTACTGCGCCTAATGCCAACACAACATGGAGACTGTGTGTACAGGCATTCACTACAGACATGTTATACGCCAACCAGCAGCACGACATAATATCGGCCAAACCGGTCATGGTTCAGCCAAATCTTCCACGGTTCCTGCGCACAGGCGACAAAGCGGACATAAAAACCTTGGTAATGAACAACAGCAGTATTACTGGGGAAGTTATTACCGACATTGAAGTTTTCAACCCGTTAACCGGAAAAATTATTTTTAGAAAATCCGTCACCAACATCATAAGTGCAATGAAGTCGGAAACGGTAAACATAACCGTCAACACGCCTTTCGACATTCCGGCAATAGGCTACCGCGTACGCAGCACCCTTGGCACATATACCGACGGAGAACAATCTATAATACCTATACTCGAATCGGCACAGCCGGTAGTTGAAACAACCCCGTTCTATATTCCGGCAAACGAACAAACCTTCTCGCTGCAACTGCCGGATTATGCACCGGAGGCACGTGTAACATTACAATTTTGCCAGAATCCGGTATGGTATGTAGTGACAGCCCTGCCTGGTTTGAGAAGCAGTTCGGCCAATGATGCCGTTTCTGCCGGAGCAGCCCTGTTC
>SSTG01000006.1 GCA_004801635.1 Muribaculum caecicola | reverse complement strand
TCCAGCTCGTTACCAAGGTTAAAAACAACATGAAAAACTCGCTGATGTCCGTGGCAGACAAAATTATGCTTCGCAAAAGAGCTCTTGTTGAATCTGTTAACGATGAACTTAAAAATATCGCTCAGATAGAACACTCAAGGCACCGGTCGTTCGCAAATTTCATAACCAATGCCTTGAGTGCTATCGCTGCTTACTGCTTTTTTCCAAAGAAACCATCGATTTCTCTGGAGTTCGTATCGGACAATCAATTGACGTTGTTCTGATTGCTTATATCGAATTCACGTTATAATAGAAGTATCGCATGGCGGCACACCGCTACGTATACTGCTCGAACAGATAACAGCCACATACACCCTTATAGAATGTTTTGCGGCAACCAGCAAGACACTTGCCGACACCTACCGCGACGTTCTGGCAACGCTACGCGAGCACGCCCAGGCAACCTCTGTACCGGAAAGCCTGCGCATACGCCCGTCGGCAATTTAAAACTAGCCGGGCAGACTTCCCCGGCGCAATTTCTCCGCATAATTGTCAACACGCGCCAGTTCGGCCGGTATGTCTATTCCCTGCGGACAATGCTGAACACATATGCGGCACCCGATACAATGGTCGGCCTGACGCACCGGTTCAACAGCCCGGTTATATCCAACCAGAAAAGCACGCCGTGCCTTTGAATATTTCGGATCCTGACGCGACTGCGGTATGTTATCCTCGTTCAACATCTTATTGTAGTGAAGCAACACACCCGGAATGTCAATACCCCACGGGCACGGCATACAATACTTGCAATCGTTGCACGGAATTGCCGGGTGCTGCATCATCAGGTCGGCCGTATCGTAAAGAAAGCGGTTGTCATCGTCGGTCAACGGCACCAGCGGACAATAAGTACGCAGGTTGTCCTCAAGATGTTCCATACAGGTCATTCCCGAAAGCACCGTAAGCACACCCGGATGCGAACCGGCAAAACGAAAGGCCCACGAAGCCACGCTGCGCAACGGGTCGCGTCCCTTTAGCCTCGAAACAATATGCTCAGGCACCTTTGCCAGACGGCCGCCCAAAAGCGGTTCCATAATCACTGCCTGTATGCCAAGCGAATCCAGCTTTCCATACAGATAGATCGCATCGGTATTTCGCGGATTTGTTTCCTTGGCATGCTCCCAATCAAGATAATTAAGCTGAATCTGTACAAAGTCCCAGCGGTATTTTTCGTGGTTTGCCAGCAGATGGTCGAAAACCTCCACATCGCCGTGATATGAAAACCCCAGGTTCCGTATACGGCCCTGTTCGCGTTCCTTCAGCAGAAAATCCAGCAGTCCGTTATCAATATACCGTGCCCTGAATGCATCCATACCTCCCATACCTATGCCATGCAGCAGCATATAGTCGATATAATCAGTTTTAAGTTCCTTCAGCGAATTGCGGTACATATTCACCGACTCCTTGAAACCCCATGTCTGCGGTGCGAAATTCGACAGTTTTGTGGCTATATAATAGCTTTCTCGGGGGTGTCGGCTCAAGGCTATGCCCGTAGCCGCCTCCGAACGGCCCTGACAATATGCCGGGCTGGTATCGAAATAGTTCACGCCATGTTCAATAGCCTTGTCAACAAGGCGGTTCACCATTTCCTGGTCAATAACGTCCTTGCCGTCGTTGCCGGTTTTTGTTGGCCAGCGCATACACCCGTAGCCTAAAAGCGATACATTATCGCCCGTAGAGCGGTTCCTACGCATAGTCATCATTCCTGTAGGAACAGCCCCTTCCGCAGCCGGCTCCTTTTTTTCATCCATACGCTTACAGGCACCCAGCAATGCCCCGGCTCCTGAAAATCCCCAAGCGCCCACTCCGAGTTTGCGCAAAAACCTGCGGCGGCTTTCACCGCTTTGTTTATCTGAAATATTTTTTTGAATATCCGACATATATCAACTATTTTGAGCATCAAACCATGCGTTGCACCTCGTTTCCGTCCACATAAATGGCACTCTGCGGCCGCGACGGACACACGTACTCGCACGCACCGCAACCTATGCAGCGCTCCGTGTCCACTGCCGGCACATAAACAAGCCGGCCGTCCGGCCTGTTATAAGGCACCATGGAAATTGCACCAACAGGACAATGACGGGCACAGTTGCCGCACCTTAAACCCTTGGCCACCGGGAAACACAAGTTGGCAGTCCAAACCGCATGGCCTATTTGTGTCGACGATTTCCGCTCAACAGTAAGCGGATGTATTGCCCCGGCCGGGCAGACATCGCCGCAACGCGTACACTCCGGCCTGCAGTAACCGTTTTCATAAACCGATTCCGGCTTCATAAGGCGGCTGAGCGAAGTTGATGGCCTTAATATCTGTGTCGGACAGGCCGTGACACAAAGCTGGCAAGCCGTGCAATGCGTTGTAAAATGCTCTATGCTAACGGCACCGGGAGGAAGCACCGGACGAGTTCTTTTGGGTGGAATCTTATTTTCCAGTTTCGCCAGTCCCCCGTCGGCAGTTTTATCGGCAGCCTTCATTGCAGCCGCGCCCACAAGCATGGCCCCGGCACTCAGAAACCGGCGGCGCGACTTGTCGGTAGCAACAGCTCTTTTATGCAAGCCTGCACTACGGCGTTTTGTATACTTTATAGCATTGTGCGTGCAGTTGTCAATACAGTCCATGCACGCAACACACTTCGAGTAGTCAATGCGGTGTGCCTTATAGTCAATGCACGAAGCCTTGCAGCGGCGCGCGCACAACGAACACCCAACGCACTTATCCGTATCTATTACAGGTGCCAGAAACGAGTATCGCGAAAGGAATCCTAGCACCGTGCCAACAGGACATACCGTATTGCACCACGCACGGCCTCCAATCCAGGCTGTTGCAAAGACAACGGCAAACGTAGCGGCAGCAACAACAATCATAAGCGGAAGCCGGGTAACTGTGTCATGCCGGTAAAATACATAGCTGCCGGTAGCAGCAGCCCTGTCGGCAAATATATTGTTAACCCAGTCATACACCGGGGCCGCCAGTGTCTGCACCATGCGTCCGTATGCACTATAAGGCGCAATCAGCGATGCCAGCCATCCCAGACCGGCGGCCATACAAACGGCAAACACCACCAGAACAGCACAACGGACAATTGTTTTAGACCGCGAAAACGAAAAACGGTTACGCGCCCGTTTGCCGGCCATACAGCGCAAACGGTTTACAACATCCTGCATCACACCCAGCGGACACACCACCGAGCAATAAACACGTCCTAACAAAAGTGTTGTCAAAACCAGTCCAAGCAAAACCAACACATTAAGGGCCAGAAACGCCGGCAAAAACTGAATTTTGGCCAAAAATCCGAAATGCGCCTGCGCCCAGCCAGTGAAATCCAGAAACAGCAATGTTATAAGCACAAAGCACAACGCCGCCAAAGCAATTCTTATTTTACGTAGCATATACAAAAATGTGACAACTTATTTGGATAAATGTCTCCACAGGCCATGCATACCAAAACCCACAAGACTATACAAATTTAAGCAAAAGAATTACAACTTTTTGATTATCTTTGCTATCCTGAATATATTTTCTCTAATTAACCTGTTTTAACAATACCATATTGTAATGTGTATAAGATTGTCAAATAATACATTGGCCGCAATATTAGCCGCAATCGCCGTCCTGTCGGCCTCAGCCGGGGAAAAAATAGAAAAATCGCCCTTGTATAAAGATGCATCGCAACCTATAGCCGTACGTGTAAACGACCTGCTTGGCCGTATGACACTTGACGAGAAAATAGGTCAGACAAACCAGCGCAGCGTGGCTGTGGGCATGCACGACCTGGGCGGATGGGTTCCGCAGTTTGAGCAAGGGCACATAGGCTCGATAATGAACGTATCGTCGCCACAGGTGGCAGACTCCATTCAACGAATAATGCTTAACAAATCGCGGCTGGGCATTCCGGTGCTGATTGCGCGCGACGTAATACACGGCTATAAAACCATCTTCCCGATTCCGCTGGGACAAGCCGCCACTTTCAACCCCGACATAGCGCGCAAAGGAGCACGTGTAGCAGCCACAGAGGCTTCGTCCGACGGAATACGCTGGACATTTGCCCCAATGCTCGACATTGCGCGCGACGCGCGATGGGGACGTATAGCCGAAGGCTGCGGCGAGGACCCCTATCTGACCGGACAGATGGGACAGGCCATGGTCGAAGGATTTCAAGGCGGACTGGCAGGCGACCCCACCTCGCTTGCTGCATGTGCCAAGCATTTTGTAGCCTATGGTGCAGCCGAAGGCGGACGCGACTATAATTCCACATTCGTTCCCGAACGCGTGCTGCGCCAAACCTACCTGCCACCATTCCGCCAGGCCATTGACGCAGGGGCACTCACCATAATGGCATCATTCAACGACAACGACGGCATACCGGTGTCGGCCAACCGGCACCTGCTCACCGACATTTTGCGAGGAGAATGGAAATTTCCCGGCTTCGTAGTGTCTGACTGCTTTGCCGTGCGCGAACTAATCAGCCACGGAGTGGCTGCTGACGCTGCCGATGCCTCCAGACAAACAATGAATGCCGGCCTCGACATGGAAATGGAAACAGGCCACTACCTTGAAACCATGCGCGGACTGATTGAAAACGGACACGTAAGCGAAGCCCGGCTCGACTCGGCAGTAGCCGCAATACTATATGTTAAATTTGCAATGGGGCTGTTTGAGGACCCATTTGTACACACGCCGCAAAGCGTAAAATATTCGGCAGAACATCTTGCTGCCGCAAAAGAAGCAGCCCTGCAGAGCGCCATACTGCTGAAAAACGAAAATAACACGCTGCCGTTAAAGCCAAACCGCATAAACCGCATACTGCTCACAGGCCCCCTGGCCGATGCGCGCTACGACCAGTTAGGCACATGGATTTTCGACGGCGAGAAAGAGCATACCGTCACACTGCGTCATGGCCTGGACGAACTATGCCGTAAAAAAGGCATAGCTATGGACTTTGTAGAATCACTAAAGTACACCCGTCACGACAACCCGTCAGGAATTGATGCCGCCGTAACGGCAGCCAGAAATGCCGACGCTATAGTGGTTGCCGTGGGAGAAGAAGCGATATTTTCCGGCGAAGGGCACTGTATGGCCTCGCTCAACCTTGTAGGCCGACAGTCGGAACTTGTCGAGCGGCTCTCAGCCACGGGCAAACCCGTAGTGATGGTGGTTATGGCAGGCCGTCCGCTGACAATAAAGCCTGAAATAGACCGCTCGGCAGCCGTTCTTTACGCGTTTCATCCAGGCACAATGGGTGGGCCGGCCCTGGCCGACCTGCTGTTGGGTGTAACATCGCCGTCGGGCAAGACCCCTGTAACATTCCCCCTCACAACCGGCCAGGTGCCCATTTACTACAATCACAACAATACCGGGCGGCCGGCAAACGGAACCGAAATCGGGCTGGATGGCATTCCTGAAGACGCCGGCAACACGTTCCTTGGCTGCACAAGCTACTATCTTGATGCCGGGCACAAACCTATGTACCCGTTCGGGTACGGGCTTAGCTACGGCTATTTCGAATACTCCGATTTAAAACTGTCAGCCGGCGAGTATGGCAAGGACCAGACTATAAAAGCCCGTATAACGGTTGCAAACAACGGAACTATGGATGCCACGGAAACAGTACAGCTTTATGTGCGTGACCATGTTGCTTCGGTGACTCGCCCTGTAAAAGAACTAAAGCAATTCCGCCGCGTACCGTTGCGTAAAGGAGAAAAACAAACAATAGAGTTCGAACTACCCGTCAGCGAACTTTCATACATAGGCGCAGACCTACGCCCTCGCATCGACAGCGGCGATTTCACACTGTTTATAGGCGGCAATTCGGAAACAACCCTTTCTGCAATATTTTCCATAAAATGAAATCTAGAAATTTATTATTAGCAGCTTGCCCCACATGCCTGCTGGCCGCAAATGCGGTTAATACCGGCAACCTCACGCTTTCAACCGCAGTATATGCCATAAAAGGCAACGACACATTATACGTAGACATTATACAGCCTAAAGACTCTGTAACGGCAAACTGTGTCAAACGCCCGGCCGTAATATTCCTTTCAGGCGGCGGCTGGGAAAACCAGGCGCGCCGTACAGCCCTTTCCGACACATATCCCCTGCTGCCTTATTTTGCCGGAAAAGGTTTTGTCGGTGTCGCCGCCGACTATCGGTGCGACTTTGCACGCGCACGGAAGTCCGGCAATATCCCCGACAAAAGCATTGGCGAATTTGTAGCCGAACACCGTCTTGCCGATGAAGGCGTGACAGATGCCATAGACAAGTCAATAAAAACAGCCATCGACGACCTGTTCGATGCCACCAGCTACATTATTGCCAACTCGCAACGCTATAATATTGACACAGAACGCATAGTGGTGATTGGCAGCAGTGCCGGGGCAATAACCGCACTCACTGCGGAACATGCACTGTGCAACAATACGGAAAAAACGCGCAGCCTGCCGCCAGGCTTCAACTATGCCGCCGTCGTGTCTATGGCCGGGGGTGTATGGTGCGCCGCCAACGGCGATTCGCTGCAATGGAAACAGGCCCCCTGCCCACTGCTGATGTTTCATGGCGATACAGACCCGATAGTACCGTACGCCACGCTTAAAGTGCCCCAAAAACAATGGAACATGAACGGCGTAAAAGACATAGCAAACCAGATGCAGCGAATCAACGTGCCGCACATCCTCCACACCTACCGCGGAATGAACCACGATGCCGCCGTTGTTCCCATGAACACAAAATTAGACTATATTTACAACTTCCTCCGCCAAACAATGTTACAACCCCAAAACAATACCACGCTATCGCCAACGTCTACACAATAGCCTCCCAACAATAAACACACCAACCGCCAAGTTAGCCATTCAAGATATCTCAAACCACTACAGTAAATACTGAAAAGCGCCATTTCATTGGATATAAATAGACAATAAGTACTAAAAAAACATATCAGATAAGCCATAATCACTAGCATTGCAATAAAAAAGCAATGCTAGTATATGCATTATCCATTATTATCGTATATTTGTACTTTAGATAATAGAGAATTACGACTTGATGAGTTCGAATGCGTTATATACTGGTTTTAAAGCTATTGGGTTCGATAAGGAACTTGATGAATGCTTTTTTTTATGTGAATCTAAAAACAATGTTACAGATTTACATATAAAATTTCATTTAGATACGGCACAAGATTTCGATGCCACAGGTGTATTTTTTAAAAAAGAACTAAACAATTATTATAACCCTCAAATATACATATACGACTACACAGGCAAACTTTATAATGAAAACGAACTAACTTCATTACAGAAAAAAGTTTGGAGTAGTGGGAATATTCCATTAGTATGTGTTTTTTATGATACTGAAATAAAAATTATAGACTGCACAACCCACATAAAAAACAACAGACCTGTCTTATTAGAGACCATATCATTGCTTAATAAAGCAAAAAATACATATGATGAATTATTCGCTGTCAAAATAAAAACAGGTGTTTTTTGGGAAGAGGCAGAAAACAAAGATAAATTTAATTTTAAGAACAACTCGTCTTATAACATCCTGTTAACCTGGATAAAAGAATTAAGAAAAGAATATGCAAAGCTACTTAAAGATGATGAAATTGAAATTATAAATAAGGTTATTATTCAATCTATTCTTATCAAATATTTGGAAGAACGGAAAGATCAGAATGGACTAAATTTGTTTCAAGATAAATATTTTAAAGAATATAACAATGCCAGTACCTTTGTTGAGGTATTAAATAATAATGACAATTTCATCCACTTATTAGGCAAATTGAAAAAAGATTTTAATGGAAATGTTTTTGAATGGAATGAAACAGAAAAAGAATTATTAAAGAAAATTGATTTAACCCTCTTGTCAAAAGCTCTCAACGGATATACAGACCCGAATAATAGAGAACAAATGGTTTTGGAACTTATACGATACTACGAATTTAGCTATGTTCCCGTTGAATTGATAAGTAGGTTATATGAAGAATTTTTAGGTGAAAATAAACGTAATAAAGGCCTTTATTATACCCCATCACATTTAGCAAGATTGCTTATAGATGAATCAATGCCACTTAAAAATTATAATAAGGTGGATTTAAGCAACTATAAGATTTTAGATCCTGCATGTGGTTCTGGGATTTTTCTTGTTTTTGCATTTAAACGATTGGTTCAATGGTGGAGACTGCAGCAAAACAGCATTGATAATAAGCCTAAGCTAAGTGATTTAAAAAAATTATTGGCATGTATATATGGGTGTGATAAAGAAAAACAAGCAACCACATTAGCTGCGTTTAGCTTGTGTCTAGCACTATGCGATGAATTATCTCCTTTACAAATCATTACCGAGCTACAATTTGACGACTTGACTAATTCTAATATATTGCATACAGATTTTTTTATTGATGAATTAGTCCCATCATTACAAAATGATGTAAATTTTGAAATACAAAAGAAGAATTATGCCAAGTTAGAAAAATTAAAATTTGATTTGATAATTGGCAATCCCCCATTCCGCAGAAGTGGAGATTTGAGAGGAGGAAATAATAAATTCTGGAAAGTAAAAATTGCCAATAAGCAGACTAATATTCCATCCAAACAAATCGCTTTAAAATTCCTATCTAAGTCTTTTTCATTTCTTCATCCGAATGGATTACAGTGTTTGATTGTTAAATCTGCGGCTTTATTATATAATTCAACTGCTATTGAATTCAAAAAAGTCCTATTTTCAAGTTATAATGTAGAAAAGATATTCGATTTTACAGCACTTGCCAGAAATGGCGTTTTATGGGATAATGGAGCTGAAGTAGATACCATTGCCATATTTACAAAAAAGCAACTACCAGATAATTTAAAAAACATCCTTCATTTAACTTTTAGACGAACTAAGTCGGTAAAGGAACGATTGTCTTTCGATATAGATGACTATGACCGACACTTCGTTAATAGGCATGATGCTATTAACAATCAATATATTTGGAAAAATAATTTAATTGGAGGAGGACGAGTCCGATCCGTTATAGATAAATTAAGCTCATTGAATACTTTAAAAAAGGTATTCAATAACGACTTTATATTTATTGAAGGCGAAAGTGGAGCAAAAAGCCTCGACAATAATAGTTTTAAGACAGACGAGATAAATAAAGAACTTTTTCCTGATGACTATTATGATTCATTTAAAAATATACATCAAGAAAAATTTACACCACCTAATATATTAGTAAAAGAAAATATCTCCCTTCCTTTTTCTCTTAATAATGAATCAATACCATATTCAAACGAAGTTGTTGGTATTTACGCTAAATTAGGAGGTAATATAAATAGATTGTCTGAAATTAGAAATTATTTGAGTAACAATCTGGAATATTTGAGATTTTATATAATTGCAACGTCAAGTAAAGCCTTAGTTTATAAAAATACAGCTATCAAAAAAGAAGATATTGAAAACCTACCATATTATGAAAAAGAGATAAAAAATTTGCTTTCTGATTTTGATACAAATGTTATTTCAGATACTCTGAATTTCTATCAATATTTTCTTCGTAACGGAGAAGGCTCGAAGGCAGTCATGCCTATTCCTAACAAAAATTTACATATATATATGCAAAAATATGGCGAAGAATTTTGTAGAACTCTTAATTTGATTTATGGACAAGAGAATGAAAAATTCAGATTAAGTGACATAATTTCTATATATGGAAGCACCTATTTAGCCGCTATTTTTAAATATGACGGACAAACGTGCGAACCTATTGTTGACATAAATCCGAATATGCTTAATATTGGGAATCTTACAACAAATAAAATATCTTCTTCGCTCACATCTACAAGAATTATTAAAGTATATGAAGATAATACTATCATTTTCATTAAGCCTAACCAATATCGGTATTGGCTTGCATCCATAGCATACAGAGATGCAGACAAATGTGTTCTTGACTTATCAAAAGCAGGGTATTAAGTTATGGATAATTTAACAAATAAAGTGAACTCTGATGCGGATGGTAAATTTCCGACAATAAAGCCAAAATCAACTTTAAGGATAATCATTCAATCAATCCAAAACACCTATGCTCCTTTCATTGAGGCTTTAAGATGTCATAAGAATCCCAATCTATCAAGTGAGAAATCCTTAGTTCAGGAATTTGTTATTCAAAATGATATTCAGCTAAGAAAACACATAAATTCTATCAGAATTGATAAAGAATATACAGATAATTTTTACAAGACCAAAGGAATTCCAGACTTTGCATTTTTACCTATAGAAGAAGGTGCCTCTCATGAACCATTGTTTGTTGTCGAAGCAAAAATACTTCCAGCTCCTGACAATAAAATACATCGAGAAAAGGAATATGTCATTGGAAGCAATAAAAATGGCGGGATAGAACGATTTAAAATAGGAAAACATGGCGTAGGACAAAATGATTGTGGTTTACTTGGCTTTATCAATGATGAAAATACAATAGATGACTGGATTAAACAAATTAATTTATGGATTGTTGATTTAAGCCGTTATAAACCATCAATTTGGTCTGATGAAGAAATTCTAAGAAAAATAGATAATTCCAACCAGATTTTATCAATCGCCAAAAGACAATCAGACCATGTCTACCTCCACCACTTTTTTTGTAAAATTACCAAACATTAATAGCCTTTTATCAATGTAAGTAAAATCAAAAAACAAATATCACATAGTAACTCTGAAAGAAGAATCCCAAGCATAAATACAAATCACACAACATTTAACCAACAGGTTTTCAGCAAAGTAACACAAACACAAGTCTATGTATATAACCAACCCCACATATCTAAACGGTGATAATATATCGTTAAAAGATTATTTTTCTTCACATTTAAAGGATAGCAACCGTCTCTATTTCTCATCAGTACGAGAAATGCTGAAAATTACCGCCAAATACGCCGGAGGCCTGCTTCTGTTGACAAGCTTTGCCATATTTTTATTGGTAATAATATTGTCATTGCGCGACGGTAAAGGTATTAACTGGATATTGTGCATATTCTTTCCCGCATTCGTTTTTACTCTTTTCTTTCCTTTTACACTGATAGGTTCATATTACTACTATATCCATTGTCCAAGAAAGGACTCTGGCAGAATCAGACGTTTCATAACTTCCTGCTTCCCGGCTCCGGTTTCCGTTACCGAACTGGCACCTAACCACGTTCTAGTTCAATGCGACGGACTAGAATACGAACTGGCATATACACGTATGAATATCTCTCCTGAGGGAAGTCCAAAACTTAATTATCAACGGACATATATTGTCAGCGTATATTTTGCGCATCCGGACGAAGCCCCTACGGACGCGTATCTCGATGAGTTCTTCAACAACTGGAATTCATACCAGCAAGGGAAAGAGGCTTGCAGCAATCTTATGATGGACAAAAATTCAATCGATGCATTCTATTTTGAAAAACAAGGGCTGAACCCGGAAATAATAAAAAAGAGCATAGCCGAAATAAAATACATCATATCGAGATACAATCTTATTCCGTTACATGTGAAAAAAACGGAATAGCCAAATAAAACAACAAGTTTAAACAAAGCGGCTGCGCCCCGATGGACGCAGCCGCTTGGCATTCTGTTGCAACAATTAAGAGAGGCTTATTTTACTACAACCTTCGAAACTTTGTTGCCTTGTTTCTTTATGTATAGACCGTTCGATGGGTTGTCTACACGTACACCCTGAATTGTATAATATTCTACAACAGCATTGTTGTCGGCTTCTATGTCGTCAATAGCGCTTACTGTAAGGGCCTGATAGTTGGTGAAGTTTTTCCATTCGTCGGCCGCCTTGTATGCATCGACAGAGTTTGCTGGCACATAAACAGGAATGGTAACGTCTACACCATCGAAAGCCATAACGGCAGCAGTTGGAGGTACTGTGGCATACGATTTAATTTCTTTAAGGCCGGAACAGCCGTCAAAAGCCATCATATCTACCATAGTTACTGTAGAGGGGATAGATATTGTTGTCAGGGCAGCACATGACGAGAACACCATTTTTCCTATTTTCTCCACGCCTTCCGACAGATTTACCGACTCAAGAGCCTTACACCCGTAGAATGTCATTCCTGTAAATTCCTTAACGCCTCCTTGGAAAGTTACCTTTTTAAGGCCGGTGCAGCTAAAGAATACAGAGCCCATAGACTGTACTGATGCCGGAATTTCAATCTCGGCCAGACTTGTACAGTTGGCAAACGCCTGGTCGCCTATTGTTTCGAGCGTAGAAGGGAGTTTAACTGAAGTCAGCGACTTGAATCCGTAGAACGCGCGTCCTATCGATTTTACACCTTCCGGAATATCAAGTGTAGTAAGTGCTGTATTTTTTACATAAACCTTGCCCCACCTTGATGTAGATGTAGGAAATACATTATAAATAGGATTGGCATTGCCATTTGCAAATTCAATTGCACACCATGCCGCCATGTCGGCTATGTAAAGAGCCTTAAGGTTCGACATGTTGCGGAAAGCATCTGTCTCCACTATTGCAATTGAGGCAGGTATTGAAACGGATGTAATAGTTTTATTGTTCATAAATGCCTGTGTCTTTACGGCATTTACTTTGTAAACATTACCAGACACATTTATTTCCGAAGGTATGTCAAGTGTAGTAAGTGTAGCCAGACAACCTGTAACCGTAGCAGTGGCATTGTCGCGATAAAGCTGGTAGCTGATTCCGTCCACAGTTGGGGTGTCTGTATCTTCGTCACCATCGCCGTCGCCGGTAACCTCGCCTGTGAAAATATTGAAGTTCACATCAATTTTCACATCGTGAAATATATAGCCGCTGTACTGCATGTTATTTGCATAAACATATCCTACTTTATCGGCAGTAAGCAATGATGTTGCCTCCGATGTAATAACCTTCATTTCAAGGTCGTCTACCTGGCCAACAGGGTTGAATCCGCCAAGATAGTAAGGACGGTTATACGAATAACGGTTATCAATTACGGTGCCCAATGGAAGTGTGGCTGTATTTGCCGATGCATTAATAGCGAACGGAACTTCATAATAAGCGCCATACAATATTCCGCTCAAACCCACAACCTTTATTGCCGTATCAGAAGTCTTTGTAATAAGTAACGGATTTTCAAATGTCACAGGGTCGCCCTGCTGAGGTTTCATAGTATATGTTATCTTTGCATTAGCTTCCGTGGCAGTTACGTTGCCCATTACAATAAAACCGCCTTCTTCAACCAAACCGTAAACGCCGTAGTTAAACACTACTTTGTCGCCGTCAACAGTTCCGACAATAGGGTTACGGTTATAGTTACTAGCAGCAAAATCAAGTGCATACATAGTTATGTCGCCATATGTGGAATGGGTGCCAATTACTACATTTGTGGGAATAGTGATTTTACCTGTTGCGACATCGTAGGTAGCATTAACATCGTATCCCTCGGCAAAGTTCTTGAGCACTATATTATTGCCCTCGCCCTGTTCAACGGTAAAGAAACCGTTATACTTGTTTTTGGAATCCTGGTATACGGTTACAAAACTTTTACCGTCTAACGACGCAGGAGCGGCTTCGGCTGCAGGAACAGCGTCGTTTGTAACATTATGGGCTTCAGTATATTCAGCACTGACCGATTTTAGTTCCAACTCACGTTCCGGAAACCCGGCTATCTGAGTTGTCTGGGCTGTTATCGTGGACGTTAGGACACACAACGCAGCAAGTGATAATGAATAAAGTCTTTTCATACGCTTTTATAAATTAATATTAAAAATTACAATCAAGCGTACAAAAGTATATATAAAAGTTAATAGGCACAATGGTTTATGTGAATTTTTCGTAAAAAAATTCACATTCTAACAAATATAGCCATTTTTAATTACAATTTGTTACTACAGCAAAATGTCTCGTCAATCACACGGGCATAATGTTGGCGCTCCAGCTCATGAATCGCCGACTCCACGTCGGAGGCTGTGTCACAAGGTCCTACAGCTGTACGTGCTTGAAATATGATTCGGCCTTCGTCGTACCTCTCACTTACCATGTGTACAGTTATACCCGTCTCTGTTTCGCCAGCCTCAACCACTGCCTCATGCACATAACGGCCATACATACCCTTGCCACCGAACTTTGGCAACAACGAGGGGTGTATATTCACAATACGGCCGCTATACCGTTCAATAAGAAACCCCGGCACCATAAGCAAAAATCCGGCCAGCACAATAATGTCTACCGCATATTCGTTCATCAGACCCAGAAGCAACTCCGGAGTATTGATTTGAGTTTTTGACATAACCACCGACGGCACGCCTAATATGGCTGCACGTCGCAGCACAAAGGCATCCGGCCGGTTACAAACCACCAGGCATACCTCGCCGCCTTTATCGCCGACACTGAAATACTTTATCACATTTTCGGCATTTGTTCCGTTGCCGGAAGCAAAAACCGCAATTTTCTTCACCGGTAGTAAACTTTTCATGCCATGAATTTAGCCATTTTATGACAAAGCATGAAATAATAACCGTACATTAAACGAGTTCTACATAAAGTATTTTCACATAGCCCCTGGCCAAGCCCTAATCCATAACGCAGAGTTTCCCGTCGAGACTTTGCCTCGACGGGAAAAACCTTTGCCGGTTCATACCGGACTAGCTATTGTTAACCAACAGTTTAAAGCGCCACTTTGGTAACCTTCGAACCGCACACACGCAGATAAAGCCCGTTTTGCGGCACATGGTCGAGCATATGGCCCTGAAGGGTGTAATAGCGCACCTCGGCACTGTCACCGTCGGCCTCGACAAAGTCAAGTGCCGTTGTCTCGTCGGCACCTATACGCACAAAGCTGTCTCCGTTTACAAGCGATATTACCAGTTCGTAATCATCATCGGCAAGCTCCTGTGGATGGCACACAAACTTAACGTTTACGCCCTTGTCCAACCCTATAGCAACAGCTTCGCCTGCTTCCAGCTCCGTATCGGAGCCGTCTACTGCCCCATATATATAATTAGAATCGTCTCTGGGTTCATACGAAATTTTAAATGACTCCGGTATGTTTTCCGACAAGGTATATACACCGTCCGTGCCTGTCACTACAATATTAGAACCGTCGTCAAGAAGCAGGAACAGTTTCTCAGGATAGAACGGCCCTTCGGTATCATCAGACGGCACTATCGTGAAATGGTTGTAACCGGAACCTACCGTTTGACGTGTATAAAATTTCAAATCGTACGTACCTGAGGGCATTTTTATGTATTGGTTTCCTGCTGAAATAGAAAGGGGGTTCAACAACCCGTAAACAGGAGGGTTGACAGCCCAGCTGTTCAAAGAATAATATGTACCCTCTGTCTGGCCTATCCCTGCAAATAGAAATCCCGACTCTATCTCCAGGCCTTTAATTTCATAAAAGCCCCCGTTTTCTGTCATATGCCTTATTTTATCGGCCATGGGGGTTCCGTCTGCATCGACAGGCACAATATAAGGCGACGTGCTTTGCGAAAAGGCTGCTCCGGCCCCAATAGCTAACATAAAAAAACCGGCCGACACACGGCCCATGAACGAGTGTTTCATAATTAACGGTTGTTTGAAATAATAATTAAATTTATAACAGCTTTCGTTTGCAATATGTTTTCGCAAAAACACCCCTATAGCTCTTACAACAAAATTTCTGGAATTACTTGCCGGATTTATGTAATTTTGCAAACGTTTATACACAATTCTGCAATAAAGCCATGATAACTGAAAGCATCTACAAACCGCTCATGTCCGCAGCAATACTTTTATGTGGATTTTTACACGCACCGGCACAGCAACCTGACAATTCCGGCATTGAACGCCACAACTTTATGTATGCCGGCGAAGGCAAACGCCAGCAGATGTTTATTGTAAACGAAGGCAAGGTTACCCAGAAATATTATAACCCCGACGGACGCGGCGAGATAAGCGATGCCGTTTTAATGACCGACGGCAACGTGCTGCTGGCCCACCAGTACGGCATATCCGAAATAACTCCGGAAAACAAAATACGTTGGAGCTATGCCGCTCCGGAAGGAACGGAAATACACACCGTACAGCCTGTAGGCTCAGACATGGTTGTGTTTATTCAAAACGGCAAACCGGCCAAAGCCGTTGTGATGCGTATTCCCGAACTGACCACGGTGCACGAATTCCAGCTACCGTCGTCAGAGGGCGTGCACGGGCAGTTCCGCAATGCCCGTCTGTCGTCCAGAGGCACTCTGCTCGTAGCCAACATGGGCCTTGACTATGTGGGTGAATACTCCGTACAGGGCAACGAACTCAAACGATGGGAAATAAAAAGCCCGTGGTCGGTGGCCGAAGTGGAAAAAGAACGGCTGCTGGTTGTAGGCAAAAACCTAGTAAAAAAAATAGACCGCGACGGCAACACGCTGCGCAAAATCAACACGGCTGACTACGGGCTTAAATCGCCCCAAAAAGCCGTACAGCTAAAAAACGGCAATATAATAGTTAACGAATGGACAAACGAATGGCGCACCGTTATCGACACTGCCAACGCCCCGGTGCAGGCAATTGAAATAACACCAGACGGAACAGTAGCATGGAAGCTCAGGTCATGGAAAAATCCCGACCTTGGACCGTCCACAACAATACAGCCGCTAGACCAGGCCGTTAACCGCAACCGCATGTTTTTCGGCCACTTCAACGGCCGGCAGCCCCGGCTTATGGTGGCCCCCAACACCCCGTTGGGCACAGGGCGCGGCATACATCCGGGCCGCGTGGCATGGATACACAGCCCGGGGATTGCCGAATGGGACGGCAAAACCGGCCTGTGGGTAGAAGACAGGTGGAACAACCAAAGCAAAGCCGATGCCATGGTGCGCGAAGCCGTAATGCAGCTCACCGGACAACCCGATGCAAAAAAAGCCTGGAACGCACTGTTCCGACATTTCAACAAAATACACGGCAAAGGCAACCGCGGCTACCGTGCCGGCGAAAGCATAACCGTGAAACTGAACATGAACAACGCCATCACCCACCACGACACCATAGAGCTTAACTCGTCGCCATTCGTCACCCTGGCGCTAGTAAGGTCAATGGTGAACGACGGCGGAATACGCCCTGCCGACATTATTCTTTGTGAACCAAGCCGCGCTATAACCGACAGCATATACAATAAAGTATACCGCGAATTTCCCGGTGTTCGTTTCATAGACAACATCGGGGGCCACGGACGCGAAAAGTGCGAGTACTATCCCGAACGCATAGTATATTCGTCGGACAACGGCAAACTGGCACGCGGACTGGCAAAATGCATAGCCGATGCCGACTACCTGATAAACTCGGCCCTGCTTAAAACACACGTAGGCCCGGGCGTGACACTTACATCAAAAAACTGGTACGGAGCCACCGACATTGCCCTTGAATGGCGAAAAAACGCCCACAACAACTTCAGTCAGGACAAACGGCACGGCCGCCCAGGCTACAAGACATTCGTAGACTTCATAGCCCACAAAGACCTAGGGCAAAAAACTCTGTTGTTCCTTATTGACGGCACCTACGGTTCGCGCCACGTTAACGGTGCACCGGCTCCAAAATGGCAGAAAGCACCGTTCAACAACGACTGGTGCTGCTCTCTGATAGTGTCGCAGGACGAACTGGCCTGCGATGCCGTGGGCATGGACCTGCTGATATATGAGTGGCCCGAATTCCCCAGCCTGGACTTCTGCGACGAATACCTGCGTGAAGCCGCCACCATACCCTCCACAAAAAGCGGAACAATATACAAACAAGACGGCAAACCGCTTGCCACCCCCCTGGGCCTGATGGAACACTGCAACCAAAACCTCGGCTATACAAAGCTCGACATGGTATACAAAAAGCTGTAACACAGCACCCACAAATTATCGTGGCTGTTTTACACATACTCACATCCAAACAGGGCAGAAAACATGGTCAAATTTGCTTTTGCACCCCGACTTATCCGTATATTTGACTCGCATAATTCGCTTTGCTACCGCGAACCGGGCTGCGCCCGACATTCGCTATTATGTTTCGTCGAATATTCTTAGTATATTTGTATGAATACAATATACTCACGCTCGGCAAAAACAAATAAATTTGCTTTTGCACCCGACTTATCCGTATATTTGCATTTTAAAGCATTCGGCTTAAACAACAAACATTCCAGACTAAAATACAATTATGGACTCTAAAAAACCACAGCAAGGCGAAATAAAAATAGAGCTTACACCGGAAGTTGCGCACGGGAACTATGCCAACCTTACAATGATAGCCCACTCTCCGACGGAATTTGTTATGGACTTCATTGCAATGTGTCCGCAACCGCCACAGGCACGCGTGCAGACCCGTGTGATAATGACTCCCGAAAATGCAAAACAACTGCTGTTTGCGCTACGTGAAAATATTGACCGCTACGAAAAGACATTCGGCGTTATCGAGCCAAAACGTCCGCTAGGAGGTCCAAACGGAAGCGAGATTCCCAATCCATTCAAAGCATAACCACCTATCACAGCAATGACACAACCCGACCACCAGCTATATATATACAATACGCTATCGCGACGCAAAGAGCCGTTCAAGCCCCTTCACCCCGAACGGGTTGGCATGTACGTGTGCGGCCCGACGGTTTACGGCGACGGCCACCTGGGACACGCACGCCCGGCCATAACTTTCGACGTACTGTTCCGCTACCTGCAGCACCTTGGCTATAAAGTTCGATATGTACGCAACATAACCGACGTGGGCCACCTTGAACACGATGCCGACGAAGGCGAGGACAAAATAGCAAAAAAGGCCCGTCTTGAGCAACTCGAGCCGATGGAAGTGGTGCAACACTACCTGAACCGCTACCACAAGGCCATGGAAAAACTAAACGTGCTTCCGCCGTCGATAGAGCCGCATGCCTCAGGCCACATCATAGAACAGATTGAATACATAAAGGAAATTCTAAAAAGCGGATATGCCTATGAAAGCGAAGGCTCCGTGTATTTCGACGTTCCAAAATATAACCGCGACCACCATTACGGCAAACTTTCAGGCCGCAACATTGACGAACTGCTGGCCACCACGCGCGCACTCGACGGCCAACAGGAAAAGCGTAACCCTGCCGATTTCGCCCTATGGAAAAAGGCCGCACCCGAACATATAATGCACTGGCCGTCGCCATGGAGCGAAGGGTTTCCCGGATGGCATCTGGAATGCTCCACCATGGGACAGAAATACCTTGGAGAGACTTTCGACATTCACGGCGGAGGAATGGACCTGATGTTCCCACACCACGAATGCGAGATAGCTCAGTCGGTTGCGCACAACCATGGCCACGAAACCGTGCGCTACTGGATGCACAACAACATGATTACGATAAACGGCCAGAAAATGGGCAAGTCGCTGGGAAACTTCATAACCCTCGACGAATTCTTCACCGGCTCGCACCCTGAGCTGGAACAGGCCTACTCGCCTATGACCATACGGTTCTTCATACTGCAGGCCCAGTACCGTTCTACGGTCGATTTCAGCAACACCGCCCTGCAAGGTGCCGAAAAAGCCCTGAACCGCATGCTGGAAGGCTATCGCCGCATTGCCGAACTCAAACCCTCGGAAAAATCAACGGTTAACATTGCCGAACTTTACGAAAAATGCTACGAGGCACTCGACGACGACCTTAACACACCTATAGTAATAGCCCATTTGTTCGAAGCCTGCCGCATAACGAACCTGATAAACGATGGTAAGGAATCAGCAACCCAGGCCGACATAGACTCACTGAAAACACTGTTCGACACATTCCTGTCGGGCATATTGGGCATACGTTGCGACAACTCGCCGTTAGCGGCATCGCCATCTGCAACAAAGCCGTTTGAAGAAGCCGTAAACCTGCTGCTCGACATGCGCATGCAGGCAAAAGCCAACAAGGACTGGGCTACAAGCGACCAGATACGCGACAAACTGACAGCTCTCGGCTTCAGCATAAAAGACACTCGCGACGGATACGAATGGAGCCTTAAAGGCTAAAACCAACGCGTGAACCCACAACAATGACCACGCGCGAATTCGCACACACCATAATGGGCCAGCTCCCCTACTCACCCACACAGCAACAGGTGGAAGTGATAGCGGCGCTGGCCCGTTTCTGCTCGCAGCACGCACCACAGGAAGCCGTATTCCTGCTAAACGGTTATGCCGGTACCGGTAAGACATCGCTATGCTCGGCACTGGTAAGGGCTCTCGGCGGCGTGGGCATAGGCACTGTTTTACTGGCACCAACAGGCCGGGCGGCAAAAGTATTTGCATCGTTTGCCCAGCATCCGGCCTACACCATACACAGGCGCATATATGCCACGGCCGGAAACGGCATAACATCATCACGGTCTATGCGCGTGGCAGAAAACCGGTCGCGCAACTGCGTATTCATTGTTGACGAGGCCTCAATGATAGGAGGCGACTCGGCCACAAGCAATCTTCTCGAAGACCTTGTGCATTACGTATATTCAGGCATAAACTGCCGGCTTATACTGTTGGGCGACACAGCACAGCTACCCCCCGTAGGCTGCGAAAACTCGCCGGCTATGGACCCGGCAGTATTGCATGCCATGGGTTTGCGCGTGACACGCGCCACACTCACAGCCACCGTACGCCAGGCCGCCGAAAGCGGAATACTGTACAACGCAACATGGATTCGCCGCGCCATGCGCCAGAACCCGTTGCCGGAACCCGTAATAAGGGTTACACCGTTTCCCGACATCGACGTACTTGACGGCGAACAGCTGGCCGACAGCATTGAACAAGCATATGCCCGTGGCGGAATACTGAGCACCATACTCATAACGCGCTCAAACCAACGAGCCGCCGAGTTTAACCAGGCTGTCAGAACCATGATTCTGGGGGCAGAGGAAGAACTGGCATCAGGCGAAGTGCTGCTGATATCGAAAAACAACTACTTCTGGTCGCGACAGGCAAAAGGAATCGACTTTCTGGCCAACGGCGACATGGCAGTGGTAGACAAGGTTTACGGAACCGAATTCCGCTACGGGCACCGCTTTGCCGACGTAAGGCTGACATTGCCCGACCGCGACATATCGTTCGACTGCAAAATAATACTGTCTACGCTGCTTTCAGATATGCCGTCGCTTACCAACACACAGGTAGTAGAGCTTTTCGACAATATAGCATCCGACCCCGAACTGGAAGACCCCGACGCACCACCCGGTGCACCACATAAAGAACCAACAGCCGGGCAGCGGTCAACACTGGCAATGCGCAGCCCCTATCTGAACGCGCTCCAGGTTAAATACGGCTATGCGGTAACCTGTCACAAGGCACAGGGCGGACAATGGGCAGATGTTTACGTAGACCTAAGCTACATACCGCCCGAACTTATGGGCATGGAATTTTACCGATGGCTCTACACGTCGGTAACGCGCGCCACCACCCGTCTGCACCTTATAAGTCCCACGGTGGAAATAAGATAACGCCAGCTCGACACAAGGTTAAGATAAAATCGCGCCGTAAACAAAAAAAACACACATCAAAATAACGGCTTATCAAAAAAAAGAATTAAATTTGCATTGCAAAAGCGCAAAATACCCCTTTGGAAAGGTGCCGGAGTGGTCGATCGGGGCGGTCTCGAAAACCGTTGTACCCTTGCGGGTACCCAGGGTTCGAATCCCTGCCTTTCCGCAAAACACATTTAAGCAAGTCTCTGTAGAACAAAAATTTACAGAGACTTGTTTTTATATCAGACAAATACCAGACTAATTGTAACGCCAACCCAATAAAGGTTCCGGCATGAGGTTTTACAAAAACCACTCCAAACAATACATATATTACACGGCAATATTTGACCCAACACGACTTACACAGTTTTGTTATAACGCATCAACACAACTATGACAAAAGAAGAATTAATGAAAGAAGCCATCAGGCTTTCAGAAGAAAATTTGGACAATGGCGGCGGTCCTTTTGGCGCGGTTATTGCCCGTGACGGAGAAATTGTGGCAACCGGGGTAAACAGAGTCACCGCCAGTCACGACCCAACGGCCCATGCAGAAGTCAGCGCCATCCGCGCCGCTTGCCAAAAACTTAATACATTTAACCTTAGCGGATGTGAAATATACACATCATGCGAACCATGCCCTATGTGCCTGGCCGCAATTTATTGGGCCCACCTCGACAAAGTGTATTTCGGCAACGGAAAAACCGATGCCAAGGATATAGGATTTGACGATTCGTTCATTTATGACGAACTGACCCTCCCTCGCGAAAAAAGAAAACTGCCTGCCGAAATGCTTCTTGACAAAGAAGCAATACGCGCCTTTAAAATGTGGCAGAAAAAGCAGGACAAAATAGAATACTGACAATAACAGCCTGTTAAAAGCCCCGGGTTAATTTACCGAAGGCCAAGGACTAATTGGTGCCAGACTATTTCCAACTCCAAAACCAAACAAAAAAATCGGACAAGGCTTTTACCTAATCCGATTACTGGTGGCGGGAGCAGGACTCGAACCTGCGACCTTTGGGTTATGAGCCCAACGAGCTACCACTGCTCCATCCCGCGATGTTTCTGAGTGCAAAGTTAGGAATTTGTTTTGTAAAATGCAACTACATAAGGGCAGTTATAGGTTAAAATTTACTAAACCGCATTTTAACAATCATTTTCTGCCTCGTTCACAACTCATTTGCGTATCTTTACTACAAATTAAACACCCTATTAACCACATGGACAAGTCAAACAAATACATAGGCGCACACGTAAGCGTTGGCGGAGGGGTGGCATCTGCCCCTGTCAACGCCCAAAACATAGGGGCCAGGGCTTTTGCCCTGTTCACACGCAACCCTTCGCGCTGGACGGCAAAACCCATATCCGACAAAGAAGCCGACCTTTTCAAACAACGTTGCACAGAAACGGGATACCTGCCAGAATACATATTGCCCCACGACGGATACCTTATCAACCTGGGCTCGCCAGACAAAGAAAAACTACAGTTGTCGCGCGCCGCGTTTCTAGACGAGCTGAACCGCTGCATGCAACTAGGTCTGACAATGCTGAACTTCCACCCCGGAAGCCACCTGAAACAGATGCCCGTAGACGACTGCCTGAACCTGATATCCGATTCGATAAACCTGGCACTGGAACAAACCTCGGGAGTAAAAGCCGTTATTGAATGTACAGCCGGACAAGGCTCAAACCTGGGATATTCGTTTGAACAGATTGCCCATATAATAGACCGTGTTGACGACAAAAGCCGTGTGGGCGTATGCATTGACACATGCCACGCTTTTGCCGCCGGCTACGACTTGGCAACCGCCGAGGGCTATGCCGAAACATGGCGGCAATTCGACAGTGCGATAGGTCCAGGATACCTGTCGGCAATACACCTTAACGACAGCAAAAAAGGCCTGGGCTCGAAAGTCGACCGCCACGCCCCCTTAGGGGAAGGAACTCTGGGCAATGAATTTTTCAACATGCTAATGAACGATCCTCGCACCGACTTTATCCCTATCATACTTGAAACCCCCGACGAATCACTGTGGCCACAAGAAATAGCCCGGTTATATGGCATGATAAAATAAGCAACATTAATACTGAAATACTGAAAAAAAAATGAAACAGTGTCCACGTTGTCAGCAATTTGCCGACGATTATTCATCTTTCTGCAGCCGTTGCGGCCAGGACCTGCGCACAGAAACGCGCCCTGGCACACCGCCGCCAATACACACGTACACAGACCGCACCGACAACCCGTTCGACGCATACGGGCCCGAAGGGAAATGCCGTGGCGTGGCAGCCCTGTTTGCCATATTGTTGGGGAGCCTTGGTATACAGTACTTCTATCTGGGCAAAACCACGGCAGGAATACTGTCAATAGTATTATCGCTGGTAACCTGCGGAATATGGCAAGTAATCACCATAATACAAGGCATAATGATGTTCTCCATGACTAACGAGCAGTTCTATGAGAAATACGTCATGAATCCGGCAACATTCCCCTTATTCTGAACATTATAGCAAAGCAGAAGCGGCGAGGCTCCATAAGAAGCCCCGCCGCTTCTGCTTATCGGTATATATTAATTTATAATGTCGAAACCGGTATAGCGGCGCAATACCTCTGGAACCACTATTCCTTCAGGAGTCTGGTTGTTTTCGAGCAGGGCTGCCATTATACGCGGCAGGGCCAGGGCCGACCCGTTAAGCGTATGGCACAGGCGCGTCTTTTTGTCCTCGCCACGGTAGCGGCACTTCAAACGGTTGGCCTGATATGTCTCGAAGTTAGAAACCGACGAAACCTCAAGCCAGCGCTTCTGTGCAGCTGAGAACACCTCGAAGTCGAACGTAATAGCCGACGTAAACGACATATCTCCGCCGCACAGGCGCAGAATGTGCCACGGCAACTGGAGTTTGTCGAGCAATCCCTGCACGTGGTCTTTCATTTGTTCAAGGGCAGCATATGAATTTTCAGGCTTTTCAATGCGCACAATCTCAACCTTGTCGAACTGGTGCAGACGGTTCAGGCCGCGCACGTCCTTGCCATAGCTGCCGGCCTCGCGGCGAAAACAGGCTGAATATGCGCAGTTTTTTACAGGGAGGTCGCTGTCTGACAGAATAACGTCGCGATAAAGATTGGTGACAGGTACTTCAGCAGTAGGTATAAGGTATAAATTATCCTCGCCAACATAGTACATCTGGCCCTCCTTGTCGGGGAGCTGCCCGGTACCGTATCCCGAAGCCTCGTTTACCACATAAGGGGGCTGTACTTCAACATACCCGGCCTCGCCGGCCTGGTCGAGGAAGAACTGTATCAACGCACGCTGCAAACGGGCGCCTTTGCCCACATATACAGGGAACCCGGCACCGGTAATTTTTACACCAAGGTCAAAATCAATCAGGTTATACTTCTTTGCAAGGTCCCAGTGCGGCAGCGCGTCGTCAGGCAGGTCGGGCATCGGGCCGCCTGTTTTCTCAACCACGTTGTCAGCAGCAGTTTTGCCTTCGGGCACCATAGCACACGGCAGGTTCGGAATTGTAAGCAAAATCTGGCGTATCTCCGATTCGGCACGCGCCAGTTCGTCGGCAATAGCCTTCTGCTCTTCCTTAAGGGCGGCAACAGCCTGTTTAGCCTTGTCGGCCTCATCCTTGTTGCCCTGCTTCATAAGCGCCCCTATGGACGCAGCCAGCCTGTTAAGTTCGGCAGCCTTGTTGTCGTTGCTCAGCTGCGCCTTGCGCCGGCGGTCGTCAAGCGCAATTATAGTATCAACAGCCTCCTTGCCGTCAAAGCCCTTCACTGCCAGGCGTTCGACCACAAGTTGCGGATTTTCCTTTATTTGTTGGAGTGTAAGCATATAGATGTGTTGTTTAAATAGGTTTAACCAAGCAGCTCTTTTACTTTGTCCGAAATTAAGCGGCCGTCGGCCTTTCCGGCAAGTGTCTTTGTAGCAACACCCATCACCTTGCCCATATCCTTAGCCGACGAGGCTCCTGTCTGGGCAATAATTTTTTGCAATTCGGCAGTCAGTTCCTCGTCTGAAAGCTGTTTGGGCAGAAATTCTTCAATAACGGCCATCTGCGCCAACTCGTCGGCAGCCATTTCCTGACGGCCGTTCTGACTGTAAATTTCAGCGCTTTCACGGCGCTGCTTAGCCATTTTTACCAGTATTTTCACAGCAGCGTCGTCGGAAAGGGTTCCGCCGGCACCGGGAAGCGAACGTGCCTCCAGAAATTCTTTCTTAATACCGCGCAGGGCTTCCAGACGCACGCGGTCCTTGGCAAGCATTGCGTCCTTAATCTGAGCGCTTATTGTGTCAAAAAGATCCATAACAATTATTTACTTTATAACGCGCAAAGATACGTATAAAAAACGGAAATATCAGCGGCCCGGCACAATAAGGCCCGGTATTTGCGACAAAAAATTAATTTAAACGGGAACTGGTGCTGCCGGAAAACAAATTTATTGGCGGCATATTTGCATAATTGCAACAAAAGTCATAACTTTGCAGTTGTAAATACAAAACAGCGGCGCACGTGGCGTAATTGGTAGCCGCGCTAGACTTAGGATCTAGTGACTAACGTCGTGGGGGTTCGAGTCCCTTCGTGCGCACTGAAAAGAGGAATTTCCGCAAGGATTTTCCTCTTTTCCTTATTTGCCATGCCGAAAATTGAACACCGTATGGGAAAAACCGCTAAATGTGTGTAAATTTGCATTTCATAAACCAACAAACACCCGTCATGAACCAGCAAACCGGCCCGGCAGCCGCACATGAAAAACGTGCAGAACTGTCAGAAGCCATAACCCGACTTAAAAAGGAGAAGAATGCCGTTATTCTTGCACATTACTACCAACGGCCAGAAATACAGGACCTGGCCGACTATATAGGCGATTCCCTTGCCCTGGCACAGATCTCCGCGCGGCTTACACAGGACATCATAGTGCTGTGCGGAGTAAACTTCATGGGGGAAACGGCAAAAATAATATGCCCCGGTAAAAAAGTGCTTATTCCCGACCTTTCGGCAGGATGCTCACTGGCCGACAGCTGCCCTGCACCGGAATTTGAAAAATTCATAAAGCAAAACCCAGGCCACACAGTAATAAGCTACGTAAACACATCGGCAGCCGTAAAGGCTCTTAGCGACGTGCTTGTAACATCCACCAACGCCCGGCAGATAGTGGAGAGTTTCCCCCCGGAAACCCCTATAATATTCGGCCCCGACCGGAATCTGGGCAACTATATCAATTCGGTAACCGGACGCAACATGAAACTGTGGAACGGCGCATGCCACGTGCACGAACAGTTTTCTGTTGAAAAACTCGCCGAGCTCAAACGCCAGCATCCCGATGCCAAAGTGCTTGCACACCCCGAATGCCCCAAGCAACTGCTACTGCTTGCCGACAAAACCGGCTCCACGGCCGCACTGCTAAAATACGCCGCATCGCAACCTTTCAACAAATTCATAGTTGCAACAGAAAGCGGCATATTGCACCAGATGCAAAAAGAGTGCCCCGAAAAAACTTTCATACCGGCTCCTCCGGCCGACTCCACATGTGCATGCAACGAATGCTCCTTCATGAAACTGAACACATTGGAAAAACTATACAACTGCCTGCTTACAGAGTCGCCCGAAGTAAATGTAGATGCTGCCACAGCCGAACGCGCGCTAAAACCCATTGAACGCATGCTGCAGATAAGCGAGAAACTAGGTTTATAATCTTTTGAAAAAACTATATAATCCCAATGGAATACAATCATAAAGACATAGAAAGCCGCTGGCAGAAATTCTGGAAAGACAATGCCACCTACCGTACGGAAATCAACCCCGACAAGCCAAAATACTACGTACTCGACATGTTTCCCTACCCCTCGGGAGCCGGTTTGCACGTGGGACATCCGCTAGGTTACATAGCATCCGACATATACTCGCGCTACAAACGCCTTCAAGGCTTCAACGTGCTACACCCCATGGGCTACGACGCCTACGGCCTGCCAGCCGAGCAATATGCCATACAAACCGGGCAGCACCCCGAGGTGACAACACGCCAGAATATTGCCCGTTACCGCAACCAGCTAGACAAGATAGGCTTCTGCTACGACTGGAACCGCGAAATAAAGACCTGCGACCCCGAATATTACAAATGGACACAGTGGGCCTTCATGCAGATGTTCAACTCTTACTACGACACCGCCCTGCAGAAAGCAATGCCCATAGCCAACCTGACAGCCCGTTTCGAAGAACATGGTACGGAAGGCGTTACTGCCGCCCGTGGCAAGGATACAGAATTCACAGCCGCACAATGGAATGCCATGACCGAAAAGGAAAAATCGGACGCGCTCATGAACTACCGCATAGCCTACCTTGGCAATACAATGGTTAACTGGTGTCCCAAACTCGGCACCGTACTGGCAAACGACGAAGTGAGCGAGGGCCTTTCAATTCGCGGCGGATACCCTGTAGAGCAAAAGCTTATGTACCAGTGGTGCCTGCGCGTATCGGCCTATGCACAACGACTGTTAGACGGTCTAGACACCATTGACTGGACCGAATCGCTCAAAGAAACACAACGCAACTGGATAGGTCGCTCGGAAGGTGCCGAAATGCGCTTCCCAATTGCCGGACAGGACATCGAACTCGAAATTTTCACTACACGCGCCGACACCGTGTTCGGCGTAACATTCATGGTGCTCGCTCCTGAAAGCGCCTATGTGCAGCAAATAACCACCCCCGATCAGAAAAAAGCCGTTGAAGAATATCTCGACCAGGTTAAGCACAAAACTGAACGCGAACGCATGATTGACAAAACAATAAGCGGCGTGTTCACCGGCGCATATGCCATAAACCCACTTACCGGCAAAGAGATACCCGTATGGGTTAGCGACTATGTGCTGGCAGGCTACGGAACCGGTGCAATAATGGCCGTACCTGCCCACGACGGCCGCGACTACGCTTTTGCCCGTCATTTCAACCTGCCTATAATACCGCTTATCGAGGGTGCCGACGTGTCTGAACAGAGCTTCGATGCCAAATCGGGCCGTATGATAAACTCCGCATCGGCCGAGTTGAACCTAAACGGCATGGAGGTAAAAGACGCTATTGCCGCCACAAAGACATTCATAAAGGAAAAAGGCATTGGAAAAGTAAAGGTAAACTACCGCCTGCGCGATGCCATATTCAGCCGCCAGCGCTACTGGGGAGAACCGTTTCCGGTGTACTACCGCGACGGCATACCCAGCCTGCTTTCTGAAGACAAGCTGCCGCTGACACTTCCGGAAATAGACAAATACCTGCCCACCGAAACAGGCGAACCGCCGCTGGGCCGTGCCGAAAACTGGCAAACCGAGGACGGATGTCCGTTGGAACTGAACACCATGCCAGGATTTGCCGGTTCGTCGGCCTATTATCTGCGCTACATGGACCCACACAACCCCGACGCGCTTGTTAGCGCCCGTGCCAACAGCTACTGGCAGGACGTTGACCTGTACATAGGCGGCACAGAACATGCCACCGGCCACCTTATCTACAGCCGCTTCTGGAACAAGTTTCTGTTCGACCTCGGCGCAGTATGCCGCGACGAGCCTTTCAAGAAACTAATAAACCAGGGCATGATACAAGGCCGTTCGAACTTCGTTTACCGTATAAAGGACACAAACACGTTCGTGTCGGCAGGACTGCGCAGCCAGTACGATACCACCCCGATACACGTAGACGTAAACATTGTAAACAACGACATTCTTGACCTGGAGCGTTTCCGTAACTGGCGGCCAGAATTCAGCAACGCAGAATTCGTGCTCGAAGACGGGCGCTACATATGCGGCTGGGCTGTTGAAAAAATGTCGAAATCAATGTTCAACGTTGTAAACCCCGACGATATAGTTGAAAAATACGGAGCTGACACCCTCCGCCTGTATGAAATGTTCCTGGGCCCGTTGGAACAAAGCAAACCGTGGGACACCAACGGAATTGACGGCGTGAACCGCTTCCTCAAAAAACTGTGGGGACTTTTCTTCAACGGCAACGACCTGGCTGTAACAGACGGAGAACCAACACGCGAATCATTGAAATCGCTACACAAACTGATAAAGAAAGTCACTGCCGACATCGAGGCATTCTCATACAACACGTCAGTAGCCGCATTCATGATATGCGTCAACGAACTTGGCCAGCAAAAATGCCGCAACCGCGCCATTCTTGAACAGTTAATAGTTATACTTGCCCCCTTTGCCCCCCACATTAGCGAAGAACTGTGGCACACGCTCGGCCACGACACAACGGTATGCGATGCCCAATGGCCGTCATACGATGAAAAATACCTTGTAGAAGACACCGCCACCATAGCCGTGTCATTCAACGGAAAGGCACGTTTCAACATACAGGTCCCGACCGGCACCTCACAGCAACAATTAGAGCAGATGGCCCTCAACCATGAAAATTCGGCAAAATGGCTTGAAGGCAAAACCGTGCGTAAAATAATAGTGGTGCCCAACAAGATTGTCAACATCGTATTAGGATAGCACACGCAATAATCCGCACAAAAAAAGCGTTATCTACACAGGAGCCTGCAGACAGAGGACGAAACAGCCCCCTTGCTGCAGGCTCCTGACAAATAGTACTCTATAAGACATACAAATATGCGCCAGATAGTTTTTGCAACGAACAACGCACACAAGCTCAGCGAGGCTCGCCAAATATTGCAGCCGCTGGGCATAGACGTGCTGTCGCTAGCCGACATAAACTGTCATACAGATATTCCGGAAACAGGAACAACACTCGACGAAAACGCACGTCAGAAAGCCGTATTCATAAAAGAACACTACGGTTACGACTGCTTTGCCGACGATACCGGCCTGGAAGTGGACGCACTTAACGGTGCTCCCGGCATATATTCGGCCCGGTATGCCGGTCCAGGCCACGACTCACAGGCAAATATGCACCTGCTTCTAAAAAACCTTGAAGGAAAACAGAACCGCCGGGCACGTTTCCGTACAGTTGTAGCACTTATAGAAGGCAGCAAAGTTACAATGACCAGCGGAGAATGCCCCGGGTACGTCACCACCGAGCCTGCCGGTTCCGAAGGGTTTGGCTACGACCCCGTGTTCCGCCCCGACGGGTTTGAAATAACTTTTGCCCAAATGGACTCATCGCAGAAAAACGCCATATCCCACCGCGGACGGGCAATGACAAAACTGGCGGCAATACTTGCATGCCGACGCTAAACCAAACAACACCATGCTCAGAAAAACAATAATCTCCCTCATTACAGCCCTGTGTGCAACAACACAGGCCCCGGCCCAGCACGCTATAGGCCAATGGCAGGTTTACAACAGTTTCACAACTGCGGCCACATCGCTCATCGACACAAAAAAAATGGTTTACCTTGTTAACGACAAAAACCTTTATGCCTTCGATAAGGACGGCGAGGAACTGATCAGTTACAACAAAAATACCGGGCTGAGCGAAATGAGCATATCCGAGATATACCGTAATTACGACCGCGACTACATTGTAGCGGCATACAGCAACGCAAACATAGACGTTGTGTACGACGACGGCCGTATAGTAAACATGTCTGAAATAAAGGATGCCCAAACTGTTACCGCCAAAACCATCAACGATATTGCTTTCGATGGCAACGTAATGTACGTGGCAACAGGATTCGGACTGGTAAAATACAATATGGATTCGCATTCCGTATTGGAATCAGGCATATATAACCAGGAGGTAACCGCTGTCACATGCATGGCAGGGCACATTGTAATGCTATGCAACAACCGGGTAATGGTGGTTCCTAAAAGCGAAAAGATATCACAATTGAACAAGTTCCGCGACCTTGGCTTCCACTATGCCCTTAACATGGAAAAACTCAGCGACAACATAGCAGTTTCGACCCATAGAATGATGGATACAGGCGTAGCGTCTTTTATAGAAATAGACCCTGCCGCCGGAACATTCAACATCAGGGAGCAACTAAACTTCGGACGAGCCGCCGCCATACGCCGATACGGCGACAAACTGCAACTGGCCAACACTTTCGGGTTAATACTGGTTGAAACAGCAAACAATGAATACGGTTACACATACCATTATATAAGCATACCGGAAAAAATTCGCATAAACAACTATGTAGCCTACAACGGAGGCACCCGGGGCAACGAGTTCTGGTATGTTAACCGCGACGGACTGGGCCGTGGCACATTTGACCAGACAAACTATACATTCAATATTCCCGACGGCAACCAGATACGCCCCATAGCCACCAGTGTCGACACACGCCTTGGCCGCATGACGCAGGGCCAAAACGGCATTTACATGTACAACCTGCTGGCAACGCGCTACCCTGAAAATTTCGACCACACAAGCCACGGGTCCATAAACCTTCTTGCCAACGGGATTGCGGAAAACATAACCCCCGAGGAATTGCTGTTCCGCAAACCTACGGTATCGTACCTCTATGCAAACTTCAAAATAGAGGAAGACCCGTCCGACCCCTCTACCTACTACCTGGGTTCGTGGTATGAAGGCATGTACAAAATAAAAGACGGCAAAATGGAACAGAAGCTGGACTGGCGCAACATGCCTGTCGACTCGTCGTATGCCTACGCCGCCCTGAACATAGCCTTCGACCAGCAAAAGAACCTTTGGACATACATCAAGACAGCCGAGACAAGCCGGCTCCTGATGCTGCCGGCTGAAAAGGTACACGCAAAAAACATACAGAAAACAGACTGGAACAGGATATACATTCCCGATTTCGACGGTGCCGACACATATAACCCAGGCATAGTGCCGCTACGAAACCCCAAATACAAGAACATTGTAATTCTGAGCCAGGGCTGGGGTAACGACTATATTGTATTCTACAACACCAACGGTACGGCCACGACAACCGACGACCGCTACAGAATGACAAACAAATTTGTCGACCAGGACTCCAAGACATTCGGCCCGATGCGTACAACCGCCATAGTAGAGGACCTCAACGGTTCGGTATGGGTGGGTACCTCCGACGGCGTGTTCGCCATACACAATGCGCAGGCTATGCTCACCGACAACGGGACCGTTGAGCGGATAAAGGTTCCGCGCAACGACGGTACAATGCTTGCCGACTACCTGCTCGCCAACCAGACAGTAACAGCAATAGCCGTTGACGGTGCCAACCGGAAATGGATAGGGACCTCTGCATCGGGGCTGTTTCTCACCAGTCCCGACGGACGGCAGATTCTTGAACATTTCACATCTGAAAACTCGATACTCAGTTCCGACATAATATACGACATAGTTTGCGAAAACGGCTCAAACCATGTATACGTAGCAACCCCCACCGGACTGTTATGCTACAACTCATCATCAGCCCCGGCAGAAGACAACCTGTCGGACGTTTACGCTTTCCCCAACCCGGTAAAGCCAGACTACACCGGTTGGATAACCATTAAGGGGCTTATGGACGACACCCTGATAAAAATAGCCGATGCCTCTGGGAACGTGTTATATCATACACGGTCGGAGGGCGGCATGGTAATCTGGGACGGATGTAACGAATCAGGCGAAAGGGTACGGACAGGCGTTTACTACGTGTTTGCATCGACAGGTGGCGACGGGGCACAGAAAAAAGAAGCCAAAGTAGTAACAAAGATACTCGTCGTAAACTGACATCGGCCGAACACAGGTTTTGGAAATAGTCTGGAGATAATGTAACTTTACATTGAGTTATTATTGTTATTAATTTTTACTATCAACTTAAAATGCCTGCCACATTAAAATATACCGACGAATCAGACAAATGCTACGGAATTACGGGCATGGCCATAGGGCTGGTTATATGGAATGCCGAAGACATTATGGCAGCCATTAACCTCGATGCCGGCCCGGCCGACGTGTTTGAATTCGTTCCAGAATACTACTTCTGCGGCAATCCGCGCATTTCTGCCAAAAACTCATGGAGCCACGTACTGAAACACTATCAGGCAACAATGGGCATGCTTATAGGCAACATACTATGCCGCAGCTACGTGCTGCATGGCACCCACCCGTCAAAGGAAACACGTGCAAAGCTTCTGGTATGCCTCGACGAGGAAGGACGCAGTTCGTGCGCACTGGAAAGCGACGAGGTAGAGCGCGTGTTTAACCGCAGTTACGCATATTTGGAAAAAGTATTCAACCATCCCGGAGTGCACGCGGTGGCACACGACTTTGCAAAACTGCTCAAGGAAAGACGGCAAATGTCACGAGCCGACATGATGGAGTGCCTGGGCCGCATTGAAGCTCTTTAGCCCTCAAACTTCGCAATGGGGCTGACTATAAACCGGCACAACAACATGGGCATGGTGCGGTATATTCTCGCACTAGCCGTTATCGTGCACCATTTCAACGTTATTTTCGGCACCAACTACTGGCTTCCGGTTTCAAGCTACCATGCCGTAGGCGGCTTTTTTGCCCTGAGCGGATTCCTTGTTTACGGCAGCTACCGTCGCAGCCCCTCGCTAGGATACTACACAAAGAAGCGCGCGCGCAAGATATTGCCGCCCTACTTCTTCATTATAGCGGCATGCGCAATATTATTGTATTTCACAACAGACCCTGATGCCAGGCAAAATTATATTTCAGCCCAATGGCTGAAATACGTTGCATGCAATGCTGCTTTTCTAAACTTTCTCTGCCCCGATCTCCCCGGCGTGTTCGAGAACAACCCTTTAAGGGCGGTAAACGCGTCGCTGTGGACAATGAAGGTGGAATGGCTGCTGTACCTGTCAGTACCCGTCACAGTATGGTTTGTACACAAAACCAGGTGGCACAGCCACAAAGTAATCACAGCCATATACCTGCTTTCATGTTCATACCGCCTCTGGCTGCACCACCTGTATGACGTTACCGGCAATGAATTCTACTACATTTTCTCACGCCAGGTGCTGGGACAACTTTCATACTTCTATGCCGGTGTTGCCATCTACATGAATTACGACCGCTTTATGCGCCACAAACAGGCCATAATAGCCATATGTATCGCTCTATTATGCAGCTCCGGCATTATACCATACTATGCATACTTTATCGAGCCAATGGTTATACCGGCACTTGTAATATGGTTCTCAATGGTTGGCAAATGGGGTGCATGGGGCGGAATTAACGACAACATTTCGTACGAAATATACCTGTTTCACTGGCCCATAATACAGCTGGCATGGCAATACCGCAACCACCTCTGCCTGCCGCCGGCCTTAATGCTTGTGTTTGTAATTGTCTCCACTGCCGCCCTTGGATGTGCCTGCTGGTTCTCGTTTGGCAAGCGCATACTACACGGCAAACCAAAGCCCGGCACCATATAATTAACAAAACACTTTATGCATAACCTTGTATGTCAAAAAACCGTCTGGCAATAAGTTGAATTGCCAGACGGTTTTTGGGGTAAATATAAAATTTTATTTACAGTTTGGCCTTTATGGCTTTTGTTGCTTCTTCGTAGCCCGGTTTTTCAAGCAGTGCAAACATATTGCGCTTGTAATCTTCCACTCCGGGCTGATTGAACGGGTTAACACCAAGCAGATACCCCGATATTCCGCACGACAGTTCGAAGAAATATATCAGCTGGCCCAGATAGCGTTCGCTGAGTTCCGGTACAGAAACACGTATGTTGGGCACACCACCGTCAACATGTGCAATGCGCGTGCCTAGCTCGGCCATCTTGTTAACCTGGTCTACACGCTTGCCGGCAATATAGTTAAGGCCGTCAAGGTTTGCATCGTCTGCTGGAATTACAGTTGTTGAAGCCGCCTTTTCTACCGATATGACGGTTTCGAAAATGGTACGTTCTCCATCCTGAATCCACTGTCCCATCGAGTGCAGGTCGGTTGAAAAGTCGACAGCGGCAGGGAATATGCCTTTATGGTCCTTGCCTTCGCTTTCGCCGTAAAGCTGTTTCCACCATTCGCCGAAATAATGTAGTTTGGGATTGTAGTTAACAAGTATTTCCGTTTTCTTTCCGGCACGGTAAAGGGCGTTGCGTGTTGCGGCATACAGTTCGCAAATATTGTCGTCGGAAGGTTCCGCACATTTTTCCTGCATTTCAAAAGCGCCGCGCACAAGTTCCTTTATATCGTATCCGGCAACGGCAATAGGCAACAGGCCTACGGGAGTCAACACGGAAAAACGGCCGCCTACGTTGTCGTCTATAACAAAAGTCTTATAGCCTTCTTCTGTAGCCAGCTGGCGCAAAGCGCCGCGTTTTGCATCGGTTATTGCAACAATACGCTTGCATGCCTCATTTTTGCCAACCTGCGCTTCCAGCTGCTCTTTAAGCAGGCGGAATGCTATTGCCGGCTCTGTTGTAGTGCCCGATTTTGATATTACGATAATTCCGAAACTCTTGTCGCGAAGAAATTCCTGAAGCTCGTTCAGATAGTCCTCGCCAATATTCTGTCCGGCAAAAAGCACTTTCGGACAACCCGGTGCAGGCGCGTTATAAGCGTCGAACGAGTTGTTAAGGGCCTCTATAACGGCTTTTGCCCCAAGATAAGAACCGCCAATGCCCACCGACACCACGTACTGGCAACAGCCTCGAAGCTGGTCGGCAGCAGCCTGTATCTCGTCAAGATGGTGTTGCGGGGTGCGCTGTGGCAAGTCGAGCCACCCTAAAAAGTCATTCCCCTCGCCGGTTCCGTCTTTAAGAGTCTGCAACGCGGCGGCAGCCTCGCTCTTTTCAATCTGGCGAACTTGCTCCAAAGAAATTTCTTTGAGTGCGGAATTAATATTTACCTGAATTTTTTCCATAGTTATATAAGGATTATTGGGTTTTATACAAGTTCCGACGACAGATGCCTCATGGCACGCACCACCGGCACCCCGTCGTAGAGTATCGAATAAATAGCATCGAGCAACGGCATTGACGCATGCACGCGCTGGGAATTTATTTCATAAAGACATTTTGTGCCATAGTATCCTTCGGTAACCATTTCCATTTCCATCATAGCCCTGCGAACCGGACATCCGCGGCCCAGCATGGAACCAAAGTTGTGGTTGCGCGAAAAACGCGAGTAACCGGTAACTAGCAAGTCGCCAAGATACACTGAATCGCATATACAGCGAGTTCCGCCCACGGCCTGGGTTATAAATCGTTCCATTTCGCGTATGGCGTTCGAAAGAAATATTGCCTGGAAATTGTCACCGGTCTTAAGTCCGTGTATAATCCCGGAACCTATAGCATATACGTTTTTAAGCACGCCGGCATATTCGATGCCGCTCACATCGTCGGACAACAGCGTGTGCATTGCCTTTCCGTTAAGCACCTCGGCAAAAGCCCTGGCGGCAGCTCTCTCCGGCGATGCCACCGTCAGATAGCTTAAACGGTCTAGTGCCACTTCCTCGGCATGACACGGGCCAGAAACAACCATTATATGTTCCGGACGCACATGGTAATGTTCAACCATATAGTCCGAAATAAGCATATTCTCGTCAGGAATAATTCCCTTTGTGGCTATAACCACCCTTTTGTCCGATATATCGACTGTCAGTTTGGCCAGATGACTTTTAAAGTATGGCGAAGGCATGGCCATAAGGAGCGTGTCGGCTTCCATAGCCGCACGGTTTATATCCGAAAGGAAACATATCTTTTCCACCGGAAACTCCACATCGGTCAGATAAGCCGGGTTGTGCCCCAACTGGCGGAATTCCTCTATACGGTCGTCACGCCTCATATACCAGATTATGCCGGGCATATTCTGGAGCATAAGTTTGGAAAGTGCCGTAGCCCACGAGCCGCCGCCCATTACGGCCACCCGTCCGGGAACCATGTCCCCCGGTGTAGAACCGGCTATTTCTCTACTGCGGCTATCCATTCTTTAATTTGATCAGGGGTAGGGTTTTTAAGTTCCAGCTTGAACTTTTTGTTTATACCGCACAAATCCTGAAAAAGTTTTCCGGGATTTGCTCCGGCAAGCTGCCCCACTGTTGTGAAACCGGCTTTCTGTAAGGGAGCAACCCACTCCTGTGGAACCCCTATGGCGGCATATGCCTCAGGCTTGTCGCGCTGCACGGTCTTTTCTGGGCGCATCTGTGGGAACAACAAAACCTCCTGTATAGTTGTTTGCCCGGTCATAAGCATAACCAGGCGGTCCATGCCTATACCCATTCCCGAAGTGGGCGGCATGCCGTATTCGAGAGCGCGTATAAAGTCTTTATCTATAATCATAGCCTCGTCGTCGCCTTTTTCAGCCAGACGCATCTGCTCTACAAAGCGTTCATACTGGTCAATAGGGTCGTTAAGCTCGGAGTATGCATTTGCCAGCTCTTTTCCGTTAACCATCAGTTCAAAACGCTCGGTTAGCTCGCTGTTGTCGCGGTGACGCTTTGTTAGCGGCGACATTTCTATAGGATAGTCGGTTATAAATGTGGGCTGTATATACAGGCCTTCGCATTTCTCGCCGAATATCTCGTCAATAAGCTTGCCCTTGCCCATTGTTTCGTCAACATCAATTCCCATTTCGCGTGCGGCGTGGCGCAACTCGTCCTCCGACTTGCCTTCAATGTCAAAACCGGTATGTTCAAGTATGGCCTGACGCATTGTAACACGTGGATAAGGAGCCTTGAACGAGATGGTGTTGTCGCCTACTTTGACCTCTGTGGTACCGTTCACATCAAGACAAATCTTTTCCAGCATGCGCTCGGTAAAGTCCATCATCCAGTTATAGTCCTTATAGGCAACATATATTTCCATACATGTAAACTCGGGGTTATGTGTGCGGTCCATACCTTCGTTACGGAAGTTTTTCGAAAACTCGTAAACGCCGTCAAAACCACCAACAATCAAGCGTTTAAGGTAAAGTTCGTCGGCGATGCGCAGGTACAGGGGTATGTCGAGGGCATTATGGTGGGTTATAAACGGACGTGCTGCCGCCCCACCCGGAATACTTTGCAATATAGGCGTTTCAACCTCCATATAGCCATGCGAGTTAAAGTAGGAACGCATGGAATTGTATACACGTGTACGCTTTATAAAAATATCTTTTACACCGTCGTTCACAACAAGGTCAACATAGCGGCGGCGATAGCGCAGTTCGGGGTCGTCAAAAGCATCGTATGTAACACCGTCCTTAACTTTTACAATGGGTAACGGGCGTAACGACTTGCCAAGCACCGTAAGTTCCTGGGCATGAATGGAAATTTCGCCGGTCTGTGTACGGAAAACATAACCTCGCACACCCACAAAGTCGCCAATGTCAAGCAGTTTCTTGAAAACCACGTTGTACATATCCTTATTATCTGTGGGGCACAGGTCGTCGCGGCTGATATACACCTGTATGCGCCCGTCGGCATCCTGAAGTTCCATAAACGAGGCCTTGCCCATTATGCGGCGCCCCATTATGCGACCGGCCACACACACCTGGCGCGGAGCATCTTCACTGTCACTAAAATTTTCCTTTATCTCTGCCGAATGGGCATCAACAGGATACAATGCTGCCGGATACGGGTCTATGCCCATCTGCCGCATTTGTTCCAGACTTTGACGGCGAATTATTTCCTGTTCGCTAAGTTCGAGTTGGTTCATTGTGTATTATAGTCTTTTTATTGTTTCATAATTAACAGAAGGCTACGGCATTACGTTTGCCATGCGTCTATAAACAGAGCAAATGTCAAATTTTAACACCAACCCTTCCAAATTTATACAACAAAGTTAACAATTTTATTTTTAGTAGCAGACAAAGCCCCGGCACAAAGTTCGTTAAACACAGTCTTAAAACCGTGCCCCCACACAAATAGACAGCGACTCCTGCCCGTTGAGAAAAGAATAGTTGTTTGTCGTATACTGTTCGGCATCCAATTGCCCGGTAAATGCGGCAAATAATGCCTTGTAATTGTAAACCACAGAAAAATTAACCTTTATATTGGCAGCAAACAAATCCTTTTTATCGTCAACCGACACATTCCGCAAATGCTTTACACCTACCGACGGTAGCGCCGTAATATTTATAAGCCACCGCCTGGGATGCAGCACCCAGTTGTAGGCATATCCCCCCAGCAGGCAATAGTCGTTATAGTTCAGCGAATAGTGCCTGGGGGCATTAGGCGGCAGGGCATCCAGCATGTCCGGCGGTAGCGACGAAAAATCAATGTCGATATCCGTACGGATAAGGCTCACACCAAGAACCCACGAACCGGCTGAACGCAGCTGGTATTTGGAATAGCTGTAAGCAGCAGCATGCGAATATTTACGATGGTTGAAAAAATAAAATACATTGCCGTTCAGACGCGTCTGCTTCACATCGTCAAGCCCTACGTTAATGCTGTGCCCGTCGTTATACTTTGCAAAACGGCGTATCGACACGCCGCCATGAGTTGACGACGAATGCACATTGCCGGAAAACAGCGCGCACGTAAATGAAAAATCGAATATACGCCGTTTGGCAACAGGCGAGCCGAAAATGTTATTGGCATTAAACGTATAGCCTAGCGACAACGCCATAAAGTTTATCGACACACCAAGGTCGGAATACATGTCGGAAATCATCAGCACACGGCTTTTATTCTCAAGATCAATAAAATACGATTCTGACCAATTATAGGTCTTGGCCATCACTTTCCAATTTTTACCCGTCGACACAACATAATCCTTATCGTATGAATTAAATGTCCTGTCTCCCCAATTATAAACATCCACACACAAACGAGGAAAACGCGGATAGTTTATCGCCGGATCGTTCAAGTTAAAACCATTTTCATAAAGCTGCCTCAACCAGTTCCGCTCCGGCCCGGCAACAGAATCGGCCCCCTCACCGGCCACGGCCCACGGAGTGCCCGCAAAAAAGAGCACAACAACAATAATAACAAGCACTTTAAGAAACCTCATCATCATTCAGCCGGTTATTTTTTGCAAAGATAATAATAAAATGATAAAAATAAACCCACAACGCAAAACTCCAAACATTAACCATTATTAACGCCGATACGATATAATCAGGTACGATAATATAACGTGAATTCGATATAAGCAATCA
>SSTG01000069.1 GCA_004801635.1 Muribaculum caecicola | reverse complement strand
ACGACTCCACTGCCGTGTCGCCCATGCTGCTTGACTTCTCCATGATTCACTTCCCACTGTCAATTGTAAATCCATTCCTGCCACCAGGCATGGCTCGTCTCAGAGGCATGTTAAACGGAGAAATGGATGTTACCGGATCGCTGTCCAACCCACAATTCAACGGGTTTGTACAGTTCGACTCCGCCGCTGTACGGGTAGACATGCTCGGAACAGATTTCACATTCCCTGACGATAAGATTCCGATGGACTCCAATGTAGTTGTATTCAACAACTATGCAATACGCGCCGTAAACGACAACCCATTGAGCGTAAACGGAACCGTAAACCTCAAATCAATAGCCGAACCCCTTATCAGCCTGAAAATGGCAGCAAAGAACATGCAAATAATCGGTTCAAGCAAAAAACGCGGACAAGACGTTTACGGAAAAGCATATATCGACGCAAACGCCAACGTAAAAGGCAACAAGAAACTGCTATTTGTAGACGCAAAGCTGAACCTGCTAAGCGGATCTAACTTCACATACCTACTCAACACAACCGCTGCCCAGATCAATCAGGGAACCGACCAAAATTCAGTGGTACGCTTCGTTGAATTTGCCGACACGGCATCGATTGCACAAGCCGACTCTATAGGAAACACAGGCATGGCACTGATGCTCAACGCCGCCCTGACAATCAGCGAGGGAACAACCATAAACGTTGAACTGTCTGGAAGTTCCCAAGACAAGGTGCAGATACAAGGAGCAGGAAACATGACCTTCTCAATGTCGCCATACCGTTCTATGAGGCTTACAGGAAGGTATAACATCGAAAGCGGATTCGCACGATACACGCCACCTCTGATTTCCCAAAAAACCTTCCAATTCAAGTCAGGAAGCTACGTGGCATTCAACGGCGACATAATGAACCCCATACTCAACATTCATGCCACCGACCAGATAAGGGCAAATGTTACCGAGGAAGGACAAAACTCCCGATTGGTAAACTTCCTTGTAGGCGTTTCCGTCACAAACACACTGGCAAACATGGACGTTAAATTCGACCTGAGCACCAACGACGACATAACCGTACAAAACGAATTACAGGCTATGAGTCCGGAACAACGCGCCAACCAGGCAATGAATATGTTGCTCTACAACGTATACACCGGTCCGGGCACCAAGGCATCGTCAACCATGCCGTCAAACCCGTTGTACTCATTCCTGGCATCAAAGCTCAACTCCTGGGCTGCCAACTCCATAAAGGGTGTCGACATACAGTTCGGCGTTGATCAGTACGACCGTACTTTCGACGGAAGCACGTCCACAGCAACTTCTTACAGTTACAAAGTGAGCAAAGCCCTGTTCAACGACAGGTTCAAGATAAACGTTGGCGGAAACTATACTACTGATGCCGGCGACAACGAAAACCCCGAACAGAGCCTTATAAACGATGTATCTATGGAGTATATGCTAAACAAAGCCGGAACTATGTATATAAAACTGTTCCGTCACGTAGGCTACGAAAGCATATTGGAAGGCGAGGTAACACAAACCGGACTAGGATTTGTGTATAAACGCAAACTTAATTCTCTCTCGGAAATGTTTTTCCCATGGCGGCACAGACGGCCCAAAGTACCCGAACAGAAGAATAGCGAAACGGATACAGTAACTATAAACCCAGCAAAAAATGACACGGCTAACAAATAAAACCAAATATATAGTCCGGGCAATACCGGTATTTATTCTGGTATTACTTTCCAGCGCCTGCTCCACCACACGCCGTCTGCCCGAGGGCGAAGTTCTTTACGACGGAATCAAGAAAGTACAAATCAACGCGCCAGAAGGACACGAGGTTCCAACAGAAGTTGTAGACGAACTTAAAAACGACGTTGACGTACATCCCAACAACTATATTTCGTTTCTTGGCATCCGGTCGCCATTCCCTATCGGCCTATGGGTATACAACAACTGGAATCCCGACTCAAAAGGGCTAAAAGGATGGATGTACAAAAAACTTGTAGAAGAACCTGTAACAATAAATGACGTAAAACCGACATTACGCATGAAGCTTCTTGAAGGCGAACTTGAAAATTCAGGTTATTTCCGCGGATCGGCTTCATACGAAATCATTAAGAACAAGCGCAACAAACGTAAGGCAAAAATACTATATACAATTAATACCGGAACGCCCTATTTAATCGACACAATAGAATATCTTCCAGATACTTGCCACTTATATCACAGTATTGACTCCCTTATAAAGCGAGTGCCCTACCTTCGGCCCGGCACCAGGTATTCTGTCGACTCACTCAATGCCGTGCGTACCGACGTAGCCAACGGCCTCAGGAACCGGGGGTACTACTTTTTCAGGCCCGAATATATTGAATACCTGGCCGACAGCACAATAACGCCACAAAGAATAGCCTTGAGGCTTTCCGTAGCTTCGAACACGCCCAAATTTGCCCTTTCCCGTTGGAAAACAGGCAACATTACCGTATGGATTGACCGAAACGACCACCAGGGCCCAACCGACACCACACACACGCGGCAAGCCACCATCATACGCCAGACACCGTCACGCCTGCGCCCACACCTGATACCGTCGTGCCTGTCGTTCCGCAAAGGACGCTACTTTTCAGTTGCCGGCATGAACCGCACACAAAGTTACCTGTCACGACTAGGTATTTTCAATTACATAAATATCGAGGCCATGCCTGATACGGCCGCTGCAGAACCAACCTTGAATATAGCTATACAATGCACATACGACAAGCCTCTCGAGGCCGTGCTTGAAGCTAATGTCGCTTCAAAATCAAACTCATACCTAGGCCCGGGCCTCACTTTCACCGTAACAAACCGCAATGTGTTCGGAGGCGGCGAACAACTTACCGTAGGCCTTACCGGATCATACGAATGGCAAACAGGAAGCGACCGGTCGTCAGTGTTTAATTCATATGAAGCCGGAATAAATGCTTCACTTGCGTTCCCCAGGCTTTTAGCACCACGCTTCATGCCTCTGTCGCGACGCAACCTCAACTGGACACGACTAACCCTGAGTGCCGACGTGCTTAACCGGCCACACTATTTCAACCTGGCCCAATTTAGCACATCAATGAACTACGACTGGCGTACACGCAAATATTTTGCATATACATTCACGCCTCTCAAGCTCACCTACATGAAGCTTATACGCACCACTGCCGAATTCGACAAACTAATGGCAGAGAACAAGGCCATAGCCCTAAGTTTCCGCAACCAGTTCATTCCTCAAATGGGATGGTCAATGATATACGACAGGGAAATGAACCGGTACAATAAAATAAACATACAGGCCTCACTTACAGAAGCAGGAAACGTATGCTGGGCCTTATGGCGACTTGCCGGGGTTAAAGGCGAAAAAAACATATTCGGCGTGCCATTCTCTCAATTTGTAAAAGCCACGGCACAGGTTGTATACTCCAGACGTATAGGCCAAGGGGACTCATGGCTGGTAGGACGGCTTTACGGAGGTATTGCCCATGCCTATGGCAATGCCAGCGAAGTACCGTACAGCGAACAATTCTATGTTGGCGGAGCAAATTCAATAAGGGCATTCACCGTACGTTCAATAGGCCCGGGCAGCTACCATCCCGACAAAGAGACAGTAAACGGCTACTTCGATGAAACAGGAACATTCAAGTTCGAGTTCAACCTGGAATATCGTTTCCCAATTTACGGGCCGTTCCATGGAGCAACATTTATAGACACCGGCAACGTGTGGCTTCTGAGTAACGACCCAAACCGGCCCGGAGGATTGCTAAAAGCTAAAAACTTTTTCAAAGACCTGGCAGTCGGAACAGGCATAGGACTAAGGCTTGACATTGGCATGCTCGTTGTCAGGGGCGATCTCGGCGTTGGAATACACGCCCCATACAACACCGGTAAACGAGGATATTACAACATGGAATCATTCAAAAAGTCGCTAGCATTCCACTTGGCCATAGGATATCCATTTTAGCACTATTTTTATATGGCAAATGCCGTTGTCACACTGTAATATGTACGACAACGGCATTTGTCACATTTGTTAATTCACAATATTGCAACTCAGACGTAACATAATTGTCATAATTAGACATTACATTTGTAATATAAAATAGCAACGGCTGTTTTAACGATATACGATCATTACCATAAAGCTAAAAACATTTTTGCATTGAATAGTAATTTTACGGCTCTCTTTGAGGAATACAAAAAATAATGCAACAGATTCTACAGCAATTAATAGAATCGGCCCGGCGGACAACAACGATTGAGACAATCAGCACTCCCGGAGCAAGCATCCTCGGCAGCAGAGTCAAATTTTAATGGCAAAAGCCAATATCAAGGCATCCGTAACAAAGGGTGCCTTTTTTATTTAATGTGAAAATAAGCTTATGGCGAACCCACCTTAATTATTATAATTAAACCCCGTACAGGCTATGTCTGTACGGGGTTATGGGAATCTATTTGGAAATACCTTATTATTAAATCAAGGTTAATTACGGCATTTTACAGCAGCATCCTCAACTGGCAGGCATGCAAGGTAATTGCGAATGTAACGGTTAAAGCCTTCAACGTCGTCGGACGTAGGCTGTATCTCCATACCTGCGTTTCCTTTGAATACAACGTCCGACAAATACGATGCCAGTGACAAGCCCTCAGGGTTGTTAACCATGTATCCGGCCAACAGGGCTATGCCCCATGCGCCACCCTCACCGGCTGTCTCCATTACAGATATAGGCGAGTTCAACGCGGCAGCAAGTACACGCTGGCCTACGCCGGGAGTCTTGAACAATCCACCGTGAGCGGTAAGACGGTCTACACATACATGCTCTTTTTCAAAAAGTATGTCATTGCCAATCTTTAGCACGGCCACTGACCCGTATAGATGGGAACGCATAAAATTGGCAAGCGTAAACTTGTCAGATGCAGAACGCACAAACAACGGACAACCAGACTCAAAACCGGTTATCGGCTCGCCAGAGACGTAGTTATACGACATCAAGCCGCCACAATCGGAATCGCCTTTGAGTGCATTATTGTAAAGTTTCGAGTAAACCTCGTCCATATCGACGGGAATTCCCATAAGTTCTTGATATTCGTGGAACAGCGATACCCATGCATTAAGGTCGGATGTGCAGTTGTTACAATGCACCAGTGCCACCGGTTCACCGTCGGGAGTGGTAACCATGTCAATTTCCTCATATGGCTTCGACAGTTCGTGTTCAAGCACAATCATAGAGAATGACGATGTTCCAGCCGACACGTTTCCGGTGCGCGGCATAACGGCATTTGTTGCCGCCATACCCGTTCCGGCATCACCTTCAGGAGGACAGAACGGCACTCCCGGCTTCAAATGCCCCGACACATCAAGGCGTTTCGCACCTTCGGCAGTAAGCGTACCGGCATTTTCACCGGCTACAAGTATCTTAGGCAGTATATCGTTCAACTTCCATGGATAATGCTTCGGTGCAACAAGGTCATCAAACAGGCCAACCATACCGGCCGAATAGTCCTTAGTAGAAGAATCAACAGGCAGCATACCGGAAGCATCGCCCACACCAAGCACTTTCCGGCCTGTAAGCTGCCAGTGTATATAACCGGCAAGGGTGGTCAGATACTTTATTTCAGAAACATGCGGCTCGTTGTTAAGCACCGCCTGATACAAATGCGATATGCTCCAGCGTAACGGGATATTGAATACGAATAGTTTTGAGAGTTCGGCAGCTGCTGCAGCCGTGTTTGTGTTTCGCCATGTGCGGAAAGGCACCAGAATCTGGTCGTCGCTACCAAAGGCCATATAACCGTGCATCATAGCACTGATACCTATGGCAGCAAGTTTTTCTATCTCCACATCGTAAAGCTCGCGTACGTTGTCACGCAGATTTACATAACAATCCTGCAGCCCGTACCATACGGCTTCAACCGGATACGTCCACAAACCGTCGGTAAGCTGGTTTTCCCACTGATGCGAGCCCTGCGCTATAGGTTTGTTGTCAGGGTCTATAAGAACTGCCTTGATACGGGTCGAGCCAAACTCTATACCGAGAATGGCACGGCCCGATTCTATAATATGTTTCGCTTCTGTGTTCATGGCCATTACATGTATAACGACTTGTTGAGCATGTAATAAACCTCGTTCCAACGCATACGGTCCTTAAATGCCGGTATGGTTGTGTCTTTGTTTATGTGAAGCATTTCTATGCCGGCAATTTCGGCGTAATCTTCCCAATATTCTGCAGAAAGGTCGTATGAGAAACATGAATGATGTGTTCCGCCGGCCAAAATCCAGGCTCCTGCACCAATCTCGAAATCGGGCTGCGGAATCCATAGGGCCGATGCCACAGGCAGCTTGGGTAGCGGTTTTGATTTAATGCACTCTACATCGTTAACAATTAAGCGGAAACGGTTGCCCATATCTACAATAGTGGCTGTTACGCCGGCTCCCGGTTTAGATGTAAACACCAAACGCGCTGTAAGTTCCTTACGTATACCTATGCCAAGGAAATGCACTTCCAAACGGGGACGTTCTTCTGCAATAAGCGGACAAACCTCCAACATATGGGCCTGTAGTATTGACGAGTTTGCCCCGTCGAAATTCAACGTATAGTCCTCCAGGAACGAACAACCTTTGGTCATGCCCTGCTGCATGAACCATACGGTACGGTAAAGTGCGGCCGACTTCCAGTCGCCCTCAGCACCGAACCCGTAACCCTCTGCCATAAGACGCTGCGAGGCAAGGCCCGGAATCTGGTCGAAGCCCACGAATTTCGGATCGTTTATATCCTGTGTTCCAAGATCGTCGAAATTGGTTGTGAAACCTTTAGCACCTTTTGCTTTAAGTATTGCACGCAAGGCCAGTTCGGCACGTGCGGCATTGCGCACCTTTTCATATTCAACCGTATTTTTGTCTTCCAGCTCGGGAGCATGGGCATATAGTTGGAAATAAGTGGCAACAAGAGCGTCGACATCTTCGTCAGACACTTTCTTGTAGTATTCCATCAGTTCGCTTACCGGTGTATAGTCAACATGGTAGCCCAGACGCAGTTCTGCTTCCACCTTGTCGCCATCGGTAACAGCCACATTGTTCATCTGGTCGCCAAAACGCAGTATGAGCATATCCTGAGAGTCAGCCCAAGCTGCGGCCACACGTTGCCAAACGGCAATTTTACGCTGAGTCTCCGCATCAGACCAATGGCCGACAACAACCTTGCGGCGCAAACGCATACGGGCGCAGATATGCCCGAATTCGCGGTCGCCATGAGCACTTTGGTTCAAGTTCATGAAATCCATGTCCATAGTGTCCCACGGAATTTCAGCATTGAACTGGGTGTGCAAGTGCAGCATAGGTTTGTTAAGCTGCTGTAGTCCGTGTATCCACATCTTGGCAGGCGAGAACGTATGCATCCATGTTATCACACCCACGCAACGGCAGTCGTCGTTAGCAGCCTTCATAAGTTCGGTAACTTCGCGCGAGGAGTTAGCCGTGCCTTTGTAAACCACTTTCACCGGGAGGTTTCCGGAATTATTCAATCCGTCGACCATAGCTTTGGAATGCGAGTCGACTGCAACAACGGCATCACCACCGTAAAGGAGTTGTGCACCGGTAATCCACCATACTTCGTAGTTTTCAAATGCTTTCATATTGCTATATGTTTTTGTTTGTTATTTTAATAAGTTATTTCTTTTGTCCGTAATAAGCATTCGGACCATGCTTGCGTGAAAAATGTTTTTCTACCAGCAACGGGTTCATAGTCAGCCCAGGATTTACGCTATAAGCCACAAATGCCATTTTGGCAACCTGTTCCATCACTACCGCATTATGCACGGCCTCGTCGGGGTTTTTACCCCAGCTAAAAGGGCCATGATTTTTCACCAGCACACCAGGCGTGTGCACCGGATTAATATGTTCGCGTATAAAACGGTCAACAATAACATTGCCCGTTTCCAGTTCGTAATCGCCCTGTACCTGCGCGGCAGTCATGTCGTCTGTACACGGTATGGCATTGTGAAAATAATCGGCATGCGTTGTGCCTATGTTGGGAAGGTCCTTTCCTGCCTGTGCCCATGCCGTTGCATAAGTTGAATGAGTATGCACTATTCCGCCTATTTCGGGGAAAGCACGGTACAGCACCAGGTGTGTCGGGGTGTCGCTCGACGGACGCAGTTCGCCTTCCACCACCTTGCCTGTAGCCAGGTCAACAACCACCATCTGGTCGGCTGTCATGGAATCGTAATCCACTCCGCTCGGCTTAATCACTACAAGGCCTTTTTCGCGGTCTATTCCCGAAACATTGCCCCATGTAAATATCACCAGTCCGTGCCGTACCAGGTCGATATTTGCTTTATATACTTTTTGTTTTAATTCTTCTAACATGGCTAAAGTTTAAATTTGGGATTGTTCTGATAAGTTTTTTCGCAAAAGCGGAACAGTTGTGCCCCGCGACGGGAACTCTTTTTGTCTATAATTCCCGTAGGGACTATACTTGGAATTTCCGCTACGCGTTTACGGAAATTACGTTTGTCTATTTCCTCGTCAATAACAGTCTGGCAAAGTATTTGAAGCTGCGACAGTGTGAATGACTCCGGCAGCAGCCTGAAAGCGATTGGTTCTGTCATAAATTTTTTCTGAAGCCAGCGGTACGCAGAGGCAATCATCAAAGGATGGTCAAAGCCAAGTTCCGGAAGCTGCTTGAGCGGCACCCATAATGCATGGTGCGCTTTCAGGGCCTCGCTATCGGTCTGGTCAACATTTACCAGCGTGCAATATGCCACGGAAATAACCCTCTGTCCCGGGTCACGGTCAATTTCGCCAAAAGCGCCAACCTGCTCCATCGGAATATTTTCCAGACCGGTAAGTTCCGTCAGCACCCTCTGTGCCGCAGAATAGACGCTTTCGTCTTCTCCTACAAACCCACCCATGAGCGACCATTTTCCTCTTTCCGGATCAATGGTACGCTGCGCTAGCAGAAGGCTCAGTTCGCCATGATTCAATCCGAATATTATGCAGTCTACTGCCACATAATGCTTTGGATATTTGGAATAACAGTCGCTCATAGATAATGGATATGTAAATTTTCACAGTTTAGTTACTACCAGAAGTAAATATAGAATGCAGCAGTAATGCCTAGTATTATTACTGTATTTATCACGTCCCACGCATTCCAGCTCTGACGCGTAGCCATGCGTTGTTCGGGAGTAGAAGTGCCAAGTACAAGCCCCCTGATCTTTTCCGGATCCGGAGCCTTGGTGCAGTACGAAACCACAACTACCACAAGCAGGCAGAATACCAGCATCCAGCCACAGAAGAACAGCCAGTTTACGTCGTAGAACAGGTATTTGAACCAGTTCTGGTCGCCAGGCATTATTGCCGTGTTGCTGTAATAAATCTTTGCACACAGACGAGTAACACCAATAACAAGGCCGGCAATAAGGCCCCACATTCCACCCTGAGCGGAAGCACGCTTCCAAAGAATACCCATAAGGAAAGCTGCGGCTATACCGGGTGCAAGCACCGACTGCACATCCTGGAGATAAGCATATAAAACATCGCCCACAGAACGCATAACAGGTATCCACAATACACCAAGCGCCACAATTACGACAGTAGCGGCCTGACCTATGCGTACAAGTTTTTTCGGATCAGTGTTTGGTTTGTAACGCTGGTAAAAGTCTATTGTAAACAATGCTGCCGACGAGTTGAACAATGATGCCAGCGAACTCATAAGAGCTGCAAGTATACCGCACACAATTAGGCCCTTTATACCGGCCGGAAGCAGTTTGGCAACCAGCGTCGGGAAAGCGGCATCGGAGTTTACATTGCCGTTAGCCAGCATAGGAAGGAAGCCCTCTCCGCCATTGGTCAGCGAATTTGTGTGCAATGCAAAGGCAATCATACCTGGAATAAGGAACAAGAATACCGGAAGAAGCTTAAGGTATGCGCCGAAAATTGTGCCACGGCGAGCCTCCTTTTCATTCTTACCCGACAGCACGCGCTGCACAATGAACTGGTCGGTACACCAATACCAGAAGCCGATAACGGCAGAACCTACAAGAGCCCCAAGCCATGGGAAATTAGGGTCGCGGTTGTCGCGTATAAGGTTGGTCATGGTGTCGCCATGGTCGTTAACAACAACCTGTGAACAAATGGACATCATCTGGTCCCAGCCACCCAAAGCCTTTAATCCGAGCACAAGAATTATTAACGACCCAAGCAGCAATATTGGAGTTTGAAGCACCGATGTGTACAACACCGACTTCATACCGCCCACAATTGTATATACGGCCGTTATAAGCACAAGGCCTATTGCCGCAATCCAGAAGAAATCAATGCCCCACAATGTGTCTATTCCGAACACCTGCTGGAACACAAGCCCTCCGGCATAAACCGTAACGGCCACCTTGGTCAGCACATAGCTGATAAGAGAAATCATAGACAAAATTGTACGGCTCTGCGAATTGTAGCGCTTTTCCAGGAATTCAGGCATCGTGTAAACCATTGAACGTGAATAAAACGGTACAAATACCCATCCGAGTATAAGTATCATCCAGCCTTGTATTTCCCAGTGAGCCATAGCCATACCTGACGAAGCCCCGGCACCTGCCAGGCCTATAAGGTGTTCCGAGCCGATGTTAGATGCGAAAATAGACGCACCGATAGCAATCCATGTTGCATCCTTGCCGCCAAGAAAATAATCGGCGGCATTGTTTTGTTTTTGACGCATCACCCACACAATGATGCCCACAAGGGCAACAAAGAACAGGGCAATGACAATCCAGTCGAGTAATTGCATGATACAGAATTGTTGGTTGTTTATTATGAGGGAATGATTAACCCTATATGGATTTATTTTTAATTGAAATGACCGGCAACATAATAGTTTTAAACAGACACGTCCACCGGCATCATTTAATATGCACTTATATTATCCGTAAAATTAGTCACCGCACGCCTTGGTTCCAAATTTATAATTATGTTTTAAAACATAAAAGTGTAGAAAATACACTTAATATATGTTACTATGGCAAAACGCATTGCATACAAAATTGCCATGCCGGCCAATTGGCAGATATCAAATCAGGCAAACATTCTATCAAAATGCCAAATCAAGCTACACAATAAATTACAATTTTATAGCTATATACTTTTAATAAATTTAAATAAAATAATTAACTTTGATACAGCTTTAACTTTTATCATTTTTATTTAAATATCATTTAAAATTTATTCGTATGAAAAGATTATCAACCTTTCTTGTCTTAACAACAACCATGCTTGCCGCATTTGCACAGCCGGCAGCAAATGCCTACCGTTACAACAAACCAACCGGGCAAAGCGCAAACAGCGTACAACAGGCATCACAGCCAGAAACTCCACTGTTTACAGCAACAAACGGTGGCCCCGAACTTTTTGGAAACGTAATAGCATCCAAAAACTCATCAGAAACAGGCATGAACAAATTCACCACAGACGGGGAATTTACACTTATAGCAAACCAGGCAAAAAACAACCTCTACGCCACCCCCTATGCCGGCATCAAGGTAGGCGGTTTTTATTACTCATTCCGGACACAGACCATATTCGGGTTTCAGGCAAAATATATGGGCAAATATGACATTGAAAGAGGATGGACACGGCTACAGTCGGCAACACCGGCCGACTGGACTGAATTCGCCACCTTGCTGGCCGAAGACCCTACAACGGGCACAGTATACGGC
>SSTG01000068.1 GCA_004801635.1 Muribaculum caecicola | reverse complement strand
TTAATGGCATCGAACAATAATATTTCGTATTCCATCAATTCGGCCGGTATATGGTAGGTGTCGTTGTTTATAATTGACGCATATTTGTATTTTTCAAGGTCGGCATTTTTAGAGACTGTTGTTTTTGAAGTTGTGCAGGATGAAAGAAGGCACACTATTATTATGCTTATATACGATAATGTTTTTAGGCTCATGGTCAAGTGGCGTTGTTAAAATGAGTTTGATTAATGGTTAAAAGTAGTGATTTTGTTAGTTTCTGCAATGAAAAACAATAAATTATTTTGATATTGCATCCGCGTTGTTGCCAGCGGTTGCTCCCGATAGCTGGAATAGCCAGGTGGCTATGCAAAACGGGGCCGTGAGGGTGGGAATGCCCCAAGGTAGCATTAATTCATTCATTGCTCCCTGTATAAACACGGTGGTGACTATGGCTGCGAGGGTGACTATCGTGGTGCGTGTCCCAGGCTTTGAAAAAGTGCATCCTATGGCGATGGCTGTAAGCACCGGGCTAAATCCGTATAGTCCGTTGGCTATTGTTTCAGGCGCGGCACCAAACTGTATGGCAAAAAGAAGGCCGATTCCAGACCCTGTCATGGCCCATATGGCGGCAGACAGGTTTGACAGGGCTAATGCCGCTATGAAAAATATTCCTGTAACCCACGAATTAATCAGAAATACCTGCGATATGCCTTTTAGCCAGTATATGGCAAGTGAGGTAGGCGAATATTCAGCAGCAATTGCAGTATGGATTACCGGTGGCAGTTCGTTGAACTGTTGTGATGCCATAAGTACAATCCATGTGAGAAAAACGAAAGGAAATGTCAGCGAGTTGATTTTCCATGACAACATTATTCTGTTAAGTCCCCGTTGCAGCCATGTGGTTAGCATGGCAAAAAATATTAGTGTAACCCACATCATCGTGGTATTGGCTAGAAACGCAGGCAGTGCGCATCCCACAAGTGTGCCGTTAAAGCCCCATAGTCCGTCTGAGCCGTATTTTTTGTCGGGGTATGCCAGAAAGCCAGTGGCAGTGGCAACTGCTGTTCCTATTACTGCTCCCCATCCAGCTTGCGGCGCTCCGCACTCGTATGCACCCCAGAAAATACCGGCAAGAAACAACAGCCCGGTTAGTGCGCACGGCTGAAACATAACCTGTCCTACACCGTGCAAAAATGTGCATGTTGTTGTTTTGATGCGGAAAATATTTTTGTATAAGCGCGGATTCATAATGTGAATATATTTTAATTATGATGTTTAGGAATATGTTTTATAACATGAAATTCAGCTATTTTAACGCGTTTTGCCCAACTATAGGTGCTTATAAGTCGTTTTTGCCAGTAAGATGCCTATATTATGGAGTAAATATATGAAAACATTTAAAAATAAAATTATGAAATCTGCAAATTTTCAACCTAACAATGACTGGAGGTCTTTAACCATTTATCAGGTGATGGTGGGTTCTTTCTTGCACGGTAAAGGGGGTGCAGAAGGGTATAACGACCTTTGGGGGCCCTCCGGAGAACGTAAGGATGGCAACCTCCGTGGCGTTATTGACGCGCTTGACCACATAAAGGGCCTTGGAGTTAATGCAATATGGCTTACACCTATTTTTGACAGTTCGGAATCGGACGGGGATGAAAAGCTGCAGGCATCGGGTTATTTTGCAAACGATTATTTTAAGATAGATCCGCATTTTGGTACGGACGACGACTTGCGAGAACTTGTATATAAGGCACATGAAAGAGGTTTGTATGTGTTTCTAGACGGTGTTTTCGGACATCATGGAGGGGTTAAGTCGCCATCGCCGTCAGGTTTTAATATTGACTCAACTCCGGTGCAAAGCGACCGTGGCGAGGAGGGTGGCACAGGCAATGTGAAGTATCCGGAATCGCTTGACTATTTTCGTGAAGTGGCAACCTACTGGATAGACAATTTCGATATTGACGGCTGGCGTTTTGATCAGGCTTATCAGCTTTGTCAGAATGGGCATAACTATTGGTGCGAGATATCGGAGGCTGTACGTAACCTTTGTGACAAACGACGCGGGCAGGGTAAGCAGTGGGGCATTCTGGGATATATGGTAGGTGAAGACTGGAGCGATGCCGGAGGTATCAGTTCGAGAGTGTATAGGGACGGCGGACTTAAGAGCGCGTTTGACTTTGATGGCAAACAACTTATAAGTGGTTCAATGGGCGAATCTGACTCTGGAGGCCTTGACAATGGCTGGGATGATGTTATGAAAGTATATTCGTCTCCTGCCGAAAGAGGCTACTATCCTGACGATGTGTTGCCAAATCTGTTTCTAAGCAATCATGACGGGGTGAGGGTGGCTGATAATTTTTATGACGGGAATAATGAAATAAACCTAATGACGCGCTTTGCCATTTTGGCCGGTTATCCGGGTCCTGTAACGTTATATTATGGTGACGAGTTTGCCGACCTGTCTCGCGATTGCGACGGTGCCCAGCCGGATAATGCGTCTCGCACAAGCGGTCATTTGACCCCTGAAGACGACCGTGAGCGCCGTCTTGCCAACTATGTCAGGGATGTTATTACGTTCCGTCGCGACAATCCTGCCATGTGGCGTGGGCTACAGGAATTTGACCGTTATAAACTTGGTGATGCGGAAATACTTGTTGTTGTTAAATTTGATGAAGATACTGGCAACAGGGTAGCTATGGTGTTTGCCGACAGGGACGCGTCTGTTACTGTTGAGGGCGTAGACGGCCCGATAAATGTGCGAGGCTATATGCCTGAGTTGGTGAAATTGTCGTGATTTATAATGACGGTTGAAAACAACAACTTATGTGGCATGAACGTTATATGTCTATGGTACGTATGTTTCAATGCAAGGGTAAATTTTTTGTTGCAACAGCCGGTTTGCTGTTTATGGCAGCTACCGGCGCATGTTCGCCGTACCCACCATTGCCAATGACTAACCATTCAAACTCAAATTGTATGACAGACAAGAAAGAAATATATTTTGCCGGAGGCTGTTTCTGGGGCATGGAACATTTGTTCAGCCTTGTGCCCGGTGTGCTTGATGCCGAAGCCGGATATGCCAACTCGAAAGTTGACAAGCCGGATTATAGGGAAGTATGTAGCGGTACCACAGGTGCGGCCGAGACGGTAAAGGTAACATACGATCCGTCAAGAGTAAGCCTTGGCCGGTTGATAGGCCTGTATATGCTTTCTATAGACCCCGTGTCGGTGAACCGGCAGGGAAACGATGTGGGCACACAATATCGCACGGGCATATATTATACCGATAGTAGGGATGCTCAGGGTATTGAAAAAATTCTAAGTCCTTATAAATTGCGTTATGGAAACCGTTTTGCCGTTGAATCCGGGCCGTTGGTAAATTTTTATGCCGCAGAGGATTATCATCAGGATTATCTTGATAAAAACCCCGGAGGATATTGCCATATAAATCAAAAATTGTTTGAGATTGCCCGTAATTCTGATAAAGACATCATTTTCAAAGAAGAATTGCGTCAGAAGCTGACACCTGTCCAATATGCCGTGACTCAGGAAAATGCAACCGAACCGCCGTTTGACAACGAATATTGGGACGAGCACCGTAAAGGCATTTATGTGGATGTTACTACCGGCGAGCCGTTATTTTCCTCATCCGACAAGTTTGACTCCGGTTGCGGATGGCCGAGTTTTACCCGGCCTATCGAAGCTGATATTGTTACGGAGAAACGTGACTTAAGTCATGGAATGGATAGGGTAGAGGTTCGTTCTGTCAATGGCAACGCCCATTTGGGCCATGTGTTTACTGACGGGCCGCGTTCGGCCGGCGGACTTCGCTATTGCATTAATTCGGCATCGCTAAGGTTTATCCCACTGTCCGATATGGAAAAAGAAGGTTATGGTGAATACATAAAATATGTCCGCTGACAGTTTTTAGAGATTACACTCTGCTAATGTTTACCGACGAATTACGCTAACAACATTCATGTTTGCTATCAAAATAAGTGGCAGTGTCAGTAATAGTTCTCAAAAATCGCCAATTTTGAGAACTATTAGATAATTTCTGAAACAGACTCTATTGGAAGAACTTCATTTGCTGAATGGGAATCGGATACACTTAGGAAAAGATTCATTAGCGGTATATTCATATAATAATGAGTTCGACCAATTGTAATCTTGTCCAATAATCCCGTTCCTACCAATGCATTAAGATATCGTGTAGCAGTGGGACGACTTACCATTAATTCCTTTTCAAGAAACTCCACCTTAGTATATGGATGGAAGAATAGATTATTCAAAAGTTCATGGCGATACTGCTTTCCAAATTTAGGACGAAGTATAGCCTTGAATTCAGTCATTAGTTTTGAAATTCCTTTCACAAGTCTAGTCGTTTCTATTGCCGTATCCTCAACACCTTTCAACATGAAAAGAATCCAAGCCACCCATTCTTCGGCGTTATTCTCGTTGTTGTCTCTTATTGCTTGAATTAAACGATAATATTCTCCTTTATTATGGTTAATATAACGGCTAAGATACAATATCGGTAGGTCAAGGCATCCCGTAAGGACAAGATATAAGACACAAATAATGCGCCCTGTTCTTCCGTTGCCATCATAAAAGGGATGGATGCTTTCAAACTGGTGATGTATGATAGCCAATTTTACAAGTGGATCTAAATCTGAAACACGTTCATCGTTTATGAATCTATCCAAATTATCCATCAATTCCAGGATTGTCTGCTTATCTTGAGGTGGAGTGTACACCGTCTTACCATCCGGGCGTTTCAATGCCGTTCCTGGTACACTTCTGAAACCGGCTGAATTATGCTCCTATATTTTTTGAATTTCCTTGATTACCGAAGAAGTCAACACCCCTTTATTTTTTATCAGATGAAAACCCTGTTGCAATGCCTCCCTATAATTGAGAACCTCTTTCGTTGCAGCATTAGCTACGAAATCAGATAGCGATTCAGCTGCTCCTTGATAAAGATCGTCCTGAGTAGTCACAATATTCTCCACTTCTGAACTATCTTTAGCCTCCTGCAAAGTAAGGGTACTGACAAGAATATTTTCATTAGGTATCGTCAAAGCGACTCCCTTCAACTCAGCAAGACGCTTGTTTGCCTGATTGAGTTGTTTCAATACGGCTTTCGTTTCCAAATCATACGAAAGCGGCAGATATGGTATTTTATATTTGTTCATACTCAGTTAAAGGTGTTTAGTCTTCAAAATTACTCAAAAATACTAAGACTTTTAATCATCTCATTACAAAAGTCACTTAGTCAAGATTTTCAAGTCTAACTGAAAAACAGACAAGTTTATCTTGCGGTAAAAGAATATACAAGCGATTGGCAAGTTTGTTTTTTTGCTTGCCAATCGCTTGTATATTAGGTGCGTATGTCTAAAATCTGGTGGATTTTATATCAATACTCCTCCTCGTTGAAAAGTGCTTTTGATATTGATAATCAATGTATTGGATATTATAAACAGATTTTAGCAAAGAAAACTATGGTGTATCACAGCGTAAAATCGAATTGGCAAAGAATATTCTGTCGTTTGGCCAATAAAATCGGAAATGAGATTTCTCCAATCAGTACCCGAATTGTTCTCTTACCTCCAACTGCCGTTTTTTGTACTCCTCAACTTTATCGCTTAACTCATCAAGCCGAAGTTATTATAATTTATTGTCATAATGTCATTCAAAATTTAGTTCCATAAGCCAGTTAACGCCAAAGCCGAGCATTATGGCGATTGTGAAACTGGTGAATGTGCCGATTAGTACATACTCTGTAGTCTTTATATCTTTTGCCCTGTTTAGCTCGCCGAAACGAAATACGGATTTGGCAGCCAATAGAAAACCGACTCCCTCAATATTGCCGGTAAAAATAAAGGTCAAGATGAGTATCCTCTCAAGATACCCTATCCATTTACCCGCGTTTGGCAGACCTTTCAAAGATGCATCCGTCGGCAACCATTTCTCATATTCAATGAAGGATTTTATCAAAACTGATGTAGGCGAGAGTACCGCGATATACGCCGTTGTAACAAACCAAAAATTTGCAGAGAAGATTTCCGCAGCAGGATTGAAGTCATGATTAGCGAATGCTGTAAACCATAGAACAACGATGACACAATAATGAGCTAACTGGTCGCAAACAAAGCCCACAAGATCTTTACGTTTGAAGTGAGTTTTCACCAGGTCTATCAGGAAATGACTGGCGCCGATTATCAGCGGCACAGCCCAATTGTTCCATTGCGCGACAAACAGGTAAGCCAATGCAGCATGAACAAGGGCATGCACCGATAAAGCACGATATCTGACAGTCCTATTGTTAGAGAATTTATCCGCACATAGCTTGTCTGTCTGCAATATGAAATCTCCGACAAGATGTGCCGCAATCAATTTAATCAGAATTATTGCCGTTCCCATACCGTTCTTTCGTTAATCAGTTCTTTAAATCTTTTGATATATACAGAAATCAAAGCATCCTTGGCTACTTTCAAAGTCTTGCTGACCATCTGTCGAGACACACCCAGGATGTTGCCGATATCTTCCTGACTATTATTCTTGACAAGTTTCTCAAACATTATCCGGCTTTGACTTGGAGTCCATCGTGTCACTATGTCATCAGCGAATAGAGTGGAAACTATTAATTCATTATTCACTTCTTCCCAAGGAGTCTCGATATGCAGTCGTGCTCTGCCGATTAGGTCAAGTCCTCTACCCGATAGCCGGTACGCCTCACCGTCACTTGTGGAAAGAGAATCTGTCTCATAATCCAATGTGCCGATACCGATAGCCAAACGAGCATCCCATTGTTCATTATTACCTGCAAATTTATTGGCACGGATAATAGCACGTATCGCCAGTGCTATCTGCAGTGCTTTGGTTGGCTCGGTAACTTTTAGTTGGAAACTATCACCTCTAAAAATCTCAATATTCGTTTTACACAATGGAGACAGCCATTCTGGCAGAGACTGCAACAATTGTAACATTGAAGTGCGTTCAGTCTTTGTCATCTTTGTGGAATCCACAATATCGCCTGTAATTATCGCTACGTTTTTCATGATAGTAAAGTTAAGAATAAATTCTAATATATGCAACTATATTAGGTTGCTATAGTAAAAATCAATCAATTTCGGTTGCGCACTTTGTTTCTTGCGATACTCACAAACCTCTGAGGACTGTCGGAATTTAGCCAAGAATAATGCAAAAGCTTGCCAAGAAAACGTAATTTAGCCAAGAAAACTATGGGGTAAAACGGGATAAAACAACAATGGCCAAGAAAATTATATATTTCTTAGCCATTGATTATTAAGCGTTTTGTAAATTTTATTGCTCAGTATTCCTCCTCGTTGAAGAAGAAGTCTTCTTTGGAGGGGTAGTCGGGCCAAATGTCTTCGATGCATTCGTAGGTTTCGCCCTCGTCTTCCATTTCCTGTAAGTTTTCAATAACTTCCAATGGTGCGCCCGAACGCATGGCGTAGTCAATCAGTTCTTCTTTTGTGGCGGGCCATGGTGCATCTTCAAGTTTTGATGCAAGTTCTAATGTCCAGTACATGTTGCGCGGTGGTTATGAATGTTTGTAAAAATGTTTTGGTGTTTTTAAATGTCTTTGTTCCAGAAAGTTTCCTCGGTTTGTGACATTACGTTGTTGAAGCGTGCATATACAAACAGGAAATCGGACAGCCGGTTCATGAATTTTAGCACGGTCGGGTCAACATAGGTGGTGTCTGCAAGGGCCACTATCCGGCGTTCGCAACGGCGGCACATTGTGCGGCAAACGTGTGCTACTGCCGAGCGGTGGGTTCCGCCAGGTAGTACGAAGTTTGTTATTTTGGGGAGCTGGCTATCGAGGAAGTCAATCATTTCTTCCATTGAGTGAACGTCTGATGCAGACAGGCCGGGACATTGTGTTATGGCGTTATCTGGGTTTGGTGTGGCCAAATATGCTCCGATGTTGAACAGTTTGTTCTGTATCATCTTCATTACTTCCACAATTTGTGGCTGAAGGTTGGGTATGGCCATTAGCACGCCTATGTTGGCGTTGAGTTCGTCGACAGAGCCGTATGCCTCTATTCTGATGTCGGTTTTTTTAACACGTTGTCCGCCTACGAGCGAGGTTGCTCCCAAGTCGCCGGTGCAGGTGTAGATTTTGCTTTTTTCCATAACTGCTTATGAATTTATTATAAACGCTGTATGTGCATTTTGGGCGGCAAATATAGTGATTATTGGTGAATTATGCAATACTGCGCGCGCGGCGTGCTAGTAGTCGCTGAAGAAGCGTGGCTTTATTACGAAGCCCACGCGTAGCTGTGAGCGGAACTTGTTGTAGTCCAGCAGGCTTTCGCCGTATCCGTTGTAGTATTGTATGAAAAGATACTGGTTGTCGCGTTTTATAAGACGGAAGCTTAGTTCAACCACTACGTTGCAGTTCAGATTCCATCCGCGCCTTTTTGTAACCATTACTGATGTCTGGAACCGTTTGCTGTGCGACATATAGCTTACTCCGCTTTGCCATATGCCGTAATAATCCAGCAGGTCGGGGTTGTTTTCGCCGTCAACCCATGGTGCCCATATTTTTCCGTAAACCATTATCCTGGGGTCTACGTATATGCTTGCTGCCAGCGACACCCTGTTCCAGGAGCGTGACAATGTGCTGTCGCGTCCGTTGCTTTCGTGTTCTATTATAAGGCTTACTTTGCCTATGTAGCGGTCTTTAGCGAACAATGGTTTGGTAAGGCCTATGCCAGGGTTGAAGTTTAGGTCTCTCATTGGAAATGACTTTTCCATCACGTTCCAAAAGCATTTCTGCGTATAGAAAAGGTAGAGATAGGTGTTCCATGGCAGCACGCTGTTGGTGAGCCGCTGGGATATGGATATCTGAAATTTTACGTTGGTGTTGCTTCGGGTTATTTTAGGGCCTACGGAAGGGCCGAATATAAAATAATTGTCTTTGTATAGGCCGAAATAAGGTTGTTTGTCAAATTCTTTCCTTACGGAATCGGCATCGAGCACGTCGTCGTTGCTGCCTGTAATTTGTGCATGCGACATGTTTGCCGAGAATGCTGCGCACATGACTAGCAATATGTTTATTAGGCGTTTGAAAGACATGGCTGTTTTGCTGCTTATGCGTGCAAAGATAATAAAGTTTGATAAATCTATTGTTTTTTACCTTGTTGCATTTTAGTTTTAGGATAAATGTTTTTTAGTTTATATATTTAAAAGCCGTTTTATTTTGTGTAAATTTGTGGGAAATTCCATAAGTACAGTTAAATTGCCATGGTTCGACATATTTTAAAGCTATTTTTAGTGTTGTCTTTTTCTGTGTCTGTATCGGCTCAGGTGCCGGTTATAACAGAAGTGGAAAAAGAACAGGTGGGTGTTTATATAGAGGATGATGATGTGGAAGTGTCGGAAGACGACCCTATTATCTTGCTTAACCTGCTGACAGATTCCGTGCCTGGAAATTACAGAGCCAAGGAGGAACCGGTTGTCAGGCCGTTTAATTTTCTTCCTGTAGGACAGTTGCCCGACATAGCCTTTATGCCTGTTGTTTTCGACGGTCTTGTTGACATAGACACAATGCGTATTGACAATCCTGAACCATTTTTGCACAACGATATATCGGCGTTTGACTGGCTTACGTCGACAGGCCGCCAGATGCGCCAGTACCGACGCATAAAGCAGGAATATATGCTGAGGAATATGGATTATGTGAAGCTGAACGTGAACACGTTGCCCAAACCGCCAACAAAATACAGGCCCGAGGTTGATCCGTCGAAAGTGCAACTTGCAAATACACAGGTGATTGTTGATAAATCGGCTGCCACCACTAATGCCGGGCCCCTGGATGTGAAATTACGCAACTGGCTTCATACGTTTAATTCGTCTTTACAGTTTTCGCAGGCTTTCATAAGCCCTAACTGGTATCAAGGGGGTAACAATACGGTGAACTTTTTGGGCAACATGATATGGAATGTGAAATTGAACCAGAATTTGCATCCGGGCTATCTGGTAGAGTCGAATATTGCCTATAAAGTGGGTATTACGTCGGCTCCCCAGGACACGGAACACGATTACCTGATATCGGAAGACCTTTTCCAATTCAACGGAACATTGGGTATGCAGGCTTTCGAACATTGGTATTATTCAATGAACGGTATGTTTAAAACGCAGTTTTTCAATAACTATCCGGCTAATTCTACAACCAAAAAAGCTGCGTTTTTATCGCCTGGCGAACTTAACCTTGGTATTGGTATGACTTATAATTATGTCGATCCAAATAAAAAGTTCCGTCTTGATGCCTCTATATCGCCGTTGTCATATAACCTTAAAATATGTACCAATCCGGGTGTTAACGAAACCTCGTTTGGCATAAAGGAAGGCCGTCACTCTGTGAGCGAGATAGGTAGTAACGCCGAGGTAAAGGTTAACTGGAACATTATGTGGAACATCAGCTATGTTTCACGTTTCTTCGTGTTTACCAATTATGAATATATAATGGGCGACTGGGAAAATACTATAAACCTTAGCATAAACAGATACTTGTCGACACAGCTGTACCTGCATCTGCGCTATGATTCAAGCAAGCCTTCGCCCACAAATTCCAATTGGGGAAAATGGCAGCTTAAGGAAATATTAAGCTTCGGGCTGCAGTATCAGTTTAAAACGGCTTGATTATAAATGGCCGTCGTTTGTAAAATACTGGCAGTTTTGCTGACGGCTTTGTCTGTGCTGCCGGCCTATGGCAAGAGGCTTGTGGAAAAGCTTCCGCCGGTTTCTGAAATAGTGACAGGCTATGCGTCGGCCGACGAGGTGCGGCAGCGCATGCGCCAGGCTCCTTTGCATGCAGTAGAGGGTATCTGGCAGTTTCCGTCCACAGGGGCAGTGGTGGCAATTGAACTGGATGAATCGAAAGGCGAGGGCGGATATGCGGTACGCTACAGGATGGTGATAATTAAATCGCCGCAGCGCACAATAAGGCCAGGAACGGTTATGGGCATTATAGCCCCTACGGCTAAAAAGAATGTATATGCGGCAGAAATATATACGTCAGGTAACGGGGGCACGCGTTTGCGCTCTCCGCGCGGATTCACACTCACATTGGCCGATAACGCACACCTGTCGTTTACAAAAAACAGCGGACTGAAGGTTTATACAAACCTGTTCCGTCTTATTCCCTATCTTTCGAGGGTGAGTTTCCGTATTTATAGCCAGCAGCACGCTCCACGCGACCTTGACGGATGCCTGCGTGTGTATCCGGTTCCGGTTGAGCCTGTTAATCCTATTTATTTATGAAAGCATTTGGTGTGGTTATATTAATGGCGGCATTCGCTTTTGGCTTTATAGGTGCGCAGCGTGTAAACACTCTACGCCCCGGGAATCTGGCCCCGGTAAATCATATTCCGGATTTTGCCGGCGTTGATGTTGCCGAAGGTGCTGCTCCCGACTGTGTGAAGGTTGCTTCTTATGACAAACCGTTGCGGTCGCTGCGTGAAACTTTTTTTGTTACAAATAATTCTGCTACGGACACACTTACCGGCATCAGGCTGTCGCTAACATACTTTGCCGTTGCCGATTCGTCAATGTTGCACAGCCGCAGGGTGTCTGTTTCGTGCCATATTCCCCCGTTGCAGACACGACAGCTGTATCTGATAGCGTGGGACAGGCAGTATACCTATTACAGCGAGAACACGCGTATCAGGCCGTCGGGCACGCGTGCGGTGCCTTATTGCGCCGATATAAGGATAGAGGGTGCCACTTTTAAAAATGCCGGGAAATGAAAATGTTGATTTATATCGGGACAGGGAGCTTTATGGGAGGAGTGGCCAGGTATATGCTTACGCGCTATGTGGCAGCCGGTATTGTCGGTGCTGTTCCTTATGGTACGCTGGCAGTTAACGTTCTGGGGTGCATGCTACTGGGAGCTATA
>SSTG01000067.1 GCA_004801635.1 Muribaculum caecicola | reverse complement strand
TTTCCCTATCAGGAAAATGCCGATGAAATGTTTAATTCGTCGCTTATATTTGAACTTGGCGTTATGCGTCCGCTTGCCGAGGACGTGTTGCAAAGTGTTCCGCGCAACGCTGCAGAGTATGCCGTTTCGCACAGGCTGATGCGGCTGTTGAGCTATTTCAGCACCGTTCCAGAACGTTTTATACCATCAACTTCGCTGTTGCGCGAATTCCTTGGCGGTTCCTCGTTCCGCTATTAGGCTCCGCACGGTGACGCTATAACAAACCGGCAATCAGTATACAGCTAATTGTACTTACTGATTGCCGGTTCTTTGTCTGTAACCGCGTTGTTATTATCAATCTTTTTCTAATTTGACATTGTATGAACGTGCACTTCCTCCCGACGACGAATTAGTGTCGGCATGCTCGGTATATGATACCGAGGCGCTGGCCCCGCTAGAGGCCTCAACGGTAGCTGTGCGTGTTACAAGGTCTTTGCCGTCTATTGAGGAGCCTGACGATGCATCGAGGCTGGCGTTTCCGGCACTTCCTTCAAGATCTATGCCGGATCCTGACGATGAGGACGCGCTGATATTTTTGGCCGTTATGCATAGTGCCTTTGTTTTTGAGCCGGAAGATGTGTCAATGCTTAAATTGTTTATGGTGGCTGATTTGATTTTTATTTCGCTGCCCGACGAGGTATTGGCTGTACAGATGTCGCATTTTAACGCTTTTACGCTTATGCTACCGGCCGATGAAGTCTTCAGGTCGATGTTTCCGGAGCGGTTTAATTCGTTTAATACATTTATATTTGCACCCGATGATGCTTTAAGGTTTTCTACCGGTGGAGCTGAAACATAAAGCACGGCTGTCTGGCCTCTGTAATTGTTGTTTTTAAACATGTCTTTCAGCATAGAAAACATATCGCCGAAAGAGTTTATGTTTTTTGAATAGGATTTGTTTTTGAATCCGAAGCAAAGACGGTTGTCGTCTATTTTTATCTCTACGCTGTCGAGAATGCTTTTCCTTACCTTTAGTGTTGCAGTAGCCTTCTGGCCTTCGGGAATTACTGTGTATTGGATTTCTACGCCCTGCGAAGCTTTTATGGCATTGAAAGGCTTGTTAAAGCTTACTTGGCGCGTAATAATGTCATCATTGTTTGAGGTTTGTTTTGACTCGGCATGTAAACAGGCAAATGGCAGCATGGCGAGCAGAACGGATACAAATAGGAACTTCTTCATATGCTTATTCGGTTTTATTGTGTGTTGATGCCTTGCGGCTTTTTTTATTTGATGCACAGGGCATGAAAAAGGTTGCGTAGTGTATCAGAAAATTTTATGACGGTAGTATTCTTTTAGATCGGGAAGCGGACGGCTTATTGGGCTGCGGTATGCTTTATTTGGTGTTGTTTATAATTTTTGACGGGTTGCCGTAGTATACGGCCTTTCCGCTTCGTGCTTGTTTCAGTGATACCTGTTTGGTTGCTGTTACTGTTGCTGTTGCACTTGTCGACGCGTTTAAAGTTGCTATTTCCGCTACAAGGTCTTTGCCTTTTATAGTAGAGGATAATGACGCCTGGAGTGCGGCATTCTGTGTTTTGCCTGATAGTTTGATTTCTGCCGATGTGCTTGCGGTTGCAGCAATATTTCCGGCTTTTATGTCTTCTATGCTGAGAGTTGAGGCTGTTTGCGAGGTTGCACTAAGTTTTTTGCAGGTTATTTGGTCTATTTCAACTTCGCTTGAAGTTGACGTGTTTAGTGCGGCGTTGTTGCAGTTAAGGTTTTTAAGTTCTATTTCACCGCTTTTCGATGTTGTCAGCAATATGGAGCCGGTACCGGCATCGATATTCCCGGTTTCAATTTCGCCGGATGTTGTTGCTGTTGCTATAAGTTTTGTACATGCAATATCTTTTGTAATTATTTCTCCGCTTGTTGATGTTTCTAATGTAAGTGTAGAGGCGTTGTCTATATTGTTTCGCACTTTGACTTTTCCCGATTTGCTTGCGGTTATTGATTTCACCTCAGGAGCATACAGGGCTATGCGCAGGGTTCTTTTTCCTGTTTTATAGGGTTTGTATTTATGCGACACGGTGAGCACTTTGTTTACAACTTTAATTGTTACAGAGTCGAATGTGGCGGCTGGTGCTGTCAGTGTGGCTTTTGAGTTTTGGGCAGATATGGTGTAGTCGATGTATATGTCGAACGATACATCGATTGCATTAAACGGCTCTACAGTGATTTGCCGTGTGTTGGCCGGTTTTGCCGATACTTGGAACGCTGATGTTACAATCAGTAAAAGGATAATAACCAGTGGGTATGAAGTGTGTCTCATGATATATAATGATTTGTTTGTAGGTGTTTTTACTGTTTGGGCCTGAAGGTGTATAATGGCGATGGGTCGAACCGTGGCAGCGCTACCAGTTGTACGTCGGCTTCCATGTCGGCAGGCGTTCCTGATGCCGACCCTATTGTAAGCCCTCTGTTATGCAGGGCGTTTCTTACTTCGGATAAGGCCACTTCCGGCGAGTTGTTATCCTGGCTAAGGTGGCACAGGAATATGTATTTTAGCCGTGGAGAATGTATGTCGGCAAGATATTGTGCAGTTTCGGCATTGTCCATGTGTCCGTTACAGGCGCGTATGCGAGCTTTAAGATATTCGGGATACGGGCCGAAACGCAGCATGTTAAGGTCGTAGTTGCTTTCTATCACCATATAGTCGGTCTGGCGCATGTAGTGGTCGGCACGCGCCGATATGCAGCCCAGGTCGGTGGCTATTGTCATGGCACGGTCATCGTGCTGTATATAGAAGCCGGCATTGTCTGTACCGTCGTGCTGTACTTCGAACGCGGTTATTGTGAAGTTGTCAATTTCGAAAGGTATTTCTTTGTATATGTTTGTCTGGTAGTCCTTGAGCCGGCGCGACACGTTGTGGCGGCGCAGCATGCCTGTAAGGGCTCTCGGCGTGCAGTACAGACGCATGTGCTTGTTATGGCGTAGCAGTGTGTACACATACCTCATATGGTCGGAATGGTCGTGGGTTATGCATATTCCTTTTACATGGCTCATGGGTATGTTGCGTGCGCGCAGTGCTTCTGTAACCTTGGCTGCGTCAACCCCTGCATCGACAAGGAAGCCAGAACGTGCATCGCCTATATAGGAGCAGTTACCCGACGATCCGCTGCCTAGCGACATAAATACGAATTTATTTGGTACGGGCTGTGTTACTACCGGGCCGAACGGCATTTGCTGTTTTTCTGTAGCATGCTGCCTGGCCAGACGCTCAATGTCGGGGTGTACCGGCATTTGCGGCTGGTTTGCCGGTGGCACCAGGTCGAAAGCGTCGAAAAGTGATGGTTGGCGAAAGGAGTCTATGCTGATTTTTTTTGCCATTGGCTTATTTGTAATTGTTGATTGGCGGCTATTTGTATAGTAGGAATATCGAAGGTGTCTTGTCGTAGTTATAATTGCCGCGTGCCCACTGCGATAGCGGTTTTGTTATAATTTCCTGTTTTTTGCCGGTAATGTCGGATGCCACGCACAGCAGCATGTTTCCCGGTAGAACCCGGCACAGTTCGTCTATAAGCCGGTTGTTTCGGTAAGGGGTTTCAATAAATATCTGTGTCTGGTTGTGGCGTAGCACCTGTGTTTGCAGTTGCCGTATTTTTTCGGTACGTGCATTTTGTTCTATAGGGAGGTATCCGCAGAAAGCAAAATTCTGTCCGTTGAAGCCTGAACCCATCAGTCCCATTATTATGCTCGATGGTCCAACCAGCGGATATACGGCATAGCCTTTTCGCTGGGCAATGCGCACTGCGTCGGCTCCGGGATCGGCCACGGCCGGACACCCGGCTTCCGATATTATGCCTATGTCGTGTCCTTGGGCTGCCGGGTTAAGCAACTGTTCCACTTGCTCAGGCGATGTGCGTACGTTTAGCTCTGTAAATGTCAGCGTGTCAATATCAATATTTCTGTCTACGCTTTTAAGAAACCGGCGTGCCGAGCGGAGATTTTCAACAATAAAATATTGTAAAGACGTTATTATCTGTTTGTTAAACGATGGGAGCACTCGCTCCGGGCCTGTGTCTGACAGAGGAACGGGTATTAGATATATGGTAGGTTTCGCGCTTGTTTGGGGCTGTGGCATTTAAGGATTACTTAAATTTAATGGTAGTGTCGGAATTTGGTTGGCGTTGTTGCTGGCAGGCAGTTGTTTCAGAAACAGCAGCCTGCCCTGTCTGGCCGATAGCCTTTATTTCGTCGGCAGTTTTTTTCTCGCGGTTGTATGTAGGGCTTTTTTCAAAAGCGTCAATAAATTTGTCGTCGTCCATTTGCGACGGTTTCAGCACTATGTAGCGTGCTTTGGCTTTTTCGGCATTGAAGCGGTTCACGGCCTCGTCGCCATACTCGCCGCGGAGCTTGTCGGTACTTTCACGTTCGGATATTTCTGTATTTTTGTTTGCGAACACCAGTTTGTGTGCGCCTGAGCCTATGTCGTGTGAATGGGCATCGTCTACCGAAATTGAAAATCCGGAGGCTAGTATGGTTATTTTAACAGTGTCGCCAAGGTCGCGGTCGTATGCCATACCCCATATCACGTCTACATCGCGGTCTATGCTTGAAATAAACGATGTCAGTTCTTCTGTTTCCTCGGTTTTGAGTTCCTGTTCGGCTTCCGGATTGAAGAATATGTTAAACAAAAGCCGTTTTGAGGTGAGTATGTCGCGGTTTTTGAGCAACGGGGAGTTTAGGGCGTCGTTTATGGCTTTGGTTACGCGTCCGGGGCCTTCGCCATAGCCTGTTGATATGATTGCGGCTCCGCCGTCGCGCAAGGTGGAATCGACATCGTTGAAGTCGAGGTTGATGCGTGGTGCTTCCGAATTTATCAGTTCTGATATTGACCTGGCTGCAGTGGTAAGTGTGTCGTCGGCTTTTCCAAAGGCGTTCACCAGGTTCAGGTCGGGGTATATTTCGTTTAGCCGCTGGTTGTTTATTACAAGCATGGCATCGACATACTTGCTCATTTCGTCGGCACCGTTTAGGGCTTTTAGTATTTTACGTTCGCCTTCGAACAAAAAGGGTATTGTTACTATGCCTATTGTAAGCAGGCCCTTTTCACGGGCTATACGTGCCACTACCGGTGCTGCTCCCGTGCCGGTGCCGCCGCCCATACCGGCTGTTATGAACACCATCTTTGTAGAGTCGTTAAACAGGTCGGCAATCTGGTCTTTTGCATCTTCGGCAGCCAGGCGTGCCACTTCCGGCACGTTTCCTGCCCCAAGCCCGTTGCCTATCTGTATTTTAGTTGGTACGGGCGAATGGTTCAGGGCCTTTCGGTCGGTGTTTAGCACGGCAAACGATACGTTTCGGATGTTCTGTTTGTACATGTGCGATACGGCGTTGTTTCCACCGCCGCCAACACCCAGCACCTTTATTATCACTTCCTCGGGCTGGCCTGCTGTAAAACCTACATCGTGTGCGTTTGGTATATCTTCCGGAGCCATATGTATATATCTTTGAAGCGTTGTTTTCGTTATATTTTGTTTTCGTCTTCTGGCGAGTCTTCAGGTTCGTCGAAGATTGTTGCAAAGTAGTCGGATATGCCTTTGAATATGCTGTTGCCTTTTTTCTTTACCTCGTTTGGCTTTTTGTTTGTTTTTATGTGTCGTGGGTTGGGGCCTGGTCCGTCGGCATATTCATTGTCGTTATCCGTACTAGTGCCGTTTTCGCCGTACGGGCTTACAATTGTTGTTTGAGGTGCCTCGGTGCATTCCTGTGGCTGGTTTGCGGCAGCGGCGTTAAGTATAGAGATAACGTCGAGCATGTCGTAGGTTTGCATACGGGTGTCGGATATGCGTATGGACGACGGTGCCGAGGCTATGCGCACCTTGGCCCCGCTTTGCTGTCGGAGCAGGTCGGTAAAGCCGCGTAGCTTCGCACCGGCACCGGCAAGTATGATTCCGCCAGGCAGGTCGGCCGAAAAGTTTAGTGCGGCATATTTTGCCTGTTCCACTATGTTAATGGCAATTTCGCCGGCGCGTGTACGTATAAACGAGTTTATTTCTACCGCGTCACCGTCGAAATCGTTTCGTCGGAATCCGGGGTCTACGTTTATAGCGTCGCCAATTACTTTTTTTATTTCCTCGGCCCTTTCCTCTGTGTAGTTTAGGCTCATTATATCGCGTGTTATGCAGCGTGAGCCTATCGGTAGGGTTACCATGTACTGCAGGGTGTCGTTTTTATATATTGCCACTCCTACGGTTTCCGCTCCGAAGTCCACCAGCATGCATCCGAGGCTCTTTTCATCTGGCGAGAGAACCATGTCGGCCAGTGCGGTCTGGCGTACAAACGAGCCTTTTATAGTCAGTGCCTGCCGTTCATTGACAGCCCGGTCCAGGTTGCGCTGTCCGTGTTGACGGCATGATATTACGGAAAATTCCGCACATATGTCCGACCCGAACGTGCCTATGGGCTTTGGGGTGTCGCGGTTGTCAATTAGTATCTTTTTGGGAATAACGTCAACAACTATCGAATCGGAAAGGCCCTGATGCCTTGCTTCTTCTTTAAGTTGTGCGATTATGCGTCCTGTAATTTCTGTTTCTTCGTCGAAATGGCGTTCTACAACAGTTGTATGCGCGGCCATTGACCGTCCGCCCACACTGACATAGACTGCTTTTATTTTGCGAGGAGAAATTGTTTTGTAGTTTTCCAGTTTGCGTACCAGCCTGTTTATACGGTTGCTGACATCGTCTACATTTTGTATCCATCCGTAGCGGATTGCGTCAGCCACGTATTCGTCCTCCATGGCCAGTAATGTAAGCGTTCCTTCGGTATCGAGCGACCCGACGGCGGCACGTATATGCGAACTGCCTATTTCAAGAGCTGCTATGTATGTTGGTTCCATGTTTTATTGTTGTTTTTTAGCGGTTGGTTTTGTTGCTTTAGTGAGCGCTTCGCCGGTCATCATGGTTCCCAGGTCTGGTTCCTCGCGCTCGGCTTCGTAGTCGGCCGGGTTAACGACAGGGGCCAGTTTCTTTGTACGTCGCGTGGCCACTATCTGCCCTTTCCACTTAACAGACAACGTGTCGTAAAATTCCCATCCTTTTATGGGCATGATTTGTCTGTAGGCAGTTTCTATACGGTCGAATTTGGATTGAAGATCGTTTATGGAACCTATGTTGAGCACATGTCCGTGTATCATCGGCACCAGTATTATGTTGTTGGGCGATAATATCTTTATGTGCGTTATTAGCGAGTCCCATTTCGGGTTGTCATGAAGGAAGTTTATCAGCGGCAATATTTGCTGGTGGGCAAATGCCGGGTCGTTTGTAGAAACCACTGGAACGTTTACGTGATAGCGCGCAGTTGCCAGTATTCGTTTTCCTTGCTTGTTTATGTAGAACGACTTTTCATTGTTTGGAAATATGCGTGCAACAGGGAGCATCGGAGTAACGTTTACCTCTATGCTTCCGTCGGTGAGGAATGTGGCTGTGGCGTTTTCTATTTTGTCAATAGAGTCAAGCCGCTGTACAATGGCGTGCGTGTTTATCATGCCAATCGGCTTTCCGGGCGACTGTGTATAGAGGTTGCCGAGGTCGCGGGCCACTTCGCGTGCTGTTACAAATCGCGGTGAGTCGGTGTTGGCCACGGTTACAAATATTGACTGGCATGGCCGTGCATCGGCATTGGCGCGTGACCATAGCAGTGCTGTAACGGCATATCCGGTAAGCGCTATTGCAAGAAGTATTTTCAATATGGTCTTGAGCATGCTGATATTTGTTTGTGGCAGGTGCGGAATTTTACAGGCTGTTTACTTCTGACAGGATTTCCGGAAGCATGTCGCAAATGTCGCCGGCACCCAATGTCAAGAGTACTTCAAAGTTACTATTTTTTATTGTTTTGATCAAATTCTGTTTGGCTGCCAACATTTTGTTGGCGTTGTCTATCTGGTTTAAGATTGTTTCCGAGCTTATGCCGGGTATGGGTTCCTCGCGTGCCGGGTATATCGGCAGGAGTATAACCGAGTCGGCTTCCGATAGGGATTGTGCAAATTCTGTTGCGAAATCCCTGGTGCGGCTGAAAAGGTGCGGCTGAAATATGACGGTTAGCTTCGATTCGGGATATAGTGCGCGTATGGAGCGTATTGACGCGCGTATCTCGTCGGGATGATGCGCGTAGTCGTCTACAATTACTTGCGGTTTACCGTTTTGTCCGGTTCGTTTCAGCCAGAATTCGAATCTTCTTTTAGGCCCTTTGAATGTGGACATGGCCTGGCGTATTGTCTGGTCGGTTATCTGCTCTCCTGTAAGCAGTACGGCGGCAATGGCAGCAATTGCGTTGTCAATGTTTATGTCTACAGGAATACCGGGCGAAAGGTCGGTTATGGTGTTCCATGGCGTTACCAGGTCGAACAGGATACTGCCTTGGGAGTACCGTATGTTTTTGGCATGAAAGTCGCCGTCGTTGCGTCCGAATGTATAAGTGCGTACCCCTTTGCCCGGCCGTGGCTTAAGCTTTAACCCGGTGTGCAGCAACAGGAATCCGTCCGGACGGATAAGTTCGGTGAAGTGCGCGAAGCTTTCCAGATATGCCTCTTCTGTACCGTAGATGTCAAGGTGGTCAGGGTCGGTTGCATTGATTACTGCTATGTATGGGGCAAGCTGGTGGAACGAGCGGTCGTACTCGTCGGCTTCAACAACCGAATATGGCGATGTTGCCGACAGTAGCAGGTTGGAATTGTAGTTACGCAGTATGCCTCCAAGAAATGCGTTGCACCCCACGGGCGACGTGTTCAGCAGGTGTGCAGCCATTGATGACGTTGTTGTCTTGCCGTGTGTGCCGGCAAAGCAAAGCGATTTGCTGCCTTTTGTGATTAGTCCTAACACTTGCGAGCGTTTCAGCACGGGGTAGCCTTGGCTGCGGAAGTATGAAAGTTGCGGATGGTCGGATGGCAATGCCGGCGTGTAGACAACCTGTACCTGTTGCGGACAGTCGCGGAAGTCGGCCGGTATGGCATCAACAGTGTCGTTGTATGTTATCTCGACACCTTCTTTGGCAAGCTGTCGTGTAAGTTCTGTTTCAGTGCGGTCATATCCGGCTACACGGTAGCCTTTGCTTAAAAAGTATCGTTCCAGTGCGGCCATGCCTATGCCTCCGGCTCCGGCAAAATATATTTTTTGGGGTTGCATTGTAATTGATTATTTCTTGGCAAGTATGTTGTCGATAATGTCAACTATTTTTTCATCGGCCTTTGGCAGTGCCATCTTTCCGGCGGCTTCACCTGTTTTGCAGAGGCGGCCGGGGTCGGTGATAAGCGATACAACGGTGTCTTGCAGCTTTGAGGGGGCATCTGCGTCAAGTACCATTACTGCGGCTCCTCGTGTGGCCAGGGCTTCGGCATTGCGTCGCTGGTGGTCCTCGGCTACGTTTGGCGACGGAACGAGCACTGCCGGTTTGCTTAACAGTTGAAGTTCGGAAATTGTTCCGGCTCCTGCTCTTGAAACAACGAGGTCGGCAGCGCGGTATGCCAGGTCCATACGGTCAATAAACGGCGTTGCAATAACGCTGTCGCTGTATTTACCGGCTATTTCGCTGCATTTTTCGGCATAGAACTTACCTGTCTGCCACAGGGTGAATATGCCTTCCTGTTTCCATTTTTCCAATGACGCTTCCACGCTTTGGTTTATTGTGCGTGCGCCTAGCGACCCTCCGACTACGAGCAGTACGGGTTTGTCTTCAGGGAGTCCGAGCTGCCGGCGTGCTTCCTGTGGCGATACCGCGTTTGCCGTTATGGCTTCGCGTACGGGGTTGCCTGTGAGGGTTATTTTTTCACCGGGAAAAAACTTGTCCATTCCGGGGTATGCCGTGCATATTGCGCTGGCTTTTTTTGCAAGCAGCTTGTTTGTGACTCCGGCATATGAGTTCTGTTCCTGGATAAGGGTGGGTATGCCGTGTTTTTGTGCCTGCTTGAGCATAGGGCCGGAGGCGTATCCTCCCACGCCTATTGCTATGTCGGGCTTGAAAGTTTTCAATACTTTTCTGGCTATGAGCATGCTTTTTGCCAAATGGTATATCACCTTGAAATTTGCCAGAATGTTTTTGCGGTTGAAACCGCTTACAGGAAGTCCTACAATTTTATATCCGGCAGCCGGCACACGTTCCATTTCCATACGGTTGCTGGCTCCCACAAATAGTATTTCGCAATCGGGATGGCGGCGGCGCAACGCTCCGGCAATGGCAAGTGCCGGAAATATGTGTCCGCCGGTTCCGCCTCCGCTTATCAGTATTTTCATTGATTTTTCAGTTGACATGTATGGTGTGATGTTATAGCTGTGTCGGGTTGCTTGCGTGTAGTTCCTCGGGCAGCTGGTTTAGTTCTTCCTTTACTTCCTGACGGGTGCCGTTCTGTACCGCGCTGCGGCTTACCGACAGCATCGCTCCCAGGGCGATGGCTGTAATCAGTATCGACGTTCCGCCTTTCGAGATAAGCGGCAACGGCTGTCCCGACACGGGGAACGCGCCTGTGGTTATGGCCATATGGAACAGTGCCTGCAGTACTATCATCACGGCCATTCCCATAACAAGCAGCGCCGGGAAGGCCCTGTGGCATTTCCGGGCAATTACGCCGGCACGGGCCAGCAGCCATAAGTATAGTATGAGTAGGAACATACCGCCAACAAAGCCTATATCTTCAAGCACGATGGCGAATATATAGTCGGAAAATGCCAGTGGCAGGCGCGCTGTTTCGCGCGAGTTGCCAGGAAACACGCCTATTATTCCGCCGTTTGCCTGGGCCATGTACGAATACATTTCCTGACGGTTGTCGGCGGTTATTGAATCTTTATATTTTGCAGCGAACGGGTTGTAACGAGCAAGACGTCCTTCGCGCAGTCCGGAGCGGTTGAGGTCTATTCCTTCTGTACCAGGGTTGTCGGCAATAGCCAGTGCGGCTTCCATGCGGCTTTTTTCTAACTGCCATTTCTGGAATTTGTGTGCTCCGTAGCCTAGTGTGCCTATGATTGCCACTATAAGGAACAATTTCTTGTATTCGGTTCCGCCAATTGTCATCATTGCCATCCATATGGCTAGCAGAAGCCCGGTATTTGTAAGCCCCTGCGGGTATAGCAGCGCCCCGAACACAACTACTACGGCGGCCCCGGTTATTATTGCTTTGTTGTGCACGCCTACCTCTTTGGCCTTTTGCGAGCATGCCATTACTTTGGCTATGACAAATACTGCTGAAATTTTTATAAATTCCGAAGGCTGTATCGACATGGGCCCGAGGTGGAAGCTACGGCGCGCGCCATTTATAACGTCGCCGGCCACCGAGGTATATATCATCATTATCAGAGAAATACCGGCAAAAGCATAAGCTCCGGCGAAAAACCATTTGTAGTGCACCTTTTCGAGGCCCCATATTATGCCGAAGGCCAGCGTTAGAAAGAATACGTGGCGCATTATGGGGCCGTAGACACCTGCGGCGGCAACCTCGCGCGAGGATGCGCTGTAGAGTTCGATAACCGATATCAGGCAGAGCATTATGAAGATGCCCCAGATTGATTTGTCGCCGTGGGCCGGCATGTCAGCGGCTTCTTCCGGCTTTGCTTTTTCTGTTGCTGCCGACGGTTTTGCAGCCGGTTCGGCTGCTTCCGTGCTTATGCCCGGCGCAGTTGCGGGAGCCGACAGTGTGTCGGAGAATATTTTGGAATTTGACGGCATGAGAGAGCAGTGTTTTTTGTTGTTCTGTCAGTTGGATGTAATGGCGTTTACGGTGTCCTTGAACCTACGGCCGCGGTCTTCGTAACTGTTGAAAAGGTCGAAGCTGGCACAGCATGGCGACAATAGCACGGTATCGCCTTTCCGGGCTGTTTCCACGCATTTGTCAACGGCTTCCTGCATGGAATGTGTGTCGAATATTACCGGTACCTTGCCGGTAAAGAAGTCGAGAAGCTTGGTGTTGTCCTTGCCCATGCACACGATTGCTTTTACCTTGCGGCTTACAAGGTCTTCTATTTCGGTGTAGTCGTTGCCTTTGTCCTTGCCGCCCAGTATGAGCACGGTGCTTTTTGTGTCGGGCATGCTTTCGAGCGCGTACCAGCAGGAATTTACGTTTGTGGCCTTGGAGTCGTTTATGTATAC
>SSTG01000066.1 GCA_004801635.1 Muribaculum caecicola | reverse complement strand
TCCTCTTGCCGCCCGTGCGTCGGCAAGCGACTGACCACCCCTCTCTGTTTATGTGAGACAAATATAGCGAGAATATCCAATATACGCAAGTTGTGCGAGTCAAGAGGCTCTGTTTAACGTTATCCATGCATAAGTATTCAAGCTTGTGTACATGCCGTAATATTATGGTACGGCCAGTTTTATGGTGTGGCCGGCAGTGCGGATAAGGTAGAGGCCGGCGGAGGGCAGGGATACGGTTTGTGTGCCTGTGCCATGGCCGGTGGTTACGTTGTGGCCGTGCATGTTGTATATGGTGTAGGGATAGGCTGTTTGCAGTATTATGTCGTGTCCCTGCCCGGTGGGATATGCGGCTACGGAGGCTTCGTTATAGGTTTCGTCTATGCCTATTTGCCTCATGTCCCAGGAGAAGTTGTATGCGAAGCGGCGGTTTGGCGCTGCATCGCCGTCGAGGCACAGGTCGAGAATGTGGTTTAGTTTTGACGGGTTATCGGCCCATTTGAAGTTGACGGCACCATGTTTTGGGTCAATTTCGAGCATTTCCAGGGGAATCTGTAGCTCTAGCTTGTTTGCCATATAGCGCATTGGTATGTTTGCAAGATGCTCCCATGTGCCGGAGATAGAATTCCAGCGCGACAGCGTGGTTTGGAAAATGGAGTTTACAACGCGGTTTACCATGTATTCATAGCCATGCCATCCGGTTTGCTGGTTATTGTCGGCATCGATGAACAGCAGCATCCAGTTATTGCCGGAGTGTGACGACAGCGTAGTGGCGGTTTGGGCGTAGAAACTTATGTTTTTTTTGTCGATGGCGGCTTTTGACAGCACAATGTCGTTACGTCCGGTGGTGTTGGTGTAATGCAGCCCTCCGTAGCCGTTGTAGGTGCGGTGGGTTATGTCGCCGCGTGTATCGTAGTAGGTTTGCGTTACGGCATCCCAGTCGTCAAAATTGCCGTTTATGGTTATTGTATGCTGTTCAATTGTGTGTGGAGCCGGCCTTGCGCCTTTGTACCGGCGTATGTTCTGTACCATCTGCATGTAATAGTTGTCGGCATAACTTCCGAGGGCAGGCTGTATGGTGCGGTTGAATTCCGCGTTGTACTGGTCGACAAAGCTGAACGGGTTGTTTCGGCGCATGAATGTTGCAGGGGTGTCGAATTTGGCGGCGGTCCATTCATTCCAGTCGTTTACGTATATAAAGTCGGGGTCGGCGCTTAGGGCCTCGTCCCATCGTTGCTGGAAGTATATGCCGTAGGCCTCTGGGGTTTCAACTTCTTTCCCGAGCCAGGGAACATAGGCCGAAACAGGCAGGTCGCGGTTGTTAAGCCTTGGTTCCTGTTTGTCGACAGTCCATGATTTGCCTATTAGCGACGACGAGTGCTGTGCAGGCGTAACGCACATTTCCTCGAGCCGGCCTTTATGGGTTGCCGCACGTTTTTCCGGTGCCAGACGGCTTACGTTGGTGTCGTGCATGTCGAAGCCAAAGCTCCAGTTGTCTTCTGTGCCTACATAGCGTTTCCCTTTCGACATGTAGTAGCCCCACCACATGTTGCGCAGGGTGAAGAATGAACGGAACTGAGCTGAGTAGGTGCCGGTGGACGATGTGTCGACGCTAGGGTCGGCATTGTATAGGAACAGCGGTTTGCCGTCCCAGTAGAACCATAGTTGCGGATAGCGGTTTTGCCTGTAATATTTTTTATATATTGATTCTGCGCAGGCTACGGGGTCGCCGTTGTATACCCAGAAACATATTTTAGGTACGGTGTTGCCTTCGTTCTGCATTTCGGCCATTACGCTGAACAGGGTTTCCCATTCGGAATCGTACATCACGCCGTTTGTACAGTCAAGAATAAGAACGTCGACACCGGCATCGGCAAGCATGGATATGTCTTTGCGTATCACCCATGGGTCGCGGCTAAGGAAATATCCCATTTCCGGTTCGCCCCAGTGGTACATTGGATATTTCCACCGGCTGTGTACGGCGTTCATGCGTGCTGCCGGGGCTGCCTCGAGTATTTTTGTTACATCACCTGTGTAGGGTGCCGGGAATGTGTAGTATGAGTCGGCATGCCAGGTTACATAGAATATGCCTACGGTGCGCTTCTTGTCGGTTTTTAGAGGCGCATCGGTATGCGACGGCGTGGTTCGCCCCAGATTGTCGACTGCTACCCATGAGTCGGGAACAATGTCGGTGTTGGCCGTTACGCCAAGGCCGGTTACTGCAAATGCTGCGGCCAGAAGTAGCTGTTTTGCGGTGTTCATGATGATATTGTTAAGGGTGATACATTCTTTGCCTGTTTAAAACACAGGCCACCTATCGACAGGCAGCCTGTGCTACGGATTCTATTCTAACTTAACTACATTAAATATAATTAATCCTATTGGAATTATTAAAAGGGTAATTTGAGTGTGAAAAATAATCAGAATCCCTGTTGATTAGGAAAGTATGTATGCGGTAAATGAATTATTTTACTGATACCTTGACTGACCGGTGGGCCGATGTGACTATGTACAGTCCCGGTGCCGGAACCGTTACTGTGGCCGAGTGCCGGCAGGAGGCTACCGGTGTACCCGCAGGCGTTATTACACGGAACGGCTTTTCTGATTCAATTTCAAGGTTTGAGCCAACTGTCCGTACTGAAAGGGCAGTGTCAGAGTACGGCGCGTCAATTCCTGATTGCGATTCGCCGGCAGCAGTATAAACATAGTTGAAGCGTCCGCCGGGGGCAGTGTCGCCGTTAACGTAGAAGTCCATGATGTTGCCTTCGTCCTGCATGTTGTCGTTCCACTTGAATTCGAAATCTATTCCGTTGTCAAGGGAAAGCGTGCGGCGTTTCACCGCTATTTCCAGTACATTGCCGGCAACTGCATATTTTCCTGTTCCGGCATTTTCCCACTGCCATGAGTTGTTGACACATTTTTCAACAACAACTTCGGCCGACGACGGCGATGTCCGGTTGATAACATAGTCATAGCCATGCCAGCCGGTGGTTTTGTCGCGGTCGGTGTCGATGAAAAGCTGCATCCAGTTTTTGTCGGAACTAGGGGTAAGTGCTTCGGCAGTTTCCACGCGGAAGTACACGTTGTCTTTGTCGTGGGCCACTTGTGCGCCAACAATGTCGTTTCGGCCGGTGGAGTTTACGTAGTAGCTGCTGTAGCGTCCGCGGTGGTTACGGTGGAAGGTGTTGCCGCGATATGCTTTGTAGCGTGCCGTAACGTTGTCCCACTGCCCTGGTTGTCCAATCTCTATGGTAATGGCTTCCGATGGTTCGGCAGGCTCGTCCATGCCTTTGAAGCGGCGCACGTTGTCGACAAGCTGGGAATAGTATACGTCGCCGTTGTCGCCCCATTCGGCATTTGGTTCGGCATCGCGCGAGTGTTCCCAGTCAAACTGGTCGGCAAACGACAATGGGTCGTTCCAGCCGTCGGCAGCGGTGTACATTCCCGACACATATTCGTTCCAGCCGGTTACGAATATGAGTCTGGGTTTGATAACGTCGATGGCACGGTCCCATTGTTCCTGGAAGTTGGCTCCGTAAAGGTATGAATTTTCGCGTTTGTCCCATCCTTTCGACGTGTAGCTGCGGCCGAACGTGCTGGGAAGAGAGAATGCGCAGGCAAGGCCGTTGGAGGCTTTGCGGGCATTTTGGGCAACACTTACCGGAGCCTGTTCCGGGCCGTCTTTGTTGTACCAAAAACCGTGTATGGGCATAGTCTCCAGCCAGGCCCATGTGTTTTGGATAACAGACCGGTAGTCGGCTTTGCACGGGCGGAATGTGAAGAAGTCGCGAATTTCCTGATCGGTTCCTGCGGTGTCGAGCTTGTCAGGCCAGGCCATAATGAGCGGCTTGCCGTCCCAGTAGAACCACAGGTTCCGGTAACGTCCGGCTCCATAAACATTGGCGTAGAGTTTGCGCAGCGAGGCATTGGTGTCGGACGATGCCGCAAACGGAAGCAGGAAAGCAACTTTGGGCACATTCACACCGTCTTTTTGAGCCTGATCCCATACCTCCATTAATTTGTTGTATGATTCGCTCCACGTGTACGAGCCGTTTGTGCAGTCGAAGAAAACAACATCGATTCCGGCATCAGCCAGAAGTTCGGCATGTTTTCTGAGCACCCATGGGTCGGTGGTGCGGTAATAGCCAAATATTGACTGTCCCCAGAAGTATGTGTCGGGACGTTTGTCGCCACCCCAGGCAGGATGATTGTAGTTTTTCATTGCTTCGGGATGTTCGCTGATGACTTTTGATATGTTTATAACGTCAATGTCGTCACGTTCGTCCATCTGGTGCCATGTCCAGTAGAACATGCCTACAAATTTATCCTTTTTGGGGCCGGCTACGCTGTAGTCGCGTGCTTTGCGACCCAGTCCGTCGGTAAGTGCCCAGGCGTCGCTGGGCGTAGCCGTGTTTTGGCTAAGAAGCGAGGCCATGCCCAACACGGCAGCTGAAGAAACAGAGATAATTCGGGCTATATTTTTCATACTATTTTAGAGGTTGGGGGTAGGTTAGTTGACAGCAACTTTTATTGTTTTGTTGCCCGACGATACAATGTATATGCCAGGGGTGGATACGGGAACGGAGTCGGAACTTTCGCGGCTGCATATTTCAACGCCCGACGTGTTGTACACACGGAACGGTTTTGACGATTCTATCTGTAATGTTCCCGATATGGAGCGTACAGACAGGTCGGAGGCATTGTCGGAAACGTTGTCTATGCCTGATTGCTGTGGGTCGTATTCAGATGTGAACACGTAGTTGAAGCGTCCGCCGGGAGCAGTGTCGCCGCTTATGTAGAAGTCCATAATGTTACCTGGTTTCTGCATGTTGTCGTTCCATTTGAATTCAATGTCTACCAGACGCCCCAGATTGAGTTTGGATTTCTCAATGGCAATTTCAAGCACGTTGTCAGTAACCTTGTAGGCGGCGTTGGCGGCAGTGACCCATGTCCAGTTGCCGTTTACGTTGCGTTCAATAACGACTTCGGTTGATGAAGGCGATTTGCGGTTGATAACATAATCGTAGCCGTGCCATCCGGTTGACTTGTTGCGGTCGGTGTCGATAAACAACTGCATCCAGGCCGGGTCGGTGTGAGGTGTCAGTTTTGATGCTGTTTCTACGCGGAAGTATATATGGGTTTCGTCGTGGGCCACTTGTGCGCCAACAATGTCGTTTCGGCCGCTTTTGTCGGTATAGTGCATGGCTCCGTAACCGTCGTGGTCGCGATGCATTACGTTGCCTTTATATGCCTTGTATTTCGGCAGCACCTTGTCCCATTGTCCCGGTTGCCCTATCTTGATTGTTTTTGATGCGGCAACAGTTTGTGGCTGGTCCATTCCTTTGAAGCGTCGGACATTGTCAACAAGTTGAACGTAATAAACGTCGCCGTTGTCGCCCCAGTCAAGAACCGGTTCAATGTCACGTGAGTGGTCCCAGTCGTATTGGTCGACAAACGACAGGGGGTCGCTCCATCCGTGTTCTTTACGCCACATTCCGGAGTGCCATTCGTTCCATCCGGTTATAAATACTACTTTGGGATTGTGTTTGTCGATGGCACGGTCCCATTGTTCTTGTACGTTTGCGCCGTACAGGTAGGCATTTTCGCGTTTGTCCCAACCTTTCGACGTGTAGCTGCGTCCGTATGTGCGCGGAAGGTTGAATGCGCAGCAGTGGCCGCCGCTGGCGTAACGGGCGTTTTGGGCAACACCGACGCATGCCTGTTCAACGCCTCCTTCTACGGTTACGTTGAAAGGATGTGTGGGCATTACTTCGAGCCATCCCCAGGCCTGTTGTGCGTTTCCGGCCCCGTTAACATAGTCGCCGCAGTTTCGACGGAATGTAAAGAAATCGCGAATAGCCTTGTCTGTTCCCGTTGTGCCAAGATTGTCGGGCCATGCCATAATCATTGGCTTGTTGTCAAGGAAGAACCAAAGGTCGCGGTATTTGTTGGCGCTATAAACGTGGTTATACAGGTTGCGCAGTGAGGATAGCGAGCTGCTGTTTGGGGCAAACGGAAGCATAAATGCCACTTTGGGAACATTTACGCCGTCTTTTTTTGCCTGTATCCATGTTTGACAAAGGGCATCGAACGACTCTCCCCAGAGGAATGTGCCGTTTGTACAGTCAAAGAAAACAACGTCTACGCCGGCATCGGCAAGCATCTCGGCATGTTTTCGGAGTACCCAGGTGTCGGTTGTCTGATAGTAGCCGAACAGGGGTTGTCCCCAGAAAAACACGTCGGGTTTTCGCGAGCCGCCCCATGCCGCATGGTTGTAGTCGTTTATCGCGTCGGGATGTTGTGCAAGAACTTCCGGAATGTTTTTAATGTCGACATTTGGATTGTGGCGCAGATTGTGCCATGTCCAATAGAACATGGCTACGATTTTGTCACGTTTTTGCGGAGCATCGGCGTGCTCGCGCGCTTTGCGGCCAAGCTGGTCGGTAATTGCCCAGTTGTCGCTTTCGGTGTGCGACTGAGCCTGTAGGCTTATGGCAGACGAGCCAAGCAGCAATGTGCTTAAGAGCAGGTTTAAGGCTTTCATATTTTACTGTGTTATATAAATGTTTTTATTATCGGGTTGAGATTTTAATTGAAGTGGGTCCTGATTTCACTATATACAGTCCGGGGTGAGGCAGGTTTACTGTGGTTGACAAGTCTCCTTCTGCCACTTTTATTCCTGTAAGGTTGTAGACGGCGAAAGGATGGTTGGTGTCGACATATATGGTTTCAGGGGTGATGGCTGTGGCTTTCAGTGTTTGTGCCGCACAAGAGGTGTCTTCTATGCCTGATTGGGAGAAGTTCCATGAATAGTTGTAGCAAAAGCGCCGGTTGGGTGCGGTATCGCCGTTGGTACACAGTGAAATGGGGGTGTCGAGCGATTCAGGGTTGTCGGTCCATTTGAAATAGAATCCGCCTTCGTTTCCGGGTTCTAGGCCTATCTGCGACATTGGAATTGTTATTACCATATTTTTTCCCTCTACGGTATAGGGTACCTGTGCCACGGTTTGCCATGTTTTGGATTCTGCATTGTAGGCCTGTACCGTGGTTTGTCCGGCAGATGTTACAGACTTGTTTATAATGAAGTCGAACCCGTACCACCCGGTGGTGTAGTCGCGGTCGGAGTTTATAAGCAGCATCATCCAGTTCGGGTCGGTGTAAGGCGTTATGTCCTGGTCGGTGGATACGTAGAAGTGGATGTTGTCGCCGTCTATAGCCACTTTCGACGACACAATGTCGTTTCGCCCGGAAGTGTTTGTGTAGTGCGTGCGGCCGTAACCGTTGTAATTGCGGTGTGCTACATCGCCGCGCGTGTCGAGGAATTCCTCCGACACGTTTTCCCATGAATCCCAGTTGGCAGGGTTTGTCATTTTGTAACGGCATATTGCTTTGGGGGCCTGTCGTACGCCTTTGTAGCGGCGTATGTTTTGCACCATCTGCATGTAGTAGTTGTCGGTGTAGCCGTCTTTCATTGGCTGTATGGTGCGGTTGAATTCGGCATTATATTGGTCAACGAAATACATGTCGTTGGGGCGGCCCATGAAGTTATCGGTATGCTCGCAGAACATTCCGGCTGTCCACTCGTTCCAGTCGTTTAGGTATATCAGGTCGGGGTCGATAGACAGAGCCTCGTCCCACCGCTCTTGAAAATAGAGCCCGTATTTTTCAGGATTGTTGCGGACTTTTCCTCCTATGATTTTTTTTGACGGCAGGTCGTATTGGTTCAAAGTAGGTTCGCCGGCTTTGATGGTGTATGTTTTGCCTACCATTGTGCTGGAATGCTGTGCCGGTGTGACGGACATCATTTCGTTGCGTCCGTTTTTGGTGCCGATGCGTTTTTTTATACCCAGGTTCCGGAAACCGGGGTCGTGCATGTCGTAACCGAAATACCAGTATCCGTCTTTCCCCATAGGATATTCCTCACGGACAAAATCGTAAGTGCTTCCCCACCACATGTTGCGCAGTGTGAAGAAATTCAAAAAGTCTTCGCCGTATATGGCATCTGGCTTTTCGGGCGTTTCATTTTCAGGAGGCTGGCTGTTGTAAAGGAACAAAGGTTTGCCATCCCAGTAGAACCAGTAGTCTTTATGGCGTCCCGGCCGGTAGTACCGGTCGAAAATCCAGTTTGCGGCCCGGGCCGGTTTTTCATTGTATACCCAAAAACACACTTTTGGCACCTTGTTGCCTTCTGCTTTCATTTCATTCATGACTTCGAACAAGGTGTCCCATTCGTCAAAATAGGCCACACCGTTTGTACAGTCAAGAATCAGCAGGTCTACGCCTGCATCTGTAAGCATGGAAATGTCCTTGCGGATTACGTATTTGTCGCGGCTTAGGAAGTAGCCGTTTTCGGGCTCGCCCCAGTGGCAGGTTCTTTCAATCCATAGCGGATGCCAGGGGTTGAAGCGCGCGGTAGGGTCTTGCTGCAATATCTTTGTCACGTCGCTGGGACATTCTTTGTTAAAATAGTCGTCATGATGCCAGGTGACGTAGAATATTGAAACAATACGGTCTTTGTCGGTTTTTAACGGCTCGGTTTCGTATGTTGGCATTTCGCGTTCAAGATCGTCGATTGCTACCCATGTGTCGGGATATATGTCGACCGTTTCGGCGGATGCTGCATTCACCGGTGCCAGTAGCGACAATGCTATTGTTAGTCGGGCGGAGAAGTGTTGCATGGTATTTTGTGTATAATATTTGTGATTGTTTTTCTGTTGGCTAGAAATTCCATTTGTAACGGTAGTTAAAGCGGCGGTTAGGCGCAGTGTCACCGTTTATACACAGGTCTATTATGTTGTTTAAGTCAGCAGGATTGTCGGCCCACTTGAAGTCGATTTGTCCGAGATCTTTTTTACATCCTATTTCATTGAGAGGTATTGACAGTTCCATTTTGTTTCCGTTAACGGCATATGGGATGTCGCATATTTTCACCCATTGCCCCTTTGAGTAATGCATAAGGGCTGTTTTACCGGGTGATGCGGAATATTGTTTGTTTACCATGAAATCGTATCCGTGCCATCCGGTGTTGTTGTTTGAATCGGCATCGATAAACAGCAGCATCCAGTTTTTATCGGTATCGGGTGTTAGATTGTCGGCTGTTTCTACATAGAAGTAGGCATTCTTTTTGTCTAATGACACTTTTGATTTAACGATATCGTTTCGGCCAGACGTATTTGTGTAGTGCAGGCCGCCATAACCGTCGTGGTCGCGGTGGGCAACGTCGCCACGGGTATCGTGGAAGGTAATTTTTACGTTGTCCCAGTCGTTAAATTTACCATTGATGCTTATTTTCTTGCGGATGCCGGCTACGGGTATCGGACGCACGCCTTTGTACCGGCGCATGTTTTGAACCAGTTGCATGTAGTAGTTGTCGGTATAGCCGTCTTTCATTGGCTGTATGGTTCGGTTGAATTCGGCGTTATACTGGTCGACAAAATAGAATTCGTTTTTGCGTCCCAGAAAGCCTATTTCTACAGTGTCGCCGTTTTGCTGTATTAGCGGATTCATGAATTTTCCGGCAGTCCATTCGTTCCAGTCGTTAAGGTATATAAGTTCCGGGTCTACGGCCAGTGCCTCGTCCCATCTGTCCTGAAAATATATTCCGTAGCCTTCAGGGTTGGCTACTTTTTTGCCTAGCCAGGGCACATAGGCGCTGTCGGGCATATCGTAAATGTTTAATTCAGGCTCACCGGTAGGTATGCGCCAGCTTTTGCCGGTCATTGATATGGAGTGCTGGGCTGGAGTAACTGCCATTTGTTCGGGACGGCCGTTATGGTGCGATGCCCGTTGCTTAGGTGTAAGGCGGGCTACATCGTTGTCGTTAAGTTCGTAGCCGAAGCACCAGGAGTCGTCGGCACCGGCATAGCGTTTGCCGCTCCATTTGTAATATCCCCACCAGAGGTTGCGCAGGGTGAAAAAGTTGAAAATTTCAGGATTATATCCGTCGGTTTTGTAGCCGCTGCCGTTTGCATCGGCAGTTGGGTCGGCGTTATAGCAGAGCAGCGGTTTTCCTTCCCAAATGAACCATAGATTTTTGTATTTGCCCGGTTTGTATATTTTTTCGTATAGTTGGTTGACAACATTCACGGGGTTGCCGTTGAACGACCAAAAGCACATTTTAGGCACAATATTTCCTTCGTTTATCATCTTGTCCATTGTGCGGAACAGGGCCTCCCATTCGTCCCAGTATAGTACGCCGTTTGTAACGTCCAGAAACAGCAGGTCTACGCCGGCATCGGCCAGCATGGACATGTCTTTTCTGATTATGTATTCGTCTTGGCTGAGAAAATAACCGTCTTCCGGTTCTCCCCAGTGCAGCGACCATTCTTTCCAGGCCGGGTTGTGTGCTTCGAATCGGGCTTGTGGGTCTTGTTTGAGGGTGCGTGTCACATCACCGCCATACGGCGATTTCATACCCTTGTGGTGGTTTTGTGTATGCCAGGTTATATAGAAAATACCGGCTGTTCGTTTTTTGTCGGTTCTTAACGGATTTTGGGCAGCCGTAGGCATTACGCGGCCTAGGCCGTCTGTTGCTACCCATGTGTCTGCGTAGATGTCAATAACGGAGTCTGCTCCTTCTTTGTTGTTGCCAGCATGTGACATTATACTTTGCGAAAGGAGCAATATAATAGCTAAAATCCTGTAAATTACACTGTTTATCATGTTCTGGGAGTAAGGCGGCTAAAAAAATACCCTGCCTCCGGATTTTTCCGGAGGAGGGCTGAAATATTTGTTATTTGGGCAGGTTGAATGTCTTGGAGATGGCTTGCATCTGTTCTTGAGACATTCCGTCGGGTTCGAATCCCATGCATTTGGCATCCATGTATATGATGGCGCTCTTAACAAGCACGTCGATCATGTCGAATGCTTCAAGTACGTTTTCGCCAACAGAGAACACACCATGTTTTTCCCACATTACTACGTCGTAGTTGTCGTCGATGGTTTTAATGGTGGCTTCGGCTAGTTCGTTGGTAGACGGCATCATGTATGGTACGATTCCGAGACCGCGGGGACAGAATGCCTTGGTTTCGGGAATCATGCTCCACAGAATGTTCGTCAGTACGTCCTTTTCGAGGAATTTTGGGTTGTGGCTCATTGCTACCAGTTCGATAGGGTGTGTGTGAACCGAAGCTTTATAGTTCGAGCCTTTGCCGATAAGGTAGTTGTGAACGGCCAGGTGGGAAGGCAGTTCGGATGTTGGCTTTACATTTTTGTCGGCAATGATTTCGTAGTGCGCGCAGTCGTCGAGAATGCGGATTATAGAACCGTTGTCCATTGGCCAGCGTGCAAGGTCGCGCATGCGGCGGTTTGTACCTTTGCAATAGAAGTAGCATCCTTTAAGGTTAGGCAGTGTGAGGCCTATTGCTACCGGTTCGGCTATTGCCGGCATGGCACGTATTGCGTCGTCTACCTGGTCGGTGATATTTACGGTGATGTTGCCACCGTTGCGTTCGGCCCAGCCTTTCTGCCAGAGGTAACCGGCAACTTCGGCTACGTCGTTAACCTCTTTTGCAAGGGCCGGACGGTTGTCAAGAATTGATTGTGACATAATTGGAATAAAAATAGTTTTAGTGTCCGTTTTGTTTTACCGTAGCCGGACACTTGTTTTATCAGATTAATTGTGGAAGGAAGCAGGAAACAATGAGTACGGCAATACCAATTACCAGTACGGTGATTGTTTTAGAAGAACATCCTTTCCATTCTTTGAGGATAATACCCCATACGTTGGAGAACACCACGTTCAATGCCATAAGTATGCAGAACGAGAGTGTCATCAGTGTTGGCGACTCTGTGAGGAAGCCTTTACCTAGGGCAAGTCCGAAGAACTGGCTGTACCAGAGGGCTCCGGCCAAAAGGCAGAACAACATATTGTTTGCCCAAACGGAACCTTTTGCGTAGTCGCCCCATGTGCGGTTCTTTCCATTTTGGTAGAAGCAGTAGACGGCGTTTGTAACAAATCCGCCTAAAGTAACCAGGAATGTTGCCGGAAGTGTTTTGTACATGTCGGGAGTAAGGTCGCCGAAGTTGATTCCGCTGCCGAATTCCAGACCTACATTGAAGCATCCGCTCATGAAGCCGGCCAGTAACGCTATTACTATGCCTTTGGGGAAATTGAAGTCTTTTACAGCCGCTTTTTTTTCTTCTTCGCTCAACGACGCTGCTTTCATAGAACC
>SSTG01000065.1 GCA_004801635.1 Muribaculum caecicola | reverse complement strand
ATTTACAAAGATACGGATAAGTCGAGCGCAAAGCCAAATTTATTTGAGCTTTGCCGAGCGGTAGTATCTAAGACGTAGTCAAAGATACGGATAAGTCGGGCGCAAAGCCAAATTTATTTTAGCTTTGCCGAGCGGTAGTATCTAGGACGTAGTCAAAGATACGGATAATGGGTGAAAATAATGTTGTTGCCTGTTTGCATGAGTGCTATTTTATTTTCATTTAATATAGGTTTATCTTTATTTGCTATCTTTGTGTTTATAAATAAATTTTTAGTATTGGCAGGTAACGAATCGAACAGTTATAGTAATATTTTCCGCGGAATGAAAATTTTCGGGGGTGTACAGGCTTTTCAAATGGCGGTGTCGCTTTTGCGTGGAAAATTTGTAGCTATGTTCCTGGGGCCGGCCGGAATGGGCGTGTCTTCGCTTTTTGCTTCTTCGGCATCGGCAATACAGCAACTGGCCTCATTGGGCGTGCCTCTGGCTACGGCTAGGGAAGTAGCGTTGAAATATGATGAAGAAAAGAAATCAGGGCATATTGCAATGGTGGCGGCAGCATCGCGTCTTGCCACCTTCATTACCGGTGCTTTGGCTACATTGTGCTGTTTGGCTGCATCGCGGTTTTTGAGCCTGCTTACGTTTGGTTCGGACGAACAGGCTTTTGGATTTGCCATTCTTGGTGCGGTGGTGTGGCTACAGATGGCCGGTGCAAACGAAATAGCCCTTATGCAGGGTATGCGCGAGCTCAAACGACTTGGGCGCTCGTCTGTTACAGGGGCGGCTGTGGGATTGTGCCTTGCCGTACCGATGTATTATTTGTGGGGAACGGCATCTATAGTGCTGGCAATGCTTGTAATGGCGGCGGTGATGTTTGTCATATGCAGATATAACTGTGGCCGCGCATTGCGTCTGGCAGGCATACAACCTGGCGGTAATGCGAAGTTGGGCGAGATATGGAATGTTTCCAAGTCGTTGTTGGGATTCGGTGTTATAATAACGTTGGCAGGGACAATAACCCAAATGTGCATATATTTTACTAATGTTATAATAAAATCGATAGGCACAATTGACGAGCTGGGGTACTATAGTGCGGCAATGTCTATTTCGAACCAGTGTGTGACAATGATTTTTACTGCTATGGCCATGGACTATTTTCCAAGGCTTACGGCATGTATAGGGCGCAGGGCTGAATGGCTGGTTACGGTGCGCCGACAGGCTGAGCTTGTGGCTCTGGTAGCGGCACCTATAGCTGTATCCGTTGTTATTGCCGCCCCGTTTGTGGTAGATGTACTGCTGACGGAAACTTTTGCCCCGGCTATTTCTTTGCTGCAGTGGATGGCTGCCGGAGTTTTTTTGCGATCGCTGTCATATCCGTTGGGTTATGTTATTTTGGCAAAAGGCAACAAGATGCTGTATTTATGTCTGGAAGGGATATTGTGCAATATAGTGTTTGTTGCAGCTACCTGTGGGGCGTATTGGCTATGGGGAAAGGATGGCCTTGGAATTGCTTCTATAATAATTTATGGAGCCGACATGTTGGTTTATTATTGTATCAACAGGTTTGTATATGGTTTCAGCTACGGTACAGGATGTATGCGTAAACTGCCAGTTCTGTGTGGGTTTGTTACTATGTCGCTGATATCGGTTTTCTTGATAAAGGGGCAGGCCGGAATAATTGTGTGCTGGCTGGTTTTTGCCGCAGTGTGTGCCTACGGCCTGTGGCATCTGCGAAAAATGCTTAAAATGAAAATAATTAAATAGCAAGTTGCGTTTTGCACATATAAAGTAATATGACTAACTTTGTGCCGGATAAGTTGTTGAAATTTATCGGTGTGTGTAATATGCGTATATTTCAATAACTTAACTTTACTAAATAAAAGAATATCCGCGACCCTGTATGGCTCGAATTAATTTAAAAGGCATGGGTGTGGCTCTGATCACACCATTTAAGGCAGACAAATCAATTGATTTCGATGCCTTGTCCCGATTGCTTGAATACCAGATAAAAAACGGTGTTGACTATCTTGTGGTGCTTGGTACAACGGCAGAAACCGCCACGCTTAGTCCGGAAGAAAAATCAGAACTCCGTACTTTTATTGCAGACAGAGTGGGAGGGCGTGTTCCGTTGGTGATAGGTATCGGCGGTAACAATACCATGGCCGTTGTTAAGGAGATACAGCAAACCCCGTCCGATAAGTTCAGTGCGGTACTTTCTGTTGTGCCATACTACAATAAACCGTCGCAGGAGGGTATATACCAGCATTACAGTGCTATTGCACGTGCGTCGGAATTGCCGGTAATTTTATATAACGTGCCAGGGCGTACAGGTGTCAATATGTTGGCTGAAACAACGTTACGCTTGGCCCGTGAGTTTCCAGGCAAAATTATAGGTGTTAAAGAGGCATCTGGAAACATATCGCAGATGGACGACATTATAAAAAACAAACCAGAGGAATTTATGGTGATTTCCGGTGACGACGGAATAACGTTTCCACTAATAACCCTTGGCGCAGTGGGCGTTATATCGGTTATTGGCAACGCTTTTCCTCGTGAGTTTTCGCGTATGGTCCGTATGGCTTTGGAGGGTGACTATCAGCGTGCGCTGACAATTCACCATCAGTTTACCGAATTGTTTTCACTGTTGTTTGTAGATGGAAACCCGGCTGGTGTAAAATGTTTGCTCCATGCAATGGGTATGATTGAAAACGAACTTCGGTTGCCACTGGTGCCTACAAGGATAACTACATACCAGAAAATACACGATGTGTTAAAAAGTCTGGGAAGCAAGTTATAGACAAAAAAACCGGCATACTGATTTGTATGCCGGTTTTTTTGTCTATACGAGGTTGTATTAGGAAGTTACGATATTGCAGGAGTTACAATTTCAGTGCCGCCGGTAGGTGGTGTTTCAGGTGTTTCTTCGGCTGGTAGCACAACCAGTTCATAAGTAATAAGTGCCTGCATAACGCTGTAATCAACTGCGAATACCGGGAATCGGATTTGGAATAAATGACGTCCTACGGGAATCGAGTTTGTGTCGAACGACATTCGATACGGTTGAAGGGCGGTGGTAATTCCTACACCGTAGTCAAGCTGATAGGTGACAGAACCGAATGCTATATCCTCGACATTGGCATTTACGGGGGTAATAGACTCGATTGTGAATGGTTGTCCCTGTGTAACGGAAATAACGTTGTTTTCAACAGTGGCACCTTCGCCGAAAACTATTTTCACATCGAACTCGGGAACTTTGTCGTCGTCGCTGCATGATACGAGGAATAACGGCAAAGCCAACAGTAAATAAATAAGTCTTTTCATAATTAACGTGTGTTAGTGATGATTATAGCTGTATAACAATGTTTATAAGCTTTAGTTCTGCGTTTGGGCGGCAATTCTGCTTTTTTATAATAATTTATACCGATTGAGGAAAAGCCGGAATCCATAATTTGGATTCCGGCTTAGAAGCTAACAAGCATGTTTTTACAGTATGGCTTACTGTTAACCTGCATACGGGGCCTGTTGCTGTTTCCCACTCCTATAAACCTTGGTAAACCGGCCGGGATTTTCACCGGTTTGAATTTCAACAATCATGATGCAAAATTAGCGGGAGAGTGAGTGGCATGCAATACCCATAAGTAGGGAAATAACAATTGTTGATTGCTGTGTAATTCATGTTTTTTAAGTATTTGTCCGAGGACGTTCAAATTTGTACATTTGTAATGTAAATATTAAAGTGGATGCAACACATAAAAGAATATACACCCGGTCATAAAATGACTCTGCTTATTAATGATAACTCGTTACTGCTTATGGTAATGAGCCGATTCGGTATTTCACTTGGGTTTGGCGACAAAACCGTTGAAGCCGTGTGTAGTGAGCAGAATGTTGATTGTGAAACGTTTTTGGCTGTGTGTAATTTCATCTCGTTTCAAAATGTGAATGGAAATATAGTTTCCATAGAGCCGCTGATTGAATATCTTAAAAAGGCGCACAGCTATTTTCTGGATTTCAATATGCCGCTTATCCGACGCAAATTGATAGAAGCTATTGACTGTTCGGGCCGCGACCAGGTTGCGATGCTTATTCTGAAATTCTACGATGCATACACCGAGGAGGTTAGACGGCATATGGATTATGAGGACAAGGATGTGTTTACATATATTGATACATTATTGTCTGGCAAATATACTGAAGGTTACAGCATAGATGTATTTGCTTCCGGACACCACCAAATCAATACAAAGCTTAAAGAACTAAAAGACATAATAATACGGTATTTGCCACAGCGTGAGAATAATTTGCTGAATGCAGTCCTTTTCGATATAATAAATTGTGAGCAGGATCTTGTTTCGCATTGCAAGGTTGAGGATACGCTTCTTGTTCCTGCCGTGCGCGAGTTAGAGGCGCGTATGGCCGAAAACCTGTCCATGGTTGACGATACTGTTGCGACAAACGGTTCGGTAAGTGCCGATATGCTTAGCAACAGGGAAAAAGAGATAATAGCACATGTGGCTCGTGGAATGTCGAATAAGGGAATTGCCGATAAACTGTTCCTTTCTGTACATACAGTCACAACACACCGGCGCAACATATCAAATAAGTTACAGATACATTCGCCGGCCGGGCTGGCCATTTACGCGGTAGTGAACGGCCTTGTGAATATTGACGATTTGGAGCCTGTTTAAAGTTGCATTGTTATTCGGTTACAGCCCGTATGGCAAGCATTGCCATAACGCCAATGACAAGTGCGCATGTAGCGGATTTTTGAAAGCCGTGGGCATGTGTTTCGGGAATCATTTCATCGGAAATTACGTATAGCATGGCCCCTCCTGCCATTGACAGCATGAACGGAAGCAGTACTTCCGACAGTCCTCCGAGTACATATCCCAGATATACCCCTGCAACTTCTATTCCAGCTACTATAAATGCAACAAAAGTGGTGCGGAAATAACCGACTCCAATCATGAGCAATGGAGTGACAACCACCATTCCTTCCGGAATGTTCTGAAGGGCTATGCTCAGCGAAACGGCCAGCGCGTTTTGTTCGTTGCCACCTTCAAATACTATACCGGTTGCCATTCCTTCGGGTAGCTTGTGTATGGCAATTGCAAGGACAAAAAGGAGAATCCTGTTTATGGAGGCTTTGTTTGAATGGTGTATTTCAGGGTCGATACCTGTAAGATGGTGCAGGTGAGGGGTTACATAGTCAAGTGTGCATATAAGTCCGACTCCGGCGGCTACTCCGGCAATTATTTGCCACCATTGTATTGGCGACACCATTTCTATGGCCGGCATAATGAGGCATACAATAGATGCGGCAAGCATCATTCCGGCGCAGAAGCCTAGAAAAATATCGTTTAGCCTATGGGAAATTTTTTTAATTAGCAGTCCTATTGCAGAACCTAGCAGCGAGGCTATGCCAAGCCCGGCTGCACTTATCAGAACTTGATTAATCATGCGAAAATTGTTTCTATTTTTAACGGTACATTGCCGTTTATGTTCATGAAAAAGAACAGGGATGCGTCAGAACTACACTGGTAGTTCATTCTGACACACCCCTGCTGCTATTTTATATGTACTCTTTTTCAGAAGCTGCGAAGCCAGGAAGATAGATCGGAGAGCATTTCGTTTTTGTATACAAATGATTCCAGAATTCCCCAGCCGTGGCGGCCTGACGGGTAAACGTGCAGTGTGGCGGGAACACCGGCTTTGTTTAATGCCAGATAGTATTCGGCAGAGTTGGCCGACGGCACACCTTCGTCATCGTCAGAGGTGGCTATAAAGGCACGCGGAGTGTTCTTTGTTACCTGTTTGTGGTTGGAGTATTTGGCTTCCAGTTCTTTCGAAGGATTGGGACCCAGAAAGTTGTCGTGTGTCATTTGGTGAGTGAGCGGCTGTTCCATCGAAATCACAGGGTAGAACAGTATCTGGAAGTTTGGCAGAGCCTTGCCGGTTGAGTGTGTGGCTATTGTAGAGGCCAGGTGTCCGCCGGCCGACGAGCCCATGATACCTACGTCTTCTGGATTTATACCCCATACACTGGCTGAATCGCGAACCATTTTTATTGCAGTTTCGGCATCGGAAATAGGCAGGTTGCGGTTTCCGGCCGGAACACGGTATTTAAGGACAATTAAAGCAATGCCTTGACGGTTGAAAAACGGTGCCCAGTCCCAGCCTTCGTGGGCAATTGCATGCCCAAGGTAGCTTCCGCCGGGACATGCCACTACGGCACGGCCGGTAGCCAGTTCTTTGGTTGGCAGAAACACTTTCATTTCAGGTTTTGCAATGTCGAAAACCCGGCTTGTGGGGGTCCACTGCGCAGCAGTCCCTATGGTACATGCTGTTGCAATAAGTAATGTGAGTAATGTTTTTTTTAGTTTCATATTAATATGTTTTTAATGGTTTGCTTTTTCTAAACAAATGCCGGTTATATCTGTACTTCCGGTTGTATTTATGCCGATAATGTATGTTCCTTCGCTATCTGCCAGGAAAACTCCGTCGGAATTGTTTATCTGGTTGTTGTTGCCGGCTTTTGTTACCGCTGGAACTGCGTTCCCTTTGCCTGTGAAGGTAACGCGGTATGTGCCGGGCTGGAGCCATAGGCCTTGATACAGGCATCCGTCGGTAACGGTTATACGGCCTTTTTCTGTTGCTGAAACACGGCCTGTCCAACTCCAATAGGCAGTACGGTCGGAGAAATCGGCGTTTTTTAACTCATTACTGCTTTTTATTCCGCAATCGGTTATGAATGTAGTTGGCTTGACCCACATCAAGTCGCACAGGCTAAGGTATTCATTTCCGACAATGTTTATGTTTTTAACTGGGGCATAGTCGTCTTGTTCGTTGCCGTCGAACGGCTTGCCGTCAAAAGGATTGTCGGGCCAGGTGCCGACAGAGTGTCCGCCGCGGAGCACGCAGTCCGTTACGCATATATTGTCTATTTCGTTATAATCCTGACGCGGATTTGTAGACCCCCACGGAATGAATGCGATTGCTTTACCGGCCCCGTTCCGGTTGGAATCAATGTATGAATGAGATACCGTTATGTTGCGTACCGACGAGTCGATTGTGTCAACCCGTTCGCGCCAGTTGCCTCCACGTGGGTCTTTATAGCTGCTGGCCAGCACAATGCCGTCATCGTTTGACTCAAATATCAAACGGTCTATTTTCACATTTGTCACAGCATTTCCCAAACTAACACCGTCGCCGCTAAGGCATGCTACCTCGATAAGTTTTAAATTGCCTATGTATACCGAGTCTGCGCGATAAAAAATGCTGTGGTAGTTATTGCATCTTATAATGTCTATGTCGGTTATTTCTACGTTTCGGGTATTGCAAACGGCTATTGGCACCAGGTGTATACGGTCGGAGCAGTTTTTTGCATAATGTGTCCAGGACGGGTTTTCTGTATATGTGTCGTCCATGCGTATTACACCACCGCCGGTAATTTTTATGTTATGTGTGTCTTTTGCTAGAACAAGGGGCATGTTGGTGTACATGCAGTGGGTCCAGGGAATACCTGGTATTATATTGTCGTGTCCATAATCCGGCTTGTAGCCGTAATGCTCTTTAAAAGGCGATTGTCGCAATACGGCCCCCGGTTGTATGTCGAGAGTAACGTTTGCTTTCATGTGAAGGTGGGCGGCTATATATTCGCGTTTTTTTTCGGATGGGTTCCCTTTCAGAACCACCCGGCCGCCACCGGCTTCGGCGGCAGCATCAATGGCGTGCTGTATTGCCCGTGTGTCGTTGCTGAACCCGTCGCCTTTGGCTCCGAACGATTCGACTGGGAATATTTTATCCGGATTTATAAATTCGTATGGATTATTACAGAAATCTTTCCAGTTTTCTATGAAGAATGGTTCGCCGATAGGGATGGGTTCGCCGTAGCTGGGTTTCAGGAATGCGCGCATTCTAGAACTTAGGTGTGTCATTTTGTTGCCAAGGCGTTTGTTGTCTATTCCCGACATAACAAAATTTTCCGTTGCGGCACATTCGCCCAATAGCTCAAGTTGTGACGGTTGCAGTTCGTCTTTGTAAAAAGGAGCATACATTAACTGTATGCGTGCGCCTGTAGACAGGTATTTTTTATTTATCGTGCCACGAATGGTTATGTTGTCGCGGTTTGCCTTGCAACTGAGTATTTGTCCGGCATTTGGCGTTATGGCCTTTTCCCGTTCAAATGATATGCGTTCTATTATCATTACACCCGATGCGTTTACAGGTTCTAGCCGGAAACCGCGTAAATGTCCTTTGGCATAAGGGTTGTCGCTGAAATTAATGTCGACAGTTTGGATATTCTGGCCGTGGTCAAAGTTTATTGTTTTAGATTTTGCCCGATTAAAAACGGTATCGTTTTCAGTAATGAAATAAACACGCATCTGCAATGCCTTACTTTTGTTCTTTAGGGCAATGCGCATGGTATTTCTAACCTCCATCGGTGGATTGTATATGTTGTTGTATGAGGTGTCGTTTTTAAGTTGTAGCGCGGTATTTTTTTTAAATTCGAATTTCAATGCGCCTTTCTCAATATTCAGTTTGCCTTTTCCGGTGAGTGTGAATGCCTTTTCTGTGCATGCAATGTTAAAGTCTAGGTCGAGAGGATATCCGGCAGCCAGTCCGTCGAACATTATTATGGGGTTTTCCCATGGCTTTGTCGATTCACACCAGGTGGCAAATTCAATACGTCTGATATCGGAAAGAAATTTGCACTTGGAAACGTCGAATATAATGCCGCGCCAAAGCGAAGGTATGAAATAAGCCTTGCTTTCAAAGCTTTTCCCATCGGCGCTATAAAGAGTAAGTTGGGTGAAAAAATCTTTCCCCGGCCCTTCAAATGCCCATATTCCATATTCAATCAGTGTTCGTCCGCCAAGGTTCAGGCCGGCAGGGAAGTCTTTGGCCAATATTCTGTGTTTGTCGGCCCGTTCGCCTTTCGGAAAGTTTAGAGTGAGGCATTTTTCCCCTTCATAAACATTTGTAGACCATCCTGGAACGTTGGACTGGTTTGTAATTTCAACTCCTTTTTCCAATGTTCCGAATCCGTCGGCCCCGTCTTCCCAGGATGCTATCATAATCTTGTCCTGAAGCGAGCATCGGTTTGACATGTCGGTACCTTGTGCAAGGGCTGGTGCTGCATTTGCAATGCAAATAGTAAAAAACAAAGACGCCTGACGGCAAAAAGAAGAAATAAACATGGCAAAATCACATTAAATATAGTTCGGCCGCTTACATTGCCGGGCCGCTGTGTCTGGTTTTTACAAAGATACGCAATTTTGCGGATAAACGCGCTCTGGCATTTTATTCTTATGCAATCTTTCATAAAAAAGCCGGCCTCCGATTCGCAAATCAGGGGCCGGCTCACGTTTCAACTATTTATTTATGAGAACCTCAATGCCGGGTATCACTACCAGATAATGAGGACGAGGGATGTGAAAAAGCGGAAATGTCACTATTTCAATCGTCAAGCAAAACAGCTTGCTCATTCCGTTTTGCTTTCATATCTATAACAAACAGAAACTGCGTTTGGCATATGCCAAATCACGGTTTTTGTTGTAAAAGAGTTTAAAAAACATGAAAACGCTGTGTAAATTAATTAATATTGATAATATTAACACGCAATGTTAATTAAAACTGTTGTCTGTGCCTTCTTGAAATAAATTTTCGCAGGCTTGTTGGCTTGCGCGTAGCCAGTGGTACTATGTTTGCTGACGGTGTACCGGTGCAAAAAAATTCCGATATTTCGTTTTCTATTTCTTTGCCGGCGTGCGGTATTGTGGCTGCTATAGATTCGATGCGGATTCCGAATTCACCTCCAAGGCATTCAACAGTTATAAACTCTATGGTTTGTTGCAGTTTTGCAACCATTTCACGTTTGTGCGATTCAGTGGACTGTGCCGGGTTTCGTACAAGGTGGATTATAAGTTGTTCCACGTATGTCAGTGCCAGGTCGGCTGTAGCTGAAACCGACGGTTGAAGGGTGGAAAAGTCCTTTATAGCCTTTCGGCACACCGATACACGGCGTTTGGCCCTTCCTTTCAACGGCTGAAATTCTTTCATGATAACCGCCCTGTATTTGTCAAGGGCGGCTTTCTCGTCGGGATTTGCAAAGTAGTCTAGAAATTCACGAGCCTCTTTTCTTGATTCATATACCTGGATTATGACCTCGGCAAGCTGCTCGCGGTTGAGTTCGGAAAGGAATTTTTTTAGGGTTGTCTTTGACATTTATTTTGCCGGAATGTACAGGTAGCGTTTAATTGAACGTTTGGGCGTTTTTTCAAATTCCTGATATAAAATCTTTACCCTTTTTATCTGCGAGTAGGCAGGAAGCTCTTTGTTGAGTCCGTTCACGTTTTCGTTCATCAGGTTCTCTATCTGATGTTCGCTTATGCCTTCTTTTGCAGCTGATTCCAGATCGGGGTATATCATTGCTACTAGCGCCCCGTGGTCGTCTACTACAAGCGATTCCGATACCAGGGGAAGGTTGTTTATTTTCTGTTCTATTTCTTCGGGATATATATTTTGTCCCGAAGGCCCCAGAATCATGTTTTTGTTTCGTCCGCGAATGTATATGAACCCGTCGGAGTCCATTGTGCATAAGTCGCCGGTGTTCATCCATCCGTTTTTAATTACACTGTCTGTAGCTTGGCGGTTCTTATAGTATCCGGCCATTACGTTGTCGCCTTTTACCCACAGTTCGCCCGGTGTATTTTCCGGGTCGGGCGAATCAATACGGCATTCCATCCGGTCAACAACCCGACCGCACGATTGGGCGCGCGCATCCTGCCAATGGGCATATGCTATCAACGGCGCGCATTCGGTCATGCCGTAGCCGACAGTATACGGGAACTGTATGCGCCGCAGAAACGCTTCCACGTCTTTGTTCAGGCCGGCTCCGCCTATAATTATTTCCTCTACATTTCCGCCAAATGCATCCAGCAGGCTTTTCTTTATCTTGTCAAGGAGTTTGTCGTCTACGAACGGAACGTGCATAAGCACTTTCATCAGCGGCTTTTCCAGAAGTGGAAAAACCTTTGTCTTGACTATTTTTTCTATAATCAGGGGCACTGTCACTATAAGCTTTGGACGTACAGTGGCAAAAGCCTCAAGAATTACGCGAGGCGACGGCACACGTGTCAGGAAGTAAATGTGGCATCCTTTTGCAAGTGGGTGCAGTAGTTCTACCAGCAGGCCGTACATGTGGGCGAGAGGCAGCATGCACACAAGTGGGTCGCCGGGCTTAAAGAAATCGAGGTTTTCAACAGCAAACCTAAGGTTCGACGTAAGGTTCCCCACTGTAAGCATTACTCCTTTTGAAAATCCGGTAGAGCCTGAAGTGTAGTTTATAACGGCCAGGTCCGACATTTTTCTAGGAGCGTATACAACGTCGCCCGGAGTGAAGCGTTCAGGATAACGTTTGCCAAACATTTCGTTAAGGCTGTTTCTAGCAGCTGTGAGCCTTTTGTTGCGCGACATTATAAGCGAGAAGTCGCCAAGCTTCAGTACGCCTTCCAGTTTTTCCATTGAAGCCGGGTTTAGGTTTTCCCATATGGTGTCGTCGGTGAAAAGGAGCCTGGCTTCTGAGTGTGTTACCAGATGGTGTATGTTGTCGGCCTTGAATTCGTGCAGAATGGGCACTGCAACAGCGCCATAGGTTACGGTGGCAATAAAGGCTACGGCCCATTGTGCCGAGTTCTTGCCGCAGATGGCAATTTTGTCGTCTTTTTTTATTCCGGCGCTTTCAAATGCCAGATGGAGTTTGGCCACCTTGCGTGCTATGTCGCGATACTGGTATGACGGTCCGTTAAAATCAGTCAGGGCAAGCTGTTCCCAGTTTGCCGTTATGGAGTCTTGTAAATATTGAATTAACGTTTTCATATAAGTGTTTTATGCTTTACAACAAAAACAAATTTAATCATATAAAATCGGAGATTAAAACAATTCTTATGAAAAATTAAGGAATTGTCTATAATTCCAGGTCAGGAAGCAATGATATTGAATTAATAACGCGGTTTGCACCAGCTTCAATAAGGTTGCTTACGGTTGAGTTGCCGTAGCTCACGCCTACTGTGCGGCATCCGGCATCCATGCCCATCTTTATGTCGAAAGGCATGTCGCCCACTACTACTGCGTCGGATGCCGGAATCCCTAGGCGCGAAAGCGTGTGTGTAACAGGCCATGGGTCGGGT
>SSTG01000064.1 GCA_004801635.1 Muribaculum caecicola | reverse complement strand
TCAAAGGAAATCACCGCCTCAATAGGCGCGGAATACCTAAAACCACGCCAATACCATACAGCATCAAAAGGAGCGCAAGAAGCGCACGAGGCCATAAGGCCAACGAACATAGCCATACGAGACATTAGCGCATCTGCTCAGGAAAAACGCCTCTATAACCTGATATGGAAACGTACGGTAGCATCACAAATGTCCGATGCACAGATAGAAAAAACCACCATAGAAATTCTTCCGTCCACCAGGCCGGAGCATTTTGCTGCAACAGCAGAGGCAATAAAGTTTGACGGGTTCCTTCGTCTTTATACAGAAGGACGCGACGAGCCTGACGAGCCCGGACAACCAGTAACATTGCCCCCTCTGAAAAAAGGCGACAAACTGAAAGCCGTTATCGTAACGGCAACCGAACGTTTCACACAGCAACCGCCACGCTATACAGAAGCATCGCTTGTAAAAAAGATGGAAGAACTAGGCATAGGCCGTCCGTCGACATATGCACCTACTATTTCAACCATACAGGCTCGCGAATACATTGAAAAAGGACAAAACGACGGACAGCCAAGAAACTACCGCGTGGTAACACTGGCCAACGGGGAAATTTCGCACTCCGAAAACACTGAAATATGCGGAGGCGACAAAGGGCGGCTCATACCAACAGACATAGGGATTATAGTAAACAACTTCCTTATGGAATATTTCCCGGCAATACTCGACTATGACTTCACAGCACGCATGGAGGAAAAATTCGACCTAATTGCCGAAGGAAAACTGCCATGGTCAGGTGAAATTGCCACATTCTACAAACTTTTCCACCCCGACGTGGAAAATGCCATGTCAATGCGCCTGGAACACAAGGTTGGCGAACGAATACTTGGCAGCCATCCGCAAACAGGAAAAACTGTTTCTGTAAAAATAGGCCGTTTCGGACCTCTGGTACAAATTGGCGATGCTGATTCCGATGAGAAACCTCAATTCGCCTCCCTGCTTAAAAATCAGTCGGTATCCACTATAACTCTTGACGAAGCCCTAAAGCTTTTCGAATTTCCACGTTCATTGGGCACATACGAAGGCTCCGATGTTACTGTAGCCATAGGCCGTTTCGGGCCATATGTAAAACATGCCGGCAAATTTATTTCAATCCCCAAAGACATTGCACCTGCAGAAATCACAATAGAACAAGCCGAAGATCTTATAAAGGCCAAACGCGATGCCGAAAACAAAAAGGTTGTAAAAATATTCACCGAGGATCCGGACCTGCAAATCCTTAACGGGCGCTACGGTATATACATAGCCTACAAAAAAAACAACTACAAAATTCCGCGTACAGTCGAAAACCCGGCCGAACTAACCCTGGAACAGTGCCGGGAAATAATATCCCAACAAGATTCCAAGCCGCAGAAAACTACAAGAAGCCGTTCTTCAGCACGCAAATAAAACAACAATATGCAACAACTACCTGCCCGGCAAAAGCCACAAAAAAAAGACGTAATAGAAACATACACAGTACAGCAACCCATACATTTGCTGCCATTTCTATTTGAATCAATGCCTCAACGCAAGCGGACTGTTGTAAAAAACATGTTGCGCCACAAACAAGTTGCCGTTAACGGCATGCCTGTAACCCTAAACAGCACAGAGCTAACCCCGGGAGACAAAGTAGATGTTAACCTGACACGCGAATTCCGTGTATTCTCAAACCGAAGACTGAAAATTATATATGAGGACGACGACATAATTGTTGTCGACAAAGGCTACGGACTGCTGTCAATGAGTTCCGACCGCAAACAACGCGGCAAAACAGAAGAAACAGCATACTCCATTCTGCGCGAGTACTTCAAATGGCATTCTCCATCAAACAAGGTATTCATTGTGCACCGGCTCGACCAAAACACTTCAGGGCTGATGATGCTGGCTAAAAACCAAGAGTCAAAAGACACCATGCAGCACAACTGGAACAACATGGTTTTACAACGTAAATACATTGCCGTTGTGGAAGGCTACGTCGAGGCTGACAAAGGCGAGGTGCGCAGCTATCTTGCAGAGAATTCACAACATGAAGTATATTCCACCCAAAACCCTGAAGAAGGCAAATTGGCTCTTACTCGTTACCGCGTGCTTAAACGCGGCTCAGGCCACACAATGCTGGAGGTGGAACTGGATACAGGCCGCAAGAACCAGATACGCGTACACATGAAAGACCTTGGTCACCCAATTGCCGGCGACCGCAAATACGGTGCACGCCCGTCAATAATTCACCGGTTGGCATTACATGCCCAAACATTGCGTTTTGCACATCCGGCTACACGACGCGACATGAATTTCTCAACCCCTATCCCCGGTTCGTTCTACAAACTGACAGGAGGCAAATAAAAACCTGCCTATAGCGAAGGTAGTTCTATACGGAATGTAGTACCGCGGTCCGGTTCTGACCACTTTACAAAAATACGACCGCCATGATACTGCTCCACAATACGCTTTGCCAAAGCCAGACCAAGGCCCCAGCCTCGCTTTTTAGTGGTATAACCGGGTTTGAAAATTGTTTTAAACCTTTTTTTTGGCAGTCCTTTGCCGGTATCGGTAACTTCTATAAATATACGTCCGGCACGTTCATCCCGACCGGCAACAACTGTTATTGCCCCGTCGGCATCCATAGCGTCGACAGCATTCTTTATTAAATTTTCAAGAACCCACTGGAACAGCGAATCGGAAAGTTGTGCCTTAAGCGGCAGCTCCACAGCCGGAGGCAAAACATATACAAGCTTTATACGCTGGCTGATACGTGTTTTCATATATGACACAGCCGATTGTACAACCACGTCCGCATCAGTTGTTTCCATTTTCGGCTTAGAACCGATTTTTCCAAAACGCGAAGCAATTGTTGACAACCTTACGACATCCTTGTTCATTTCTTCAACAACTTCGGCGCCAACATCCATCTGTTCTAGCAGCTCCATCCATGCCATAAGCGACGATATGGGCGTTCCCAGCTGATGGGCAGTCTCTTTTGACAATCCCACCCATACTTTGTTCTGTTCAGCTTTCTTTGTCGACATAACGGCAAAATAAACAACCGACACAAAAACAACCATTATAAGCATCTGAACATACGGAAAATAATTCAATCGCTGCAAAAGCCGGCTGTCCTGGTAATAAAGATGCTGGGTTATTCCGTCGCCAATTTCTATAGGTATTATATTTTGTTTTTGCGAAGCGAGTGATTTTAGTTTCTTCGACAAAAATTCGGCATTGCGTTCGGATATGTACAGCGGATTCAACGAGTCCAAGGGTTCCGGGAGGTCAAAATTACGATGCAATATTATATCCCCCTTATCGTCGGCAAGAATAACCGGAATACTTCGGTTGTCCTCTATTATATGAAGTAGAAAGTTTATATACTGCTGGCTCTGGGCCTCGTTTCCGACATCCTCTGCCGATGTCCCAATAATAGACTTTGTAGCCTCTGCCCATAATTCCATTCGTTGTCGTTCCTGGCTGGCCAAGTCCCCTACTATAGAATTTGATACAGCAAGAAAACAGGCAGCTAACAATATGGCCACCGCCATAAAGGCAAATGTACCATAGCGCCTTATATCATAAATATTTGCCACAGGTATTAGTTGTTGTTTCCGTAAAATCCGACAATATAAACCGTGCCACGGAATCGGTCTCGTTGGTGCCGATAACTTTGTCGGCAGCTTCCAGAACCTTTGGCACAGCATTTCCTACAGCCACAGCAACGTCGGCCACCGCCATCATTGACAAATCGTTTATATTGTCCCCAAAAGCCACTATGCGGTCAGCCCCTACCATATCTGCAACCATTCTTACGGAATTAGCCTTGCTTGTGTCTGGAGCCTTAACTTCCAAAACACCTATCCCTCCGGAACACGGATCAGTATACGCGCTGATAGAACAACCAACTGACAGGTTCTCCAACTCCGCTGCCGCATCGAATACAGCCTGAGGCTGCCCCATTGCAAACAATATAATACAATGTGAATTATTGTCCGTCATATCAGGTTCCTTACCGATTATGAACTTTTTTAACTCCAAATTACTCCGGTTGTCAACAAACACACGGTCAGCAGCCGACAACTCGGCAGGATGAAAGGCTCTGAGAACCTGGTCGTCAGGAAGAATATATACAAACGGGGCAAGTCCGTAACTTTCCATCACGTCACGTACGGCAACAGCAGTAACAGGCTCGATAAAAGCAGGCGACATATATTTTTTTTGTTCCCTGTTCCATAACGAAGCTCCAGTCATAACTATTGCCGGACCACTTGTCAGAGTGTCGCAAAGCAGAGGCTCGACTGTAGCCGGGGTTCTGGCTGTGGCAACAGTTATGATTGCACCATGTTCGCTCAAATCCGTTATTATGCGCGCTGTATCACAACTTATTTTTGAATCCGGACCCAACAAGGTTCCGTCCATATCGGTAACATATAGAGTTTTGCTCATTTTGCCACTTGGTTAGTAAGTATACGGCCTTCAAACGCACTCATATTATCAACCCAGTCTGCATCAATAGGCTGCGACTGGCCCGTATGCAAGTCAATACCAGCCATAACCGTGCGAGCCATGCATTTCACCTGTCCGGTTTTCACATTTACAAGACGCTGCTCCATGGTCAGGCTTTTCTGGCCTATCGACACTACCTGCGTCAATACGGCAACCTGCTCATTTATAAACGTGGGAGCAAAAAAATCAACATTAAGGTTTACTACAACTATGTTTATATTACCCCAGTCAACAACGCCTTTAGCCACATCGGTAAAATACTGAGTTTTTCCCAAATCGAAATAACCCAGGTAAACACTGTTGTTTACATGACCCAGCATATCCGTATCATTAAAGCGCATCTGCACTTCAACCATATGTCTGAAAGGGTGTTCCGCCATAGGAACACGCGGATTCTTGTCGTCAGGCATGTTATATATTTTGTTTGTCATATAGCAAATATAATAATCTTTATCACTCTATAATGTTATCCGATAGAATTATTTTAGAAGCATGTACATGTATTTTGTCACTATCGGGCAGTTTCATATAATCTCCGTACAATTTTTTTAGATAAGTATCCGTATCTGCCGGTGCCTTAAACATAAAGCCTTCAAAACTTATTTCAGAAAGGGGAAATATGTCGTTTTTCTTGCGTTCAGCCGGAAAGTATGACGGAACCTTGTGTCGCAATCTGTTACCACTGCAAAAGCCGCCCAAAAACCTGATTACAGGGTAGGCCGCCAAGTGCAGGACACACTGCATAATACTGTTGCGCCATCCGCTATTACGTGTCCTCACAGCCATTTTCACCTCTGTCCCTAACATTTTTCCACCCATGCGGTGAAGACGGCGACTACCTGACGGTGTTAGAGGAAAAATATCTATAAAACAGCCTCTGTAACGTTGTAATGCGTCCAAGCCTGTAGCTTCCTCTATACGCGAACATGGATCGTGCAGCTTTGCATACGGGAACAAAAAGTTTCGGTCCGTACCGTTAGTGCAAAGTTTGTACCTGCCTGCAATTTCCGGTTTTGACAACAGCGATATAAGCCGTTCATAATCTGATTCAAGCATTTCAATATCAACATCGTCATCCCACGGTATAAAGCCACCGTGACGCGCCGCACCAATAAGCGTACCGGAACTTAGCCAGTAACTTATATCATGTTCACGACAAACAGAGTCGACATGCCTCAAAATTTCCAGCATACGCATCTGCGTCTGCCTCAACAAAGAACCATCCGGATTATACCTGGCTCGCAGCATCTGCTGTGTTTCCTTATCAATCATCGCTTTATAACTGTTTGATATATATAACGGATATCGGTGAGTACCCTGAAACGGAACACAAGGACTATAATGGTATAAACAGCAACAAAACAAACCGACATAGACCAAAGACCTGGAGTTTCCGCATTGTTATACAAGTTTTTGAAATACACACCCATAACAACAAATGCCGCCAGTAGGCAGGCTCCTACAAACGGCAACAGGCTCCTTATCTGGCATCCAAACGGATATCCGACATAACGGTTTGACAATAAGGCATTGACAACAAATATATTCGCATTAGATATAGCCATAGCCCACATAATGCCGAACATACCGAAATTCATGCCACAAAGCAGCAGCACAAGCAAAGAGCCCCATTTATAAAAGCTCCATTGAAACAACACACGGCTGTGGCCGCGCGCAGCAACAGCATAAAAGTTTATATTTTGCAATGAAGTAAACAGTCCGCCGATACACAGTATTCTGAAATAAGGAGCGCAATCCCGCCACTGCTCGTCAAACAGAAACACAATAAGAGGCTCCGCAACAATAATAAGCAACGTCAGCAATGGAAAAATAAACAGCGCTATTATGCGCACACACTTACCCAAAACAAGGGCCAGACGCTCTTTGTCAGACTGTATGCGTGAATAAAAAGGGAACATAACCTGCACAAGCACCTGCGGAATAGCGTACGAGTTTATCTGATCCAATTTATGTGCCTGCCCGTACAAACCAACCTGAACCGGCGAAAAACGACGGCCTATTATCAATGTCTGCACATTTTTACATGCTTCCTGAAAAACTGTAGCCATAAGCAAATACCCCCCATAGCCAAACAGTTGTTTAAACGATTCGCGGCTAAAAACAAACCCCGGATGCCAACGCGTGAACAAGTTGTAACAAACCGCACACACAGCCATGTTACACACCTGCATCCACACTAGCGACCACGGCCCGGCTCCACGCATAGCGAGCCATATGCCGAGTGCCCCACCGGCGGCATATCCGCCAAGGTTAACCACTGCCATAAACCCGAAAGCAAGTTCCTTTCGCAGACGGATTATCTGTACCTGCGACAACGCACTGAGAGGCAATGACAAACTGAACACTTTTATTATATCTTCCAGCAACGGCATGTTTACATACAACGCAATCAGCGGTGCCGTTATAAAAAGCAATGCATAAAAGAATAACGCAAAAGCCATGTTCCATATAAATATAACGGAATAATCAGCTCGCGTAGGGTTCTGTTTCTGAATTAGAGCCGTGGCAAATCCTCCGTCAATAAGCACGTACGAGACCGACATGAAGAAAGCCAAAACCCCCACATAGGCAAATTCGGCAGGCGTAAGCAACCGTGCCAAAACAAGGTTTACAGCAAACTGAAGACCTAGCGAGCCAAAGCGTTCAACTGTTGACCAGGCCGTGCCAACCAGCACCTTGCGGCCCAAGCGTCTTGAAACATCATCCGACCGGGTCATTGCACACAGCCACCGTTATTATTCACAATGTCGTATATCTGCGACGCAAAATATACATCATGCAAGCCAAGGCCTATATTATAAGCTATTATACGTTCGTTGTCACTTATTCGAGCAGGCCTTTTGCCAGACAATATATCAGATAGCTCGCAAAAATCACGAAATTCATTGAAATATCTGAATGACTTTACATGTTCTGTATCATCAGCAACAATTTTGTCAAAAACCGTGTCGCAATTCTGGAATCCCCTTGTATGAACAGGAACCAACAATGTTCCTGGCGCAAAGCGTTCCGCAGAGTCAATTAAAAGTCCGTCGGCATCAGTAATACACGACACAACAACATCGGCACCTTCAACTAGCTGCTCCATTGTTTCTACAATACGGAAACTTATTTCCGGATATACCGGGGCAAGCCGTCTGGCTACTTTTTCTGCATGATCCTTATAGCGTTTAAGCCTTATTTCAACCCCTGCCGTGCAGCCAATCCGGTGAAGCAGGCACTCAAGTGTAGCCATACCGGTGTTGCCTAACCCCACAAACGCATATACCGATGCACCTGCATGCCTCAAGGTTTCAATGGCAAGAGTGGCAACGGCAGCAGTTCTCAAAGTAGTTATCCGGTCGGCATCAATAATGGCCAGCAACTGCCCGTTGGCTGAGTCGTAAAGCATCAAATCAGAGTGCAAAGCCGGCACATTGCCGTTAATGCGCGAAACAACCTTAACACCAAAACGATTCATACCTGCAGGTAGCAGGCACGGCATCGTAGTAATAAAGTCCCGTCCCTGCGGATGCACCGATACTTTGGCAGGAAGCTGGCACTCTTCCTTAAAAAGGAAGTCTCTCCTTACCCAGTCAATACATTTGTCCCACGATAATTTCAGCGAATCTATTTGTCCGGTTGTTATATGTTGCGGCATAGTTATTAGGATTTAATATTTTTAAGAGCCTGTATCAGCTTCCGGTTATCATTGTCGTCTCGTACGGCTATACGCACATACTGCGCGCCATCAAAGCCTCGTTTTCCTGAGCAGTCCTTTATAAGGATTCCCGAAATATCCAGCAACTTCACACATAGTTCTGCCGATGTCATTGGCGCAACAACCTCGCAAAGAAAATAATTTGACTGTGAAGGAACCACACGCAGAAAGTCTATTTGCGACAAACCGTCATACAATACATTGCGGGCATCTTTTATTCTTTTGCACGCAGTTTTGTAATCGCCTTCATATTTGCCGTAAATCTGCATATAATATTCAGCAAACGAATTTATATTCCATATTGAACACCGCTTTTGCAGGTCAGATATCAAATCCGTATCAGCAGAAGCAGCCACACCAAGTCGCAAGCCGGGCACGCCATAACTTTTCGATATGCTCTTTATCACTATGAGATTAGGAAAACGCTCAAGCAAGCTGTCATTTAACAATGTATGTTCGTCGGCTTCCCCGTCGGCAAAGTCGACAAACGACTCATCAACCACAAGGCTTATTCCATTTTTAAAAGTCCAATCACATAAGCGCAGCAAATCGTCGCGTACAATAAAGTTACCTGACGGGTTGTCCGGATTAACTATAAGCAGAGCCTTTATACCAGTTCCTGCAAACCGGTCAACCAAATCATCGGCCGAATATCTGAAATAGCTATTAGCCGGCACATATGTTATTGTGCCGTCGACAGGCAATCGGTTATAATATTCTTCAAATGAAGGCATTACCAATCCTATTTTTCCGCCACATCCGGAAACAAGGATTTCTGTCAACGATTTTATAAGTTCGGCGGCACCATTGCCAATTGCCATATACGACGAATTCACACCAAAATATTTACCTGCAAGCATTGTATTCACTGCCGCTCCCGACGGATATTCCCTTAAAAGCTGGTCGAATGAAGCCTTAATTTCGTCAACCATCCGAGGTGTAGGAAAATATGGATTAACCAGATAGCAAAAATCAATCATCCCGGGATATCTCCAATATCCGCCATAACATGAATGCAATTTTTTCAGTCTGTCACCTGCTTTAGAAAAAATAAGTTCGGCGATACGCAAATCCTGTACATCGTCAATTTCATACCAGTCGTGCCCGTCAATAGGCAGGGCCTTAAGCGGACAAGTGTCTATAAGGGTTATAACACGCAATACCTGTTCGTAATACTCATTATGACCCATCACTTTAATATATGCGTCCAAAAATGGCAGATAATGGTTACGGGCAAACGACCGTGATATTTTATAAACATTAACTGTCTTATAATAAGTATCGGCATCGGCATAACGGAATGCCTTTTTAGGTATAAAATTCAATATGCGGTGCGAGTGCTGGTCAATCTGAACCATTGTACCATCCATCCATGGTCGATACTTGTCAACCAGGGCCAGATCAGGTTCCGGGCATTCGCATGCCAATCGGAGAACATCGTTATCAAAAATTATATCGCTTTCAAGCAGCAGTGTGTCGTCGGCAGCCATTTGTTCACGGGCAAGCCATAAAGAATAAATATTGTTTGTACGTTCATAAACCGTATTGTCAATAAACTCCACTTTAAGCTGTGGGTGATTCTGCAACACATGCTCGCGAAGTTTACTGCCTTGGTATCCGGTAATTATTATTATTTTAGCCAGTTTTAACGCCGACAGTTGGTTAAGCATCCTGTCAATCAGGCATTGGCCATTAACTTCAACCATACATTTCGTATTGTCGGCTGTCAAAGCGCCAAGCCGGCGCCCCATTCCTGCTGCTAGTATTATTGCCTGCATATATCTATGGATTTGCGCTGCGGTTACTTCCGCACCTGCAAATATACGCAGAATATTCGACGAAACATAATAGCGAATGTCGGTTGCATGCTGCAGATTAAACAAGCAAGTGCGAATTTATGCAAAGTGTTTGAAAAATTCTATTTTTGGGGTAGAGTAATTTAGTTTCTTCCGAGTGGAAGATATAAAGTAAACTGCTTTCGTTAGAAAAAAGGGACATCTACAACAACTTTATTAGTAATAAAGTTATTTCACACCTTTGCACTTGAATAACATTTGGGAATTATGCTTTGTTTCAAATAAAATTCAATCCTCATGACGCATTATTAATTATGAACCATACAGCGGATACAGGTGTTGAAATTGGATAGTAAATATATGTAATATCACAGTTTATGACACAATATCAATTAAAACGGGCTTACGAACCCGCTTCTCCGGAAGACGGCTTCAGGGTATATATAGACAGACTTTGGCCGAGAGGTCTCTCGCACGAGACTTTCCATTATGATTTGTGGGATAAGGATATCGCGCCGTCCACAGAACTCCGCGAATGGTTTCATGCGGATCCCGATAACCGATGGTCTGAATTTGAGACTCGATATACCAAAGAACTGGAGACCTGCCCTTCGTTCGGGGCATTGCGACATCTTCTTGCACAGAAATCTGTAGTAACATTACTTTATTCGTCTCATGATGAACAACATAACAATGCCATTGTGGTTTGCAACTTATTGACAAAATAATCTCTTAACATATCCTCCACTTATGAAAATGTTCTGTTACCAGTGCCAGGAGACCGCACGCGGCAAAGGCTGCGAGATACAAGGTGTATGCGGAAAGAAACCCGAAACGTCTGCAAGAATGGATCAGCTGCTTTACATCGCCCGTGGCATGGCCATCGTAAACCGACAGTTGCGAGAGAAAGGCGCATCAAGCAATGATGCATCCCGGTTCATCGTCGACGCACTGTTCACCACCATCACCAACGCGAACTTCGACAATGATATGCTCGACGGCTATATCACAAAAGCCCTCGACCTGAAAAACGAACTCGAAGGAGAGTCGAAAAAGCGCGGCATGGAGCCTCCTTTCATGCCTGAGGTGTCGTATCATATCCCAAAGGAGGAATATGGCGTACATGAGGTAATCGAACACAGCGGCACTCTTGAAGAAGAAATCACAAGTGTGCTCCATGATAAGAACCCGAATATAAGAGGTCTCAAGCAGCTTGCCATGTACGGCTGCAAGGGTATGGCGGCCTATGCCCGCCACGCCTGTAACCTCGGTTATGAGGACGAAGACATATATGTCGTGGTAGAGAACGCCCTTGCCGAGATAAGCCGTCCTGACATAAGCGTGGATGAGCTGTTTTCGCTCGTGCTCAATGTGGGTGACGGGGGTGTCAAGGCTATGGCTCTACTTGACAAGGCAAACACATCGACCTACGGCAATCCCGAAATCACAAAGGTAAACATCGGAGTAAGGAACCGTCCGGGCATACTCGTGAGCGGTCACGACCTCAAGGATCTTGAGGAACTGCTCGAACAGTCAGCAGGCAAAGGGGTTGACATCTACACCCACTCGGAGATGCTCCCTGCCCAGAGCTATCCTTTCTTCAAGAAATTCCCCCACTTTGCAGGTAACTACGGCAACGCATGGTGGCGGCAGATTGACGAGTTCGAGACATTCAACGGCATGTTCCTCTTCACCTCCAACTGCATCGTGCCCCCGCGTCCGAAAACCACCTACATGGACCGCGTCTACACGACCGGTGTCGTCGGAATGCCCGGCACACATTTTATCCCCGAGGGGAAGGACGGCAAAAAGGATTTTTCCGAAATCATAGAGCGGGCGCAGACATGCCAGCCGCCGACAGAGATAGAGCACGGTGAGATTGTCGCCGGATTCGCCCATAACCAGGTGCTTGCTTTGGCGCCTAAGATTATCGACCTCATCAAAAGCGGTAAAATCCGCAAGTTTGTGGTCATGGCAGGCTGTGACGGCAGAATGCCCTCGCGCAAATACTATACGGAATTTGCGGAAAGGCTCCCTAAAGACTGCGTGATTCTCACCGCAGGCTGTGCCAAATACCGCTACAACAAGCTTCCGCTCGGTGATATCGAGGGTGTTCCGCGCGTGCTCGATGCCGGACAGTGTAACGACTCCTATTCGCTCGTCGTGATTGCCAATGCTCTCA
>SSTG01000063.1 GCA_004801635.1 Muribaculum caecicola | reverse complement strand
ATTTTGGTAAAAAATGCTCCAAATAGTGTGGTTGCATCACAAACGGTACCGGGTTGCAGCTATACTTTGAGCCAACACGACTCCTTTTGAATTGATTCGTAATGGCTTCTCTTTACTCTTCGGATAACCGAATCTAAGAAGTGGCACAACCTCATCAGGAATGAGGCGCGGTTTGATAACACTGCCGTTGTCTCCCCATACTGCCCATTCGGCACAGCAATTAAACGGTTCCTGATGCTTGCAATGGGGTTTGTCTGCAGGAATAATCATAGTAAGATTCTCTGGCACACTCCGGAGACTTTTATAAGAAGCGTCTTTTGCACAAAAGAATGCGTCAGAGACCTTAACGACAACACCTCCGGGAATAAGAGACCTGTAAGGATTTCCGAGTTCTCTTATGCAATAGTCGAAGGCTCTTTCCTTATGAGTCACTTCCAATCTTGCCATTATGTAGAGATGCCTATCAAGCAATGAGACCGGAAATACGACATCTCCCTCTTTTATTGATGCTATTGACGGCATCATTGAATGGATGCTGCCAAACACTACTTTTATAGGCCCTTTGTCATCAGATTTTCTTAGTTCGTCCAACCGGTCCTGAGGCCAGTAAACAGTATAATATGCCATAATATGATGTTACTTGTTTCTATTCAAAAAAGCTGCTGCCAGTTCGGGACTGTTCAGCGTCATGGCTGATGCGTCTTCGAGATTTTCAGCGTCTTCATCATCCGAGATTGAAATGAAGAATGTGATTTCTTCGGTGCCTTCTCCGAATATTCCCGAGCCTTTGACCTGCGCCATCGCTGATATCATTGCGCTGAAGAAAAAGGCTTCGCCCGGCAAAGTGGCGTGGTTTTCCCACAGCGATTTGCTGAGCTTTACCAGTTCGCTGCCATGCCCGTCGGAATATCCCCATTCGTCGGGATGCCATTTGGTTTCGTCGTCAGGCTCTTCGTCCTCACATTCAAGGTACTCCAGGGTGTTCACTGCAAGAAACAGCGAGCAGCAATACCTGTCGGTGACCAAAGCGGCTGTGTAAATGCGCTCATCGTCTATGCGTCCAATAATTTCGCGCAGGTCAGCGGCAACCGCATCACTGATTTTTGCTGCCACGTCCTGCCAGAACGGGGCTACGGGAGTGGCTGGTTCTTCTTTTTTCCGCTCGCGGGCTTCAAAGTCGGGCGAGTTGATATAGCCGATATACTCTTTGGCTTCTTCCGAACCGAGTTTTACAGCATCCTCAAAATACTGGTATCCCAACTCAATATCCGCCTCGGTGCCACGTCCGAAGGCATACGCCACGCCGAGTGCGGTGAGCACCTTGACGGTTATTGACTCCCATAGATTGTCGATGTCTTCCCCGGCTTCATGAAGATACTCGAATGCCACATCGTCGTCTTGAACTGTTCCCAGCCCATCCTGATAGCATAAACCGAGGTAGGCGGCGGTCTGCGTCCGGGTGGTCTTGCTGCATTTCGGGTTTTGGTATGCCTTTTCAAACCATTCCACAGCCTTGGCGTAGTCCTGCTCCACATCACCGAAGCCTTCAAACAGATAATATCCTACCTCAAATTGTCCTGCGGGATGTCCGCATTTGGCAGCCATTTCATAGAGTTGATATGCAAGGTCGATATTCTCATCCACTTCTTCACCGGCTTCGTAGATATGCCCTGCATTGTATGCGGCTTGTGGGTCGCCCCTGCGGGCAGCCTCCACATATCGCAACAGCCCACCGTATGAGTCGCCCTTCTCGGTGCGGAGATAATAGCCGTAGTTGTTGCAGATTACGGGTGAAATATCCGCCAGCTTCAAGTAATATTTCTCAAAGACATCCTGCGCAATGTCGCAAAGACCTGATTCTCGGATATTGCAGTAATTGCCCCATCCGGCACAAAGCCCGCCGTCGAAACTGCGCTCGTACCACGCCTTTGCTATCGGCCAGGCCCATGCGTTATAGTCGCTTTCGTCTTTGAATTGCTTGGCATAGTCTGGCTCGACACGCAGATAGTCGCCCCAATAATACACATTGCCGACCATGTAGCAACAGAAGGCGTCGCCCCGCTCTGCCTGACCGAGAATCTCCTCAAACGCTTCCTTAAACGAGGCGAACGGCATTGCACGTTCCACCGAAGGGGTGAGGTTTGCGCTTCGCGCAGCACAAAGAACGCCCGTGGCACTGCCCATCATCGCGCTCTTCTGCATCAGCTTCGATGCGTTTTCATCGTCAGCTTTGAAGCCTGCCTGCGGCCACACATACGACTCACCCATGAAGCAGCGGGCTATGAATGCCAGCGCATCTGCATCGCCCTTTTGCGCCTCCAGTATAAGTATTGAGTATCCCCGGCGTATTTCATCGCGGTCAAAACTTGACCAAATCAGCTTGACTGCCGTTTTCACCTGCCTGCTATATTTACCTTTCATCTTTCTCTTCGTCTAAAAATCTGAATACCAGTCTTTCAAAATAATCGTTTACGTCAAACTCCTCCCAACAACTCAGAGGATCGGGCAATCTCTCGCCATCAATCAGACTCCACAGCCAGTTCCGCAAGAGACCGACATCAAAAATAACACCTCTGTAACCAATAGGCACCGGCTCCGACCACCTTACATATTCAACTTTATATCCGGTGATCGAATCGGTATCATTGTCACGCCTGCGGATGTTGATATACCCGCCATCGCCTTTAGTGAAATCATAAAGCATCCATAGCGATTTACCCTCTATGATATCTTCCAAAGCACAGAACACATCCGCCATATCAAAGTATCGGAAATCCTCGCCGTCAACACATAGTTTCGTCTCTGCCTTTTCTTGCTCGGGATGGATTTTCTGGCAGTGCCAGCCGGTCATATCAGGAAGCGATGCGGTGCGGAAGAAGTCACACATGATATCGGCGGCCATGTCGCAATCAACGTCCGACCGCCACATTCGCAGCATATACCCGTTGACCATAAAACATACCGCTATACTGCTATCCTTAAAGTAATCAATTGAGTATGCCTTTGCATCGCTGACCAACACCACCGGCACGCATTTTTCAAGGTATACACATCCGTTATCCTCAATGTCGTCTATAGCATCAAGGATCTTTTCCTCGGTCACGTTTGATGTGCGTATATCCCCGTTCTTTGTGCCCAACACATATTGTGGCTTGCGAGCTTTAATTCCCGGGAATATACTGCGTGATTCATTGCTCATTTTCAATTAGCTGTTTTTATGTTCATCAGTCAGTCTGATGCTTTCGATTGATATGTAGGGCATGATTTAATTCTTTGCAATTACCCACTTGTCATTCTTGGATTCTCTTTCTGCACAATGGCCCAGAGGTAAATCTTTCAGGTTGACGATAGTCGGGTCTAAATCCAATACATACTTTAATGAAACTATCCTTGCATCGCTTTCATTATGTTCTTTACCACAAAGGAATTGCCATGCTCCGTCATCCGCATCGTGAGAAACAAATAATATTTTTTCTCTACCATCCAAAATATGACTGCATATGAAAACAGCCGTATTTGGAGCGTCTGAAAACGGGAAAATATCATTACCCTTATTGGAACTGTTTATATGCTTGCTTATAGCCATTGCAGTCCAACCTATTGCAAGATATACTGTTGCATAGACGATAAACCATAATTCATGTATGTCAAAGAAAATCCATGTCCCGGCAAGAAACGCTACGGCTGACACCAATGGAAGATTCCACATTTTCTTTATGTCCTTCCCGCAGCGATAACCAAGAATCGCAGAATAAATAGGATTCACAATTAAGAAAAGCATCATGCACAGTGCCATTCCGGAACATTCAGACGCAAGCCGGGCAACGGCAAAAGGCAATGCTAACATCACAAGGATTGTGATTGCCAGCCAAATAATTATAGCTCTTTTATTAACCATCAGTATAATACTTATTTTAGTATGTCGGAAAGGCTCGATTCTACAAACATTGTCGGAGTAAACTCCACAATCCGGTAGTCGGCAATTCCGTTGATGTTGAACGGATCTTGAGCGATGATGGAGTCTACCAACGCGCGATTGTCAGACTTTATCATTATCACACCGCCAACGCGGGGAGTCTGCGGACCGGATGCGATGAAATCGCCAGCCGCATAGTGCTCGGCAAGATAGTCACGATGTGCCTGAAGGAAACGGTCGACTTCTTCAAGCGGTTTTTTATATGTCAGAATTGCAATAAACATGGCTGTCCGGTTTTTCCAGCGTTTGAGTTGTGGAAAGAATTGACGCATCATGTCTTTTGCCTGCTCCTGTGTCAAGGTCTGTCCTGACTCCTTGTTTATCTCGTCGGTAAACTGAGCGCAATGTTCAATCATCTGCGCCATAGTGAAGTCTTGTGTGAATCTGCCATCCTTATAGCAGTAGATACAGTAATCCTCGTTGCGACTGCCATCAGCATTAGTACCTTTGTTGTCTGTAGTCAGCGGCATTCCGCAGCTTTGACAAAATTTATGTTCCATATTCTTATCTTATTTTTGTTTAATCAAACCTTCCAAGACAATCTTAGAAACCTCAGCAATGATGGCTGAGGTCGTTGCTATGTCGTAATTGGAATCAGCAACAAACACGGCAACAGAATATCTTGTACCATTAGGCAAATTCACATATCCACAATCATTTACTGCGGATATGCGACCTTCGGGTGTCGGAAAACCCGTACCTGTCTTATGTCCTATCAGGGCATTAGTAGGCAAAAGGGGGAAAGCAAGCCTGTCAAGCCCCGTGCGACACTGTTCAAGCATGACGGATATTTCAGAATATAACTGTGATGCGTTTCTCAATTCGTGGTAAAACCTATCAAATAGCTGCGCCATTGCCAAAGGTGTGGTACGGTTAAGATAGCTTAGGTATGGATCACGGTGCATATCTTCTTCCGAGGCTCCGATTACAATCTCATCAGAGATACCCATTTGCCTCATTATTGATGTTACTCCCGATGTTCCACCGACGCGATGCAGGAGTATGTCTGCCGCATTGTTGTCACTCTCAACCAAAGACCATTCAAGCAGTTCTCTTATAGTCATGGTATTTCGGTTCTTACCATACTTTTTGAGCATCGGGCTATAGGTATCCTCTTTCATAGCCTTCTCGCTGAATGTTACGGTATCGTTCAGGGACATACCGTTAGTATTTATCCAGTGCGCTACCGTCAGAACCAGCGGAAATTTGACTACGCTCATCATAGGGAAATCCCGATTGCCGTTGACAGATACGGTGTCTTTGCCATTGATAATGACCGCGACACCTATCCGGGCATCTTTCCCTTTGATATACTCGTGCAAAGCATTCTCTATCGCCTTGTTTCCACCAGCGAAAGCAGGCGATATAAAAGTCAGAAATGTTATTATAATCAGTAATATCTTCATTTTGAATGCGTTTTGTCCCTCATATAAAATGACAGTCTAATGAACCTAAATCCCCGTCTTGAATAGCTTTGATTGAATTACGAATTATATCTGCGTCCCAGTTCCACCATTGGAGTTCTTGCAATCGGGCTATAATATCTGTAGAGAATCGTTTTCGTATTTCCTTTGCAGGAACACCGCCAACAATCGAGTATGGCTCGACATCCTTTGTGACAACAGCTCGTGTGCCAATTATAGCACCATCACCGATGGTCACTCCAGCCATTATTATAGCGTCATATCCAATCCACACATCATTGCCAATTACAATATCGCCCTTGTTATCCCAAGCAGAAACAACATCAGATTTCGGTAAGTCCCATTCCTCAAAGAAAAGCGGGAACGTGTATGTAGAAAGCGATTTCAGGGTATGGTTGGCGCAATTGAATATAAACTTTGCTCCGCAGGCTATTGAGCAAAACTTTCCGATAATCAAACGATCATGATTTATAGGATAATGATACAGCACGTTATTCTTCTCAAAGTCACGAGGGTCATTCACAAAATCATTGTAAATGGTAAAATCTCCGACTTCAATATTCTGGTGCGTTATGACTGATTTAAGATAGACAGTCTGATTATCACCAGAACGAGGATATATCTCTGTTTGGTTCATATCTAAAACTATTTGAGCCGTTCTATTTCATTTATATTCAATATGTGCAAATAATGATAAATATTGCCATCTTCCTGCGCATCACCATTAATGCCAATAACGCTCTTGACTTCCATATAATAATCAGTTCTATTCTTGGCGATTGCCTTCTATCACCTGATTTATCAACTCCAGGACTTCATCGTCTGACATTTTCCTGTCCCTTACAAGAGTGCTTATCACTCCACGAATGGAATTGTTGAAATATCGCTGAACGACATTTTTCAGATTGTTACCACAATACTCCTCTCTTTCTATAAGGGGATAGTAGATAAATCCGTTGTTTCCTGCCGGCTTGTGGTCTAAAAAGCCCTTATCAACAAGAAACTTCACGAATGTAGATATGGCGGTTCTGCTTGGACGAGGTTCGGGATAAGTGGCAATAATCTCCTTAACGGTAGCTTCGCCCTTCTCCCAAAACTTATTCATCACTTCTTCTTCACGCTTGGTAAGTTGTTCCATCATAAAATGAAATTTGGTATATGCAAAATTAGTCTAAATAAATTAGTCAGTCAAGCAAATACGGCTATTTTTATGATTTATAAGCAAACGTGATTATTATGACATAATATCAAAGGGTAACTGTCCTGCCCAGTGAAATTATTGTTGCAAGTTATCAGGCTGTCGCTTGAAATTTCAAGTACAACACCAAACGTCCTGTTAGCATCAGTATATTCAAATGGGGGTCTGTCACCACCTGCTAACGCAGAGTCTTGGCTATTATTCGCTGATTGGCTACATGATACAATTGTCATGGCACAACCTATAAACAAACATAAAAGATTCTTCTGTTTCATCTTGATGATTTACTCGGTTTAATTAGTGCTCTTGTTAAATCCGGTGATTTTATTACTCAACCATATTCGATTAATTTTATAAAAGAATATATTGGAGATAATGTTGTTGATAAATTAAAAACAACCCAAGCATAACCATGAGTAAAAGTAGTAATTTCCTCGGACAGCCGATATATGGACAGCTGATAAAATCGCTCGACCGCGAAAAAATTGTTGAAATCAGCCGAAAACATGGCGGAGAGAAGTACGTCAAGAGCTTCGACGGCTATACGCATCTGCTGACGATGCTCTATGCCGTTATCCAGCGCTTCGACTCATTGCGTGAAATAGAAACCCATATGACGGCAGAGGTTCGCAAACTTCATCACATCGGCATAGAAACAGTCCCCCGGCGCAGCACCTTGTCGGACGCAAACGCCAGAAGGTCAGAAAAGTTCTTTGAAGAGGTCTATCGCGACCTCTATGCCGCCAACAAGACACTGCTTTCATCTGACAGTAATAATTGTAATATCCGGCATCTGGCCAATGTCTATATGCCGACATGGCATTAGCCAGGATGCACCAATGCAAGTAACACCTAATGTCAAACTCTAGTTATATTGGAGACTAATGCTTAAAGAATACGTGCCACAACCCTACCCTGTACGAATTATTTTTGGGACTAATATAATAAAGAACAGGATGTCTCACGACATCCTGTTCCGATTAAACCTTTATCTTAATCTAATACTATGAAAAACACACATGCAAATGTACACACTTTTCTTGATTCATGCAACATTCCTGACCCTGTATTAACATATTTTTTATGATATTTTTCTAGATAATGTGGCAAATTGCTAAATTTTAACAAATTTACAGGCGTTTAAGGGTGCATAATACCGGAGTATGATGCGTAATGGCACAAATATGCTGTCTATTTACTAATATTTTGCCATTGCATTATAAAGTTCAAGGAATACTAGTCTCCTACCCTGTTACTTTGCCTGACCGTATTTATCAGTCGGGAGTACTGCCTAGGGGTTCACAAACTCTTGTTTTTCTATTTTATGACAGCCTTACTACTTTGCGGATATAGCAACACCCCTTGCTTTCTGTTGCAGGAAGCAAGGGGTGTTGGCCATAAAGATGGCTATTTGACGTTTGTTATTACATCATGCCGCCCATTCCGCCCATACCGGGAGCCGGCATTGCAGGTGCAGGGTTTTCTTCTTTCTTATCGGCAATGACACATTCTGTTGTAAGGAACATTCCGGCAATAGAAGCAGCGTTTTCAAGTGCTACGCGTGTAACTTTGGCCGGGTCGATAACACCAGTCTGGAACAGGTGCTCGTATTCGCCTGTACGTGCGTTATAACCGTAGTCGCCAGTGCCTTCTTTAACTTTTTGAATAACAACGGCACCTTCCAGTCCGGCATTAGCCACAATTTGACGCATAGGTTCTTCGATAGCACGCTTAATGATTGCGATACCGGTGCATTCGTCGTCGTTGTCGCCCTTTACATTATCAAGTGCCTTTATTGCACGAATGTAGGCAACACCTCCACCCGGAACTATACCTTCGGCTATGGCCGCACGTGTTGCCGACAGGGCATCGTCAACGCGGTCTTTCTTTTCTTTCATTTCAACTTCGGAAGGAGCACCGATGTGAAGAACGGCAACACCGCCGGCTAGTTTTGCAAGGCGTTCCTGAAGTTTTTCTTTGTCGTAGTCGGATGTGGTTGTTTCAATCTGTGCCTTGATTTGTCCGATGCGTGCAGCAATGGCGTCTTTGTTTCCCGAACCGTTTACAATGGTTGTATTTTCTTTGTTTACGGTTATTGTTTCTGCCTGGCCAAGATCGTCAATGGTTGCTTTGTCGAGACTCATGCCCTTTTCCTGCGAGATAACGTTTCCGCCGGTAAGTATTGCAATGTCCTCGAGCATTTCCTTGCGACGGTCGCCGAAACCAGGAGCCTTAACGGCACATATCTTCAACGAGCCGCGCAGACGGTTAACAACCAATGTGGCGAGTGCTTCCTGGTCTACATCCTCGGCAATTATAAGCAGCGGACGACCGCTCTGCGCTGTTGCCTCGAGTATAGGGAGCATTTCTTTAAGCGATGAAATTTTCTTGTCATAGATAAGCACATAGGGGTGATCCATGTCGCATTCCATCTTTTCCGTATTTGTTACGAAATAGGGCGAGATGTATCCACGGTCGAACTGCATACCTTCAACAATGTCTACAGTTGTTTCTGTGCCCTTTGCCTCGTCAACGGTTATCACGCCTTCTTTTTTAACCTTGCGCATTGCTTCGGCAATGAGTTTGCCTATTTCGGCATCGTTGTTAGCCGATATACGGGCCACGTCTTCAATTTTCTTCAAGTCGTCGCCAACTTCTTCGGCCTGTCCCTTGATGTTTTCAACAACGGCAGCAACTGCTTTGTCGATACCGCGTTTTATATCCATTGGGTTTGCACCAGCAGCAACGTTTTTAAGGCCTACCGTAACTATTGCCTGTGCAAGAACGGTGGCAGTGGTTGTTCCGTCGCCGGCATCGTCGCCAGTTTTCGAGGCAACTTCCTTAACCAGCTGCGCGCCGATGTTCTGGAAGGGATCTTCAAGTTCAATTTCACGTGCAACCGAAACACCGTCTTTTGTAATATGTGGTGCACCGAATTTCTTTTCAATAATTACGTTGCGTCCTTTTGGTCCAAGCGTTACCTTAACGGCATCGGCTAATGCGTCAACGCCTTTCTTCAGTTCTTCGCGAGCCTTTATATCGAATTTAATTTCTTTTGCCATGATTATGTTTGTTTAATTGTTTCAAATTATCCAACTACTGCCAGTATGTCTGACTGTCGCATTATTATAAGTTTGTCATCGTCAACCTCAATTTCGGTTCCGGAATACTTGCCGTATATAACGACATCGCCTTCCTTCACAACCATTTCTTCATCCTTTGTACCGTTGCCTACGGCCAATACCGTTCCGCGCAAAGGTTTTTCCTTAGCAGAATCCGGAATGATAATACCTGAAATTGTTTTTTCTTCAGCCGGAGTTGGCTTGATAAGCACTCTGTCGGCCAGTGGTTTAATGTTCATTGTATTTAATATTTTAAGTTGTTGTTTGATTTTTGCAACATTAGTGCCTTGTTTTTACACAATACAAAATGCATATTCCGTGCCAGTTTTATTTTTGTCATAGAATACCGACATTTTGTCAGCCCGACCTATAAAACATATGGTATGCCGGCTTAAAATTCTTGTATATCAAATACTATAACATGGTGACACAATCTATTGTTTATGGCAGTTTACAGGCTTTTTTGTAATTTTGCATTTACGCTAAATTTTGTAATAAATTGACGAAAACCTATATACTTAATGATTATATATCCCGACTCTTTCGAGGACAAAATAGGCTTTGCAACCCTGCGTGAATTGGTGAAGCAACGGTGCCTTACCACACTTGGCCACCATTATTGTGACGCTATGTCTTTTTCGGAAAATTTCAACACAGTTAAGGCCCGGCTTGAAGCAACAGCCGAGATGCTATCGGTTATAACCGACCAGACATCACTCTTTCCGATTGCTGAAATAACCGACCTCAATCCAATGATAAAGGCTCTGAAGGTGCCCGGGGCCTTTATAGCGCCCGACGACATAGGCCCGTTGCGCCACGGCCTTATTTGCATGAGCGAACTTTCTGATTTTTTTGCCTCGCACAGAGACATGGAAACCGGAGAATCGTCGGTTCCCCGCCTTGACGAAATAGCATACGGCCTTACCGGATTTCCATTGCTTATAGCCGCTATCGACAGGATTATTGACCGTTTCGGCAACATACGCGACTCGGCCTCGCCGGAACTGGCCGAAATAAGGAGGCACATTCAACAGGTGTCGGGCAATATTGCATCGACAATGCGCCGCGTCATGGCATCGGCTGCTTCTGCCGGTTATATTGACGGCGATGTTTCGGCAGCAATGCGCGACGGACGGCTGGTTATTCCGGTGTCGGCAATGAACAAACGGCGAATACCCGGCATTGTACACGACGAGTCGGCTTCGGGAAAAACCGTATACATAGAACCTGCGGAAATTGTGGAAGCGAACAACCGCATACGCGAGCTTCAGGGAGAAGAACGACGAGAAATTGTCAGGATACTTACGCAGTTCACCGATATGATGCGAGAATATATTCCGGATATTGAGAACTGCCTAGATATTATTGGCAAACTGGACTTTATTCACGCCAAGGCCCTGATTGCCAATGATACTGACGCGCATATGCCTGTACTGGAAAAGGATACCGACATAGACTGGTATCACGCCGTGCACCCCGTGTTGCTAATTACGCTTAAACGACAGGGCAAAGATATTGTACCTCTCGATATAAGGCTGGATTCGGGACAACGTCTTCTTATTATTTCCGGGCCAAATGCCGGGGGCAAATCAGTGTGCCTCAAAACGGTAGGCATTGTTCAATACATGGCGCAGTGCGGCATGCTCCCAACATTGTACGAGAACTCGCATATGGGCATTTTCTCAAACATTTTCATAGACATTGGCGACGACCAGTCGATAGAAAACGACCTGAGTACATACAGCTCGCACCTGCGGAACATGAAGTTTTTTCTGCAAAAAGGCAATTCGTCGACGCTTGTGCTTATTGACGAATTTGGCGGAGGCACCGAACCTCAAATTGGCGGAGCCATAGCCCAGGCCGTACTGGAGCAGTTTAACGATAAAAAGATGTGGGGTGTAATAACCACGCATTATCAGAACCTGAAGCATTTTGCCGACGAAACCGAGGGGCTGATAAACGGTTCCATGCTTTACGACCGCCAGCAGATGCGCCCGTTGTTCAAGTTGTTAATAGGTAATCCGGGAAGCTCGTTTGCCATTGAGATAGCACGTAAAACAGGTTTGCCCGAATCCATAATATCCAAAGCATCCGAGCTTGTTGGCAGCGACTACATAAACATGGACAAGTACCTGCTAGATATTGCCCGTGACAAACGTTACTGGGAAAACAAACGCCTGTCAATACGCCAAAAAGAAAAGAAAATAGAAGAACGCCTGGAACGATACGAACATGACGCAGAGGAACTACGCCAACGCCGACGCGAAATAATTGAAGATGCCCGCCAGCAGGCGCGCTCGCTTTTGGAAAGCAGTAATGCCCAAATAGAACGAACAATACACGACATCAAACGCGTGCAGGCCGAACGCAACGCAACAATACAGGCCCGGCAGGAACTTGCCAGACAGAAGCAACTGTTGCTAGACAACAAAACCGCCGAGCACTCACTGCTGAAAAAAGCCCCTAAAAATAAAAAAGGACCAAGCGACAACAGTGTAAGACAACACAGCCAACAGGAGCCGATATCGGTTGGCGACAATGTGAAACTGGACAACCAGGACACCGTG
>SSTG01000062.1 GCA_004801635.1 Muribaculum caecicola | reverse complement strand
GTTCATTGACACAAATTAAACATTAGTTCTGTATGGTGCCTTTTCAGTTAAGGTGCAGTTTATGAGGAGGCACCACCCTGTTATTAACAATGATTATTAAACAGCCTCTTAACCTTAAAACAACAGAGATGTGTAAATTTTTATGCCCTAAAATCTTGCTGTTAATATTGTTGGCAGGGGCCTGTGCCGTTAATGCGTCGGCATCGTTGAATTTGTATTTTAATATTGGTTCTGGCAACCAGATAGGTATAACACTGGCAAACGACGACGAATATACAATAGTCACATCCGGTGCAGACCCGTATGTGTCAACCATGGGTTTGAGCCGGCCTCTTGATAAGGACGAAACTGTGCTTACGTTTGAGTATGTCAGTACGGCAGACGTGGATATGCTTCAGTTGTTTTTCGGCCCGGCGTATTCTGAAGCACGGTCGAAAAGGTGTGGTATGGTGCCGGTATCGGCCGGTTGGAAAACATATTCGGTAAATATTTCGGACGAGATAAAAAAAATGTCATGGGGGGCGGCTTCGTCTGTGTTGAGGATGGATTTTGGCACCAAGCCGGGAGTGGGAATAATTTTGAGGCATTTGCGCATTACTTCGGCAACATCTGACCCCGGTTGGAGTTCAGATAACGCAAATCCCGACCTTGCCTCTACTATCTCTTTAGGCCTGCCTGTGCTTGACATAGCAACCGTAGACGCTGAGGAGCCTACATGCGACCGAGTTTCGGCCCCGGAGGGGAGTATCGGTGCCGGCATAACAAATGCAACTAAAGTTCCCGGATATGTGAGGCGGTATGAACCCGACGGGCTTCTTTCTTATGACAGTGGTGATTATGTGGACGGTGAAAGTGGCATGACACTTAAAATAAGGGGAAATACCAGTGCGTGGCAGTTAAGGAAGCCATATAAAATAAAGCTTCAGAAAAAGGCTGATTTGTTGTGCCGTGGCGATAAAAAATATAACGATAAGAACTGGGTTCTGTTGAACGATTATGACATGATGCTTAGAAACGGTATGTGGGTAAATGAGCTTGTAGGGCTTGACTGGACTCCGCAGTGCCAGTATGTGAATGTGCGTATAAATGGCGAGTATCGTGGAGTGTATTTGTTGTGTGAGGCTGTGGAGCGCAATACGGATTGCCGTATAAATGTTTCGAAGACCGGGTTTATTGTTGAACTTGACGCTTACTGGTGGAATGAGGGTGGGGCATATGTGCCTTCCACGTTGGCCCCTGTATGGAATTATACATTTAAATATCCCGATTTTGAGGATATGGACAATGCTGCTAAAAGTTATGTGGCCGATGTAATGATGCGGTACGAGCTTTCTCCTTCAAAAGGTGATTATGACGAGCTTATTGATTGCGAATCGTTTGCCGCGTGGCTTATTGGGCACGATATATTGGGTACTCTTGATTATGGTGGGTCGAATATGTATTTTTCGAAATATGATGATACCCCGTCGTCGAAAATACGCCGCCCCACAATGTGGGACTTTGATTCGAGCGAGCAGACTAAGGATGCATGGTGTAATTCGCATCTATATTATTATGACAAACTGTTCGGAAGTAATAATAATGCTTTTGTAAGGGCATATGCCCGTTATTGGCAAAATACAGGAAGTACGGTTTGCGACCGTATGGTTGAGCGGTTAACCCGGTTTCAGGAGTCGCCCGAGGCTGTGGCATACGATGCATCAATGGTACTGACAAACTTGCACTGGGGGCTTGCCGTAAAGATGTCGCAGCAATGTACCGGGCGTTCTGTAAAGTGGTATACAGGGCGCCAAAGGTGGCTGAAAAATGCCATGCTTTCATATGTCCATTTTTTAGAGAGCGGTATTGACGATATAGGTACCGGTTCAAATGCCGGCATTGTGGTGCAAGGCAGGAAAGTATTTGCCAGTAACGGTGGGCCTTTTGTTGTTTTAAATATGGCCGGTTGCCGGGTTGCCGTAAGCAATGGAGAGCCTGTTGAAATTGCCGGTCCTGGATTTTATATAGTTGTTGTATCCGGCGGTTGTAAAAAGATTGTGTTAAAGTAGACAAATGTTTAAACACAGGCAAGAGCCCTGCTGCAAATTTGCAGCAGGGCTCTTGCCTGTGTTTATAAGGATTATCTATTTAGTCTTCGAATTCAACCAGTACTGCATCAGCGGCAACGGTGTCGCCAGGTTTTACAAACACGCGCTTAATTACGTGGTTGCCTTCTGATTCTATTTCATTTTCCATTTTCATGGCTTCGAGAATGAGCAGGCATTGTCCGCTTTTTACGGTGTCGCCGGGTTTGACAGATACTGAAATTATAGTTCCGGGCATTGGTGCCTCTACAACAGGGCCTGTTACGGGTGCCGTGTCGGTTTCTGCCGGCAGTTCAGGTTCTTCTTTTGCCTGTGGCAGTTCTGCTTCGGCCGGTTTGGTTGCTTCATATTCTTCGGCGCGGCGTTTGCGCAGGAATGTGTTTGCAACTGTTGGCAGAAGTTCTAGCAACAGGTATTCTTCCTGGTTTTTTGCAAGTTTCACTCCGCCATATTCTGGTAGTTCGGGATTTTCCGGTTTGCGGTATTTGTTAACGTCATATGGAATTTCCTCGGGGCTTCCTGTTATAGCAGCGCGGAAATCGGGATTAACGGCAACTGGAGTGTGTCCGTATTCGCCTTTTACAAGCGAAACAAACTGATTTGAAGGTGTTGAATAGTCCTTGTTGCCTTTTTTGCGGTCAATGGCCAGACTAACAGCCTGAGACCCCACTATTTGTGATGTAGGGGTTACCAGGGGTACAAGTCCGGCATCGCGGCGAACCTTGGGAATGAGTGCCATTGCGTCGTCAAGCAGGTCGCTGGAGCCGAGTGATTTTAACTGTGCCACCATGTTTGAGTACATTCCGCCGGGAACTTCGGCATTCTTTACTGTCTCGTTTGGCTTAGGGAATCCGAAGTATGCCTCTATGGCGTGGCAGGCTTCGAGTAGTTTTTCCTCGTTGTCTGCTTTAGCCGCGTTGATGGCAGCATCAAATAATGCGTCTACCTCTTGGGACAAGGTGTCGGTTAGAGGGTTGAATGCTTTGGGGAAGTTGTCTTTGTTGAGGTCGAAAGCGGCGAGCGAGCGTCGTATCTGATATAGTTCGTCGCGGATTCGGCCAACAGCTTCCATGTTTGCTTCAAGCTCTATGCCCAGTTTTTTGCAGAACACGTAAACCAGTTCTATTGCCGGTGCGGCCGAACCTTCGCCAAACCACCATATGTTGGTGTCGAGAATGTCTACACCTTTTATTATGGCTACCAGCGATGAAGCCAGTCCGTAGCCCGGGGTACAGTGTGTATGGAAATCGACAGGGACTTTTACTGCGTTTTTGAGCGCAGGAATCAGTGTGGCTATGCGTGCTGGGTTAACAAGCCCGGCCATATCCTTTAGGGTTATGATTTTTGCACCGTATTTTTCCATTGCCACGGCTTTTTCCACAAAGTATTCGTCGGTGAATATTTTTTCAGGGGCTTTGGCAAACAGACGGGCAAAAAATCCGCTTGGTTTTTCTTCTTTGGGGTCGACTGTGTAGCATACGGCTCCGTCGGGAATTCCGCCAAGCTCGTTTATCATGCGTATGGATTCCTTTACGTTGTCGAGGTCGTTAAGTGCGTCAAAAATACGCATAACGTTAAGACCGTTGTTTATAGCCTCTTTATAGAATCCTTCGAGAACGCTGTCGGGGTAGGGCACGTATCCGAACAGGTTGCGGCCGCGCGAAAGGGCCGACAACAGCGATTTGCCTTTCATTGCGTTGCTCACGGTGCGCAGACGTTCCCATGGCGATTCGTCGAGGTAGCGCATAACCGAGTCGGGAACGGCACCTCCCCATACTTCCATTATATAGAAATTCGCATCCTCATAAAGTGGAAGCAAATGATCTATGTCCGATTGTTTCATACGGGTTGCAAACAATGACTGCTGTCCGTCGCGGAGAGTCAGGTCTCTGATTTTTAGCTTGCGTTGTTCCATATAACGTCAATTTTATTTTGGTTAGTAGATTGTCAAAGATAGTTAACTTGTTTTAATTACGGAAATAATTCTTTATTTATTTCTTCAGAGTTGTGTGTTTTATTTTGCCGCTAGTCGAAAACGCCTTCTATACTTTCCTCAGAAACATCGTTTTCGTCAATAAATTCGCCGTAATATTCTTTGTGGCACAGATCGATGTTCGACGGAAATTTAAATGTAACATCCTGTTTATATGGTAATGACGGGTCGGCGTATACTTTAGATATGAATTTTCCGTATACAGGCAGTGCCATAGAGGCTCCCTGTCCCATGGCCATGCCGTTGAAGTGTATGTAGCGTTCTTCGCCACCTACCCATACGCCGGATACTAGCTGTGGGGTGAAGCCCATGAACCACCCGTCGGAATTGGAATTGGTGGTTCCGGTCTTGCCGCCCATCTGTGCGGTTATGTTGTAAGGTGCGCGGCGCAGGCGGTTACCGGTTCCGCTGTCTACAACGTTGAGGAGTATCGACAGTATTTTATAATATGCTTCTGTTGATATTACTTCGGTGTGCCGTGGGGTGAATTCGCTGATTATGTTTCCTGATGCATCGGCAATTGCGGTTACGAACACCGGGTCGACGCGCATGCCTTTGTTAGCGAAGGCCGAGTATGCGCTCACCATTTCTTTTACCGATACGTCGCAAGGACCCAGGCAGAGCGACATTACCGGGTCTAGATGGTTTGTTATGCCGAAGTTGTGCAGGTTTCTTACAAGTGTGGCCGGCGACAGCTGGCTCATAAGGCGTGCGGAAATCCAGTTGTTTGAGTTGGTAAGTGCCCAGCGCAAATCTACCATTTCCCCTACACGGGCGCTTCCGGCGTTACGTGGCGACCATGGCCGGCCTACTTCGTCCATTATGGTGGGCTGGGTGTTCAGGAACATGTCGCAGGGTGTGTACCCTTCTTCCATGGCATATGTGTAAAGGAACGGTTTTATTGTCGAACCTATCTGACGGCGGCCTGTGCTTACCATATCGTATTGGAAAAATGCGAAATTAGGGCCGCCTACGTATGCTTTTACATGGCCTGTAACGGGGTCCATCGACATAAACCCGGAGCGGAGGAAGTGTTTTTGGTAGAGCATGGAATCCATCGGTGTCATTACTGTGTCGACAACTCCGTTGTAGGTGAATACTTTCATTTCCTGCGGAGTATTGAATGCCTCGCGTATTTCCTGGTCGGAAGCTCCGGCGTGGTGCATTGCATAGTAGCGGTCGGTTTGCTTCATTGCCTTGTCAATAAGCGATGCAAGCTGTTTCGACGGCAGTTCCTCGCGGTTTGTGGTGTATGGTGCTCCCTTTACATTTCTTTTTTCCCTGAAAAAACTTGGTTGCAGGGTTTTGCCAAGGTGTTCCACTACGGCTTCTTCGGCGTAGCGTTGCATACGGGAATCTATGGTGGTGTATATTTTTAGCCCGTCGGTATATATGTCGTAACGTGTGCCGTCGGCTTTGGGATTTTTTTCAATCCACCCGTATAACGGGTTTGTTTCCCAGGCAATGGAATCGTCAATAAATTTTTGGCGCTCCCAACCGTGGTAGTTTGACTTTTCGGGATGTTTTGCCCGAAGCATGCGCCTTAGTTCCTCTCGGAAATATGGGGCAAGCCCTTCCTTGTGGTCCACCTTGTGGAACTCGAGAGTCAGTGGCAGTTTCGTAAGCGAGTCCAGTTCGGCTTTTGTGAGCATGTCGTTTTGGTACATGAGGTCGAGAACGGTGTTGCGCCGGTCGCGCGTACGCTCGGGTTTGCGCACCGGGTTGTAATACGACGGGTTTTTTACCATTCCTACCAGTGTTGCCGCTTCCTCTATAGACAGGTCTTTGGGGTCTTTGCCAAAGTAGACGTATGCTGCCGACTTTATGCCTACGGCATTGTACAGGAAGTCAAACTGGTTGAGGTACATTTTCAGTATTTCCTCTTTAGAGTAGAACCGTTCGAGTTTTACCGCAATCATCCACTCTATTGGTTTTTGAAGGGCACGCTCCCATATGCCGTCGCTTTGTGGCGAATACAGCTGTTTGGCAAGTTGCTGTGTTAGGGTGGAGCCGCCGCCGGCGTTTTTTTGCTGTAAAATGAGCGTTTTCAAGGCCACACGGCACAGCGCTATTACATCTATGCCGGAATGGTCTTCGAAACGGGCATCTTCTGTTGCTATGAGTGCATCGATCATGTGTTGGGAAATATCGTCATAATCGGCATACACACGGTTGCCAGTCCCGATAAAGAAACGTCCCAGTTCCTGTCCGTCGGCTGAATAAACAATCGAGGCAAACCTGTCTTTTGGATTTTTAAGTTCCTCAATATCGGGCATGTAGCCTATAACGCCGTTGTAAATAAGGAAAAGGAAAACAAATGTTATGCCAATTATCGATACCAATGTTATCCACATGGCCGATATTATTTTCTTTCTTTGCTCTGGTTTCATTTAAGAATCTGGTTCGTTATATAAAATACAAAGTTACGGAATTATCAATATTCCGTAACTTTATTATGTATTAAATTTTAATAAACCTGTCAGCGCTAAACTTATTAACAGGCTGCATGTCTGTCGGGTAGTAGGCGCGATGATAATGCCCAAAGACAAACTGTGGCTAAGGCTGACAGCAGGATTTGACCGAACGTGCTCCCTGCCATGTGCATTGGGAAAAACATCGATACCTGTATTATTCCGATGGTTGCCGCCGACACCCATACCGACCCGGTTTTACGGATAACTTCAATAAGGAAGTATGACATTGCTGTGTTTGTAATAAATTTGAACGCAAGGCAGCTTGAAAAGCCATTAGCGGCCCCTATGCAAAATGGAATGCCCCATACTGTCCATATTATGGCGACAGCAAGCGGTTTTGTCCGTTTGTTTTCAGGAAGATGCCGCGGCAGGAAGCCTCGCCAGCCTATTTCGGAACCGATATTGCCAAGTATGCCTGTAATGGTTCCGGCAACCAGTGAGAATGTTATGTTCAATAAAAACAATAGAAATGCTCCTCCGTTTGCCGCTGTGTTTATGGAAAATAAATCGAATACTTCGTAAGTGCCTGTGCCGGTGATTTTTCCAAAAATATTTATGCCGGCTGCGTTTCCTGCCAAATATACGGCGGCTAGTTTTATAAGCGGGTAAAGTATGGCTGTGCCAATTATCAGCAATATGGTGTTTTTCCAATCTATATTCTTAAACGACAGGTATTCTTTTAAAACGTCTGTTGCCGGTTTTAATTCTGCACCTGAAACAATGAGCAACGGACTTATGGTGTATACCAACACTGTAGCCGGCCACCAAGCCTTCGGATTTGTTGACGATTGGAAAATTATTGCCAGTACGGTCATTATGGCTGTGACAGCGGCAATCCCGATAATGAATTTTTTTAATGCCATGTATTTTTAGTGTTAGTTTGCGGAGTGCTTTTACAAAGTTAGTTTTTTGATTTGTTTTAAAGCCTGGTTTAACTTGAATTAGACATAAGCTGGTGGTTTGATGTGTCGAAACAGACATTTTGTGCTGATTTGTGCGCAAATTGTGATATTTTTGGAATGCAAGTTTGCATAAGTTTTGCGATTTGATTTAATTTGTAGCCGATTAATAACATAACGATAATCCTAATGGCGCTTATAATACCCCCTAGATACAAACAGAAACTTTTACCAGAGACAACGGAGATTGCAATAAAACAGATAAAGGAACTGTTTCAGACGGAATTGTCATATGCATTAAACCTGCGCCGTGTTACGGCACCGCTTTTTGTGTTGTCAGGAACAGGTTTGAATGACGATCTTAGCGGTGTTGAGCATGCCGTTTCGTTTAATATCGATGCAATGGGGGGTGCTGGGGCCGAAGTGGTACATTCGCTTGCCAAATGGAAACGTACAAAGCTGGCTGCTTACGATATTGCGCCAGGGTTCGGGCTTTACACGGATATGAACGCCATACGCACGTTTGAGGATTTGGATAACATGCACTCGCTGTATGTTGACCAGTGGGATTGGGAGAAAAGCATTACAGAAGCTCAGCGCAACATTGATTTCCTCAAGCAAACCGTGCGTTTGATTTATTCGTCGATACGTAAAGTGGAGTCTGATATTTACAAGGCATTTCCACATATAACGCCGGTGCTTCCTGAGGATATAACCTTTATACATTCGCAGCAATTGCTTGAAATGTACCCGGAAATGACACCGTCGGAACGTGAAAAAGAGGCTGCACGCAAGTATGGCGCAGTGTTTGTTATGGGCATAGGCTCTAAGTTGTCGGATGGTGTTCCGCACGACCGCCGTGCGCCCGATTATGACGACTGGAGTACGCCTAATGCCGATGGATACGTTGGGCTTAACGGCGACCTGATTGTGTGGGATACCGTTCTGGACGCGCCGATGGAACTTTCGTCAATGGGCATACGCGTCGACGAGGCTGCCATGCGCAGGCAACTCGACATGTGCGGTTGTCCGGAACGTGAAACCCTTAATTTCCACAAAATGCTTCTTAATGGAGAACTGCCGCTGTCTATTGGCGGCGGTATAGGGCAGAGCCGTTTGTGCATGTTCCTTTTGCAAAAAGCGCATATTGGCGAGGTTCAGGCTTCCATATGGCCTTCGCAGCAGGTTGCTGCATGCTCTGCAGCCGGAATAATGTTGCTGTAATTTCAGTCTGTGCGCCAGCCGCCGCCAAGAGCCTTGTACAGGCTTATCAGGCTCAGGTGTCTGTCGCGTGTTGCATTGCTTAACCCGATTTGTGCGTCGAAGTAGCTTCGTTGTGCGTCGAGAACGTTAAGGTAGGCAACTACGCCGTTTATGTATTGCAGCTGGGCAAGGTCGAGTGCTGTTTTGGACGATTGTTCGAGCTGTTTCCACGATTGGGCTGCCTGTGCTGTCTGCCTATAGTTTATAATGGCGTTTCGAGCTTCGGTAAATGCCTGTATAACTGTATTGCGGTAGGCATATGTCTGCTGTTCGTAGGCCGCCTGCCCGGCCCGGTATTGTGCCTGTCTTTTGCCTCCGTCGAAAATCGGACCGAGTATTCCGGCGCTTAAAAAGTACATGGGCGAACGCATGAAGTTGGCAAATTCCTCGCTTTCAAGACCGCCTTGCGCTGTAAGTGAAAGTTTTGGAAACCGGTTTGTATATGCCATACCTACGGCGGCATTTGCCGCTTTGAGTTTCTGTTCGGCGGCACGTACATCGGGACGGCGCTCAATTAGTTCTGACGAAAGCCCCACCGGTATGCTTTGTGGCTCTTTGTCGTACCATGATAGTGTGCCTGTCCGGATTATGTCGTGGGGAAATTCGCCGCAAATAAGGCTTATTTCACTTTCTTTAAGTGCAATGTCTCGTTCCAGGCGCGGTATGTAGGTGGCGGTTCGTGCCAATTCTACCTGGGCTTGTTGGTACGACGTTTCCGAAGTAAGGCCGCCTTCATAACGTAGTTTGGCTATCTTTGCCGCTTCTGTGCGGGCAGAAAGAGTGCGGCGCACAATTCGCAGCTCGTTGTCGAGTGCGACCAGTTCGAAATAAGCTGACGCAACATCGGCAATAAGCGACACTTGTAGCGCCCTGCTCGATTCTACAGCTTCCAGATATTGTGCCGTGCCTTTTTCTACAGCCCAACGTAGGTTCCCCCACAGGTCTATTTCCCAGGATATGCCGCCTTTAAGTCCTATTTCCGGATCGTTTTTATATGAATCGCCACCGTAGTTCAGGGCTTCTTTCTGAACATATGCGTTTCCGTTTAGTTGCGGTAGTAGCTGGGCTTTGTCTATTCGTCGGGAGGCGGCAAGCTCTTTTATCCTCGCTTTGGATGCCAGTAGGTCGTTGTTGTTGTCAAGAGTCTTTTTTATCAGTTCCTGTAAGGCCGGGTCGGGGTATATGTTCCACCATGCCACATCTGCTACAGAAAGGGTGTCTGCGTTATTTTCTGCATATATGCTTTGCGGAATGTCAATGCCGGGCCTTGAATAAGCCTTGCCCAGTTTGCATGAATTTAGGCAAAATATAAGCGGCAGGGCCAGTATTGCCGCACCGGTTTTGGAGAGGTGGATTTTCTGTAGTTTTTTCACGCCGTTGAATATTAGGATGAAGAAGAACGGAACCATTATTATGCCTATTGTTACGGCAAAAATCATACCGAAGAACACGCCTGTGCCTATTGCCTGACGGCTTGCCGAGCCCGGGCCTGAGGCAAGCACCATTGGCAGCATTCCGAGAATGAACGCCAGCGATGTCATAAGTATCGGTCTGAACCTTAGCTTTGCCGCATATACGGCCGCATCGTAAGCCGATACGCCGCGGCTGGTCTGTTCTTTTGCAAATTCTACTATCAGTATGGCATTTTTTGCCGCCATACCCATTAGCATAACCAGTCCTATCTGGAAGTATACGTCGTTTTCAAGCCCGAATACCCATTCGCCCAGATATGCTCCAAGCGCGGCAACAGGAAGCGACAGCAATACGGCCAGCGGTACAGTCCAGCTTTCGTAAAGGGCGGCTAGAAACAGGAATACGAACAGGAAAACAAGCGATAATACAAGTCCTGTTTGTCCTCCTTGACGTTTTTGCTGGAACGAGAGGCCGCTCCATTCCACCCCTATATTTTCGGGAAGATGCTTTTTCGCTATTTGTTCCATTGTGGCCATTGCATCGCCCGACGAGTATCCGTGAGCGGCATCGCCCATAATCAGGGCCGTATTGAACATGTTGAAGCGCCGTATGTTTCCTGGCCCTGTTGTGTAGCGGCTTGAGCCGAGTGCTGTAAGCGGTATCATAGTGTCGCCGTTGCCGCGAACAAAAAACAGGTTGATGTTTTCTTTGTGTTCCCTGTACGGGGCTTCGGCCTGCAGGTATACGCGGTATATACGGTTGAACAGGTTGAAGTCGTTTACATAAACGGCACCTGTATATGCCTTCATTGTTGAGAATACGTCGGCCAGCGGCACACCGGCAAACTTCACTTTGTCGCGGTCTACATCGAAATAAAGTTGCGGAATATCGGTTTGCAGCGACGACGACAAGCCGCTTACCTCAGGGCGTTTTTGCGCATAGAACATTAATGTGTCGACGGCTCGTTCAAGGTCCTCAAGCGTAGCGTCGCCACGGGCTTCGAGCTGTAGCTCGAAGCCTCCGGCAGTTCCCAGTCCCGGTATTACAGGCGGTTTGCTTAGGAATATGCGGCATTCGGGGTACGACGACATGTCTTTGCTCACCTGGGCCATAACTTGGTCTATTGTCTGTCCGTCGCGTTTGTCCCAGGGTTTTAAAATGACGGTTAATTCGCTTCGCGACTGCGTGCTTCCGATTCGTGAACTTGTGCCGCTGACTGACTGTACATAGTCGACAGCCGGGTTTTCCATAAGGTAGGTGACGGCACGGTCGGTTACAGTGCGTGTGCGTTCGAGTGTGGCACCCTCGGGTAGCTCGATTTCTATTTTGAAATAGCCTTGGTCTTCTACCGGTAAGAAACTTGCCGGCATCATGTAGTTTATGAGCAATATTGCCCCTATCATGGCTCCGAAGCCTATAAGTACTTTTTTCTTTGCTTTCAGAGAGGCTGATATTACGTTTACAAATGCATCGTTGCCTGCGGCAATCCAGCGGTTTATGGTGCGGAAAACAATATTCTTGCTTTCGTCGGTCCGGCGTGGTTTCAATATGAGCGAGCACATTACCGGCGACAGTGTGAGTGCCACTACAGCCGACAATAGCACGCTCACTACTATTGTTACGGTGAACTGCCGGTAGAGCAGGCCGGTAATGCCTGGAAGGAAGCTTACTGGTACGAATACGGCTGCGAGAACAAGTGATGTGGCTATGATGGGGCTTGTCAGGCCTTTCATGGCTTTTTTTGTTGCTTCATAAGGAGTCAGCCCTTCTGTGGTCATTACATGCTCCACATTTTCCACCACAACAATGGCATCGTCTACCACTATTCCGATTGCCAGGACAAGTCCCAGCAGTGTCAGCATGTTCAGCGAAAAGCCGAATATTAGCATGAAGCCGAATGTGCCTATAAGGGAAATGGGCACGGCTATGAGCGGAATAAGGGTGGCCCTCCAGCTCTGTAGCGACAGGAATACCACGAATATTACCAGTATTAGGGCCTCGAACAGGGTTTTATATACCTCGTGTATTGATTCCGAGATATATGTGGTCATGTCGAACGGTATTTCGTATGTAAGCCCGTCGGGGAAGTTGGCGCTTATTTCCTTCATGGCGTTTTTTACCTGTTCGGCAACTTCCATGGCGTTTGCCCCAGGCAGCATGTATATGGCAAGTACGGCCGCATTGCTGTTGTTTATTCCCGATTCGGTGTTGTACGACTGAGCTTCGAGCGATATTCGTGCCACGTCGCGCAGGCGTATCAGCGATCCGTCGGGGTTTGCACGCACAACTATGTCTTCAAATTCGGTTACTGACGATAACCGGCCCTGCGTTGTTATAGGAATGGTTACGTCGAGTCCGGTTACGGGTTGTTGCCCCAGAACTCCGGCCGCCGATTCGCGGTTCTGGTCTTTTAGGGCTTTTTGCAAGTCGGCCACGGTTATGCCCAGATTGGCTAGTTTGTCGGGCTGTACCCATATCTGCATGGCATAGTAGCGGCTGCCAATGTTTGACACTCGGCCAACGCCGGGGAGGCGTCGCAGCAGGTCAAGCACGTTAAGGGTGGCGAAATTCGACAGGTATATTTCGTCGAATTTTGGGTCGGACGACTGAAGGCATATTGTCATCAGCTGGCTTGGCGACTGTTTTTCAACCGAAATTCCGTTTTGCACCACTTCGGCCGGAAGTCGTGATTCGGCAAGTTTTATGCGGTTTTGTACTTCTACGGCCGATAGTTCCGGCGATGCTGAAATGTCGAAAGTGACTGTTGCTGAAAAACTGCCGGTATTCGAACTGGACGATTCCATGTAGAGCATGCCGGGCGTGCCGTTTAGCT
>SSTG01000061.1 GCA_004801635.1 Muribaculum caecicola | reverse complement strand
CCTATAGAGGAACTGCATATAAAGGGAACGCATAAATACCGTATCTATACCCAGCTTACATTATATGCCGACCCTGGTAAGAACGGAATATTCCTTGCCGAGAGTGACTACCTGCCGGTTATTATTGACCTGACTAATTCTGACAAACCGCGTGCCCTTAATGATAACAGCGGTCCTGTGTCGGTGGCTCAGGCTAAAGAACTGAAAAAATCAGACAAGCGCAGGGGAATAGTGGCAATTGACAAGACAAATAAAAAGCCCAAAAAGGAGAAACAAAAAAATAAGGATAAAAAAACTTATGCCGACAATGCGCGCACGACGCGTAACAGTTCGGTGAAAAAAGAGGCTATAGATGCAGCTACTTTTTGGGAGAAAGAAGAAATCGACTCTCTGTCTCTGCCGAAAATATATATAGAATAATTATTTCTGTCCAGGTGCAAACGGAACTTCTATGAACCGTTCCTGCATTGGCCACCACAGCCAACCCTGTATAGGTGTGTCTGGATATATGCGGCTTATCAGTGACATGTACTGACGTATCTGGCGTATATATTTGGGCGGTTCTTCGTTGCCGAATTTATAGTCTATAACGTGTATGTTGCCATCGGCACACCAAACCACCCGGTCAGGCCTGTAGCGGCTGACAACGCCTTTGTTGTCGGCAATGCTTATTGTGCGTTCGTTCATCATTCGTGTAAAGCCGTCAAACCATCCGATAGCTTTTTCGTTATTAACGGCTTTTTTCAGTTCTGTTATAACGTGGCTGCTTTCTGTTGCCGGTAATATTCCTTCGGCCACAGCCCGTTTAACAGCTTTATCTATGTCGGAACAGCGGCGTATGCTGTTCATTATAGTGTGGTATATTATTCCTTGGCGGCGTGGTAGCTGTATTGTTTCCAGATTGTCAATACGGTTCATTTGCCATATGTTTTCGTTATCATTGCAAGAAAATGCCTCCATTGCCACTGCGCGTGTGCTTATCTGGAAATTATCAGTTTGTCCGTCTGCTTTGTAGGTTGTCGGCTGGCCGAGGGTAAAGCATCCGTCATTGTCGATATGCGACGATAAATCTGCCAGCATGTCAGCGTCAACTCCCGTAGCAGCGGCTGTTGTATCAGAGTATGCTTTGTCTGCACGATTAATACATGCATTTAAAAGCAGCCCTATATGGGGTGATGCAGAGGTGCTTTTCTTTGGCGGGTTGAATTTGTATGCTACAATTAGTTCTCGCGATGCCCTTGTGAAGGCTACGTAGGTTTTGTTGAGATTGTCTATAATTTCTTCGCGAGTGATGTTGTTAAGCTGGTTTTCGAGTGATGTGCCTAGAAATTTTGAGGACGGCTCCATGGGGATGAACGGAGGCACGTCGTCAGGGCTTAGTTCAGGCAGGCAGAATTCGCTTATGCAGCCGTTTGTTGCTGCAGTATTTGTTTCGAACCAGTTTATCCGTTTCAGTTTTTTCATTGGCCAGTCGGCAAACGGAATGTGTACGCACGGGTATTCCAGCCCCTTTGACTTATGTATGGTCATTACTGCAACGGCATCTATTTCGGAAGGCACGGTAATGCTCTGTGTGCGTCCTGTTTCGTCCCACCATTTCATAAAGTTGTGTAATGATGCAGGGTTATGGGCACAGTAGTCGGAAACCATGTCAAGAAAGGCCGACAGGTATATGTTGTGCTGTAGACGTTCGTCGTCGCTTACAAACCTGGTTATAATGCGTTCAACAGCCGATGTCAGGTTAAAGCATTCCATGGTTGCGGCTTCAAGCGACATTTCTTCTACATAGGTGTCACATACCTCGAAAGCATTCCTTATTGCAGTTTCTTTGTCAATGCCGGTAGAAAGGTTGTATTGATAGCGGTTGCATATTGCTGCAATGAGCCCGTTTGTACCGGAACCGCGGTTTGAACTTTTTCCGTGAGTTACAGACTGGTGTGAGTCGACAAACCTCATTACGCTTGTTATTCGCTCTATTACGGGCGAGGAACTTACTTTTAGAGCTTCTTCTGTAACTATTTTAAGATTTTTCAGTTCTGGATATTTGTCCGTGCAGCCAAGAAGATAGTTTACAACGCTTATGCCTTCAGACCGCCGGTTTACCAGTATGGCAATGTCACGTTGGCGGTAGCCTGATTTGATTTGGCGCACAATCTCCTCAACCATATGCTGCAAGGCTTGTTCCATGTCGGAAGTGTATGGAAAAAGTTTGACATAGCCGGGCAAGTCGGTGTGGTGTATGTGCTGTATTACGTTTTTGTATATGTTTTCTTGCCCCAGTACGGATGAAAGTACGGAAAAAAGAGTGTTGTTAAATCTGACAATTGTACCAGAACTGCGCCAGTTGGTGTTTTCCGACGGTTTGTTGCCGCGTATTTGCGATTGTGTTGAAAAATCGCGTGGAACATCGGTGCTTATCAGTTCGGGGTCGGAGTTACGGAAACGGTAAATAGCCTGTTTTTCATCGCCTATAATCAGGTTGTCGGAATCGGTTGCCAGACTTTCGTGAATAAGAGGACTGAGGTTTAACCATTGCATGCGCGAAGTGTCCTGAAATTCGTCAATTAGGAAATTGCGCAGTCTTACCCCCATGCGTTCATATATGAACGGGGTTTCTTCGTCGTTTATTATTGCCCGTAATATGGTGTTTGTGCTAGACAGTAGTATGGCGTTGTTTTCGCGCAGGTAAATTTGGGCAAAGCGTTCTGCTTCGCCAATAAGTCCCAGATAAAAAAGTTTTTCCAGTACATAGCTGTAAAAATTATATCTGTTTATTTGGTCTACACATTCTTTAAGGAGGCCGGTAATATGCGAGTCGCATTGTGAGCCGGCATTGTGGCGGAAGTCTTTTTTGAACCTTTTTGCCTCGTTGTCAATGGCCTGTTGTGTTGTTGCCGTAAATGAAAACTCCTTGTTGCTCCAGCGTGTGGCATCGGAAATAATGCTGGCATACAGCATGTTCTGCCATCCGTTTTCATTGATTATGGACAATATGGCTTTTCCTGATTCGGTTATTTTTCGAGCCAGTGTTTTTGCTGTTTCTGAAAGAGCTTTGCCAAAACGCATTATGCGGTCGAAATCGGCCATGTAGTCGGCAATAAGCCCGGAGTTGAGCTTGTATGTTTCGTTTAGCGAGTCTTTTATAAACTTGACAAGGTCGCTGTTTATGTTTGAGTGCCTGATAAAGATATTGAAAGCCTTGCCGCTGGCGATACGGTGGTTCATATATGTTTCAAGCCAGGCCGTCAGCATTTCTGTGCGTCTGTGGTCGGGTGAGTTGGCGGTCGTTCTGTTAATGGATGCAAGCATCTGGCTTACGCCTACGTACGTGGCATTGTTCTCGTCGAGTTCTATATCGTAGCTTCCCATCAGGTTTACCTCGCGGGCAAAAGTGCGTAGCACTGTCTGGAAAAAAGAGTCGATGGTGCTTACGTTGAACTGTGCAAAGTCCGACAGCAATTCGGACAGTGCTTGTTTTGAACGTTCCTGCAACGTGCTTTCGTTGCAATGCAGGTCGTGGCACAAATCATTGCGGAAGGCACATATGCGTCCGTCGGCAAGTTCCGACAACCGGGCCACGATGCGTTGTTTCATTTCTTCTGTGGCCTTGTTTGTAAATGTAACGGCCAGAATTCCCCGGTGCCTGTTTCTGTCGGTTGACGGGGCAATATAGTATAATCCGTCTTTTGCCGATTTTTCACCAAGCAACAGCTTTATGTATGTATAGGTAAGGGTGTATGTCTTGCCCGACCCGGCAGATGCCTTGTGTATTATTAGCATGGGCTATATTATTCGTGCCTTGAATCCGAGCAGAGTCAGGTTGTCGAACAGTTTTTTGCGCTGATCGCCTTGGAACAATATTTCGCCACCACGTGCCGAGCCGCCTACGCCTAGTTTTTGTTTTAACTTTGACGCAATTTCCTGTAGTTTTTCAAGGGGATATGATTCAGGAAAGCCGCAGACAATAGTAGCCTGTTTGCCGGCGCGTCCCTTTCGTTCAAATATAATGTCAAGCCTTATTTGTGCGTTGCCGTTGTCTGTATTTTGCTGAATTTCCGTGCCTGGATTGCATTCGGGAATATCTGGGTGTTGTTCCATAAATATACTTAGCGCATCGGCCATTGACTGTATTTGCTTTGCCATATATGAATCTGTTTTTAATGATTCGTTGACATATTTACTGACACTGAGTCAGGTTCGTCGGTATAATCCTGAATTTTTCCTCGCCTTGAAGCAATGGAGGCAATTGAGTTTAATATGGAAACCAGCGGAAGGTCGTCAACGCTGGTATTTGTATAGTATGCGGCGGCAGATGCCGAATCCATACGGAATGCCTCTTCATAGCAGGAATATGCCAGGCCTATGTTGTCCTGACGGTCGTCGGCATCGGCAAGCCTCATGTACAGTAGCGAGAGTTCTGCAAGGGTAGTGGCGTTTGCCGATACAGGGTTGTCGTAGAGTTGTGTGCGGAGACGGTCGCAGATAGTCTGGGCCGGTTCATAGTTGGATGTTTCAATATAATCCCGTGCCGCTTCTATCTTTTCTTCCACAGTGGGGTCGGCTGAGCAACCGGCTATGGCTGTTAGTACAAGTATTGGAAAGGCGAGTATTGATATTCTATATAGACGGCTCATTGTAGTGTGTATGTTTTTGATTGGCTTTGTAATGGGGCATTACTACAGAGAATTTTTTCTGCGGCTTCCATTAGCCGGTTCGTTGAGCAAGGCGTTCATTTCCGGAGGCACGTTGAAAATATCGTCTTTATCCTTGGGCCTGAGTGCATCGTACCACTTGAAGTTTTGTAAGTAGCAGTTAACTTTCCTTACAAGGTAGAGCGGCGTTACCACTCCTGTCACTTCCGGCCACATTGACAGGCGGTCCAGTTTCTGATCTTTGAAGTAAGCCTTTAGAAAGGAACTTTCCGATTTTATAATCTTGTTGTATGTTGAATCGTTTTCTTGGGGTAGCATAATGACTTCAACGTTTCCGCTGACATCTAGCCGGTTGAGTTGGCCGTTGGAAAAGAATGCAGTTAGTTCTTTGCCTGTTAGCTGGTTGTAGAATTCTTCATCAATATGCTCGGCAACGAATGCAAAATCGGGCAGACGTGCCCAGTCGACAGTTGAGTCGTTCAGGTGAACCTGTATTACGTTGCCGAACACCTGGCGTTTCCCGTTCCATACAATTGGATGTCGGTGCATGTACATTATAGAGTCGCGTTCCATAAAACTGAGCGAGTCGCACAGCCCTTGTATGTCTACTCGCCAGAATCGGACGCGTGGATATGCGGTAACTACATGTGTTGAATCATTCCAGAGCATATATCCGCGTATTGTGTCGCCGTGCAGGTATAGGGTGTCTTGCCTGCTGTATTCCAGAGCCCTGGCCCTGCCGGTGACAAATGCACTGTCCAGATCCTGAAAATATATGCCATAGTCGCCTTCCAGTGCAGACGAGCGAATAGAGTCGGTAAGCACCATGTTCCCGAATGCTTCGCCAAAATGGGCCACGTTGTCATAGAACAGGGTGTCGCCGGTCAGTGTGTTTCCTTGAGGGGTTACAACGCGTGAACGGTGGTATAGTTCTGACTTTCCGTTTTCGGTGTCGTACCATCCGTTTGATGAATATACAGTGGCACTGTCGGTTACAATTACTGTAGGACTTACAATCTGGGCAATATGCGTGTCGGTGTTGTACCGTAGCTGTTCGGTTGACATACGGAATTTTTTCTCCATCAGGTCGTTCAGAACAACGTTTATGCGGAATTCCGCTTCTTTGGTGTCGGGAGAGTATTCGCCGTAAGTCGATGTCAGCCGGTTCTCGGCATCGGTTATCTGCCCGTTTGTGTTGTAATAGCCCAGATTGGCCGCAATGTCGTAGTAAAACAGGTCGGTGGTAAGTTCTACGTCGCGGTTAATAAGGCGTACGCGCCTGTCCTGCGAGCCTATAAAGGTGGCAAGCTCCGTTGGCCCGTCGTAGTCGAGTTGTGCGGCGTAAACGAACAGCGTGTCGCCTTGCTCCATACGTACGTTGCCAAAGGCTTCTAGCGACCCTTCTTTGTCGTAGAAATGTGCGCTGTCGCAGTACATGTACATGTCGGCTTTGCGAAATATGACATTTCCGGTAAGTACCTGGTAGTTTGAGTCTATACGGTCGTCCATCCACAATTTGTCGGCACGTTCCAAAAATACGCGTCCCGGGGCATGGCGGTCGGCTGAAGGCACGGTAGGCGTAACGGGGTATGTTTTACCGATAACCGGTTCTTGTGCCGCCTGTTGGTTGCCTGGCTTGGCGCATAGCAATACAGGAGCAACTATTGCCAAAAGGCACAGGAGGATGTTTGTCCGCCTATGCCGTAATGATTTGTTGTTGTTTTCTTTTACTGATTGGGCCATGTGTGTACAGTAGCGGTTTGGCTGCTATTGTTTTGCTGTCTTTATCCAGCCTTCGTGCTTAAATTCGCAGTTGCGCCATCCGTCTTCAATACGCACGTATGTGTCTTTTATTTTTTTAAGCAGCCAGTCGTCTACAATTTTTTCTTTTGCGGACTCCTCATACATGGCCAGTATGCGCTGATAATCGTCGGACAAGTTGGCTCTGTGGCCGTCAATGCGGTTTGACAGCTTTATCATTGCCACTACTTCGCGGTTGTGCTTGGCATCGCTCATTATGAACGGTTTGGAAATTTCACCCACAGACATGGTGCTGACCACGCGGCTGACTTCCTGAGGCAGTTGCGCCATTTCGAAACGGTTAGACTGGTTTTCTTCATTCACCATCACGCCTTTGTTGTTTCGTGTGTCTTTGTCCTGCGAAACATAGTAAACGGCTTCTTCAAACGTGTACTTTTCGGCTAGCATTTCCTGACGTATGGTGTCGAGGCGGTTCATTGCCTCTGTAAGGTCTTTTTCTGCAACTTTTGGCTTTAAAAGTATGTGTCGGGTGTTGATACGGTCGCCGCGTTTTTCTATGAGCTGTATGATGTGGAATCCGTATTGGCTTTCTACAATTTTTGATACGCGTTTAGGGTCGTTGAGGTTAAACGCCACCGCTGCATATTCTGGATCAAGGTTTGCTTTTGACATGAAGCCTATTTCACCTCCGCGCATTCCCGACCCGGGGTCCTCGGAATAAAGTATTGCCAGGGTGGAAAACTCGCTTTCACCCTTGTTTACACGGTCTGTGAAGTCGCGCAGGCGTGCTTTTACCTCGTCTATTTCTTCTCGCGGTATTACGGGGTTGAGGGTCATAATCTGTACTTCCACCTGCATTGGCACAAACGGTATTGAGTCTTCCGGAAGTGTCTGGAAATACTTGCGTACGTCGGATGGGGTTGATTTGAAATCCTGTGTAAGCGAGTTCTGCACTTGTTCAACTTTTTGACGGTTGGTTATTAGTTCGCGCAGGAGTGTTCGTATTTCAGGCAAAGGCCTGCGGTAAAATTCCTCTACTTTTTCCTTTGATCCGAGGTTGTTGGTCAGATAGTTTATTTGCTGGTCGACCATCATGGTTACCTGTGCTTGCGGAATGTCGATAGAGTCCAGTTCGGCCTGGTGCAGGAACAGTCGTTCCATGGCTAACCGTTCCGGTATGATGCAGTATGGGTCGCCATTAATGTCTTGCCGCTCAAAAAGCAGGTTTTGGTAGGCTTCTTCAACCTCGCTCTTGTAGATGGGCTGGTCGCCTATCCACCAGGCAACTTCTTCTACTATGTTGTTCTGTGCCGTTGCAGCCAGTGTTATGGCGGCTGTAATGGCTGCTGCCGTTGTTAAGTGTGATAGTTTCAAGTCTGTATAAATTTATTTTGCGAGTGCGGCGTTAGTCACCACACTCGCAAATTTAGCAAAATTTCCTCTATCAGAGATTTTTTAATTGACGTTTGTTGACTTTTACCGGATATTTGGCTTTGAGTTCTTGCAGCCATTGGCGTTCCAGTTCTTGCTGATAGTCGGTTATTACTTGTGCGCGAACATCTGCAACTTCTTCAGGACCGTCTATTATCCTGCCTTCGAATATGAACCAGTTTGGCCAGCTTGACTTTGTTCCCGATTTGTATGGAACACCCCATATGGTGTTGTCAACTCGATGGTTGTCTCCTTTCTTTACAAGTACTTTCTCTACGCGCAATCCTTTGCCTATTTTTTCGCGCAGTGTACGTCCGAGCGAGTCAAGCCCTATTTTATGGCTTTTTGTGTATGCTTCGGCACTTTTGGCCAGCGAGTCGTTGAGTGCGTGCACTATTACGCCTTTGAATCGTGGTTGGTCGAATTTGTATTTGCTTTTGTTTTCCTGAAAATATTTGTCAAGTGCTTCTTTGTCCGACGAAGCCGCTTCCCATACACGTCGGTTGGATATGTCGAACAGCATCATTCCGTCGTGGTATTCGCGCAGTATATTGCGGAATTCTGGATCGGATGCTTCTAGCCTGTCAATTTCAAGATTGCACAATTCGTTGTCTATAAGGCTGGACAGTGTCTGGTCGACAAGCGCTTTTGCTTCGTCAGCCAGAACCGGGGTTGAAAGGTTTATGTTGGCAAAAACGTCGGCCGATGTGATAACCTTGTTTCCTCCAACCTTGGCAAAAGGAGACGGATATTTGACGAATATAGCGGCCAGTGTGGTGTCGAGGCGTGTCGCTTTGTCGATAGCCTGCTTTAGTCCGTCTATGTTTGTCTGGTATGTGTCAACGCCGTATTGCTTTCTGAGTTGCTCAAACTTTTTCTGGCGTGGAATGAACCGGCGGTCGTCGCGCGAAATACGCATCACAATTTTCTTGCTGGCTTCTTCGTAAGGGGCTATTTCGCGGTGTCCCAGACGCTGCACTATATGGTAGCCGTAGCTGGTCTGGAATGGTTCGGAAATGGCACTGTCGTTGAGCGAGAATGCCGCATTCTCAAATTCTGGCACCATCATGCCTGCTCCGAACCATGGGAGCATGCCTCCTTTTTGTGCCGAGCCAGGATCGTCGCTTTCAGCCTTGGCCAGTGCTTCGAAGCTTGTTCCGGGCGTGATGGCCAAGTTGTATAGTGAATCGATGGCGGTTTTCGCAGCAGCCTGTTCTTCAGGGGTTTTGCCTTGGGTTAGTTTGAGTATATGGCGTGTTAGTACCTGCCCTTTTGCCGGGCGGCGGTTGTCTACGCGGATAATGTGGTAGGCAAACGGAGTTTCAACAACTTCTGAAATCTGGCCTATAGGCAGCGAGAAGGCTGCTTCTTCAAACTTATACGGTACTTGTCCGCCCGACATGTAGCCGAGGTGTCCGCCGTTTGGTGCCGAATTCTGGTCGAACGAGTGCTTGCGTGCAACTTCGGCATAGTCGGCCCCGTTCAGGATTGCCTGCCGGAGCGAGTCGGCAAATTGCAGTGCGGCAGCTTTCTGGCTGCTGGTCCGCCCCTTGTAAATCATTATGTGGTTCGCGTCCACTTCGTAATGCATACGCTCATATTCGTCTTTTATAAGGCTGTCCAGGCCCTCGCGGTTTTCCAAATATGGTTTGAACAGGTCTAATTTGTACTTGTCAAACTCTTTACGGAAGGCTTCTGTGGTGTCTATGCCGTTTGCTTTTGCATCGGCCACTTTAAGTTTGTAGTTTACAAACATGTCCAGATAGCTCTGTGGCGAGAGCGAGTCGGGCTGTTGTGTGCGGTTCTTTTCGTACAGGTATTTGAACTCGCTGACTGTTACCGGTTGCTTGCCTACGGTCATTAATACCGGGTCGGATGTCTTTTTTGCCCCGGCAGTCGCAATTGTAGCGACGGAGAGTGCAAGTAGTGCTATTTTTTTCATTGGAAACTTATGTTTTCTGGCTTTGATTTTTGAGTTTGGACCCTTTTTGCTGTAGGGAATCCTGACTGAAATGAATGTAGAGATATAACGTGAGCCGGTGGCTCGTTATTATATCTCTACGTATATTGTGTCATTCAGAGTAGTGCTTTGTAATGACTACTGGTGCGATGCGCTGTAGTTGGGTGCCTCGCTGGTAATGGCAACGTCGTGAGGATGGCTTTCGGCCACTCCGGCATTTGTGATACGTGTAAATTTGGCTTGGTGCAGCTTTTCTATGTTTTCTGCACCGCAGTATCCCATGCCCGAACGCAATCCGCCCAGCATCTGGTAAACTACTTCATAGAGCGAGCCTTTATATGGCACACGGGCTGCAATACCTTCCGGAACAAGTTTGCGTGTGTCGGTTTCCCCGGCCTGGAAGTAGCGGTCTTTCGACCCCTTTTCCATGGCTTCCAGCGACCCCATGCCGCGGTAGGCTTTGTATTTTCGTCCGTTGTATATAATTGTGTCGCCGGGCGATTCTTCTACGCCGGCAAGCATTCCGCCCAGCATCACGCAGTATCCGCCTGCCGCCAGTGCTTTGACAATGTCGCCGGAATAGCGTATGCCACCGTCGGCAATCAGGGGGACACCCGTACCTTCCAATGCTTTTGCTACGTCGTAAACAGCCGAAAGCTGCGGCACGCCGACACCGGCAATTACGCGTGTTGTGCATATCGAGCCTGGACCTATGCCCACTTTCACTCCGTCTGCTCCGTTTTCAACCAGATAGCGTGCGGCATCACCAGTGGCAATATTTCCGACAACAACGTCTATTTGCGGATATTTTTCCTTTACCTGCTTTAATACGCCTACAACTCCTTTTGAGTGGCCATGTGCCGTGTCTATAACAATAGCGTCTACACCGGCGGCTACCAGCGCGTCAACGCGGTCCATCACGTCGGGTGTAACGCCGACACCGGCTGCCACGCGCAAACGGCCTAGCGAGTCCTTGCACGCGTTGGGCTTGTCCTTGGCCTTGGTAATGTCCTTGTAGGTTACAAGGCCTATCAGTTTGCCGTCGTGGTCAACCACGGGCAGTTTTTCTATTTTGTTTGCTTGCAGAATTTCGGCTGCTTCTTCCAGGTTTGGCGACTGTGTGGCCGTCACAATGTTTTCCGAAGTCATAACCTCGTCAATCTTGCGGTTCATGTCCTGTTCGAAACGGAGGTCGCGGTTGGTAACGATTCCCACTAGCTTTTTGTTGTCGTCCACCACGGGTATGCCGCCTATATGGTACTCTTCCATCATTGCCAGAGCGTCTTTAACGGTGCTTCCGCGGCGTATTGTCACGGGGTCGTAAATCATGCCGTTTTCAGCACGTTTCACCGCGTGTACCTGACGGGCCTGTTCTGCTATGGTCATGTTTTTATGAATCACGCCTATGCCGCCTTCACGGGCAATGGCAATAGCCATTGCGGCTTCGGTAACGGTGTCCATGGCTGCCGAAACGATGGGGACGTTCAATGTTATGTTACGTGAAAAGCGTGTGCGCAGGTCAACAGTGCGCGGTAGTACCTCGGAATAAGCCGGTATGAGCAGGACGTCGTCAAATGTGAGACCGTCCATCTTTACTCTGTCTGCAATAAATGACATATATTTTCGGTTTTTATTGCGCACAAAGTTAGCAAAATTCCCAATTATATTCAAATTACACCGATTGTTTTTGCACTTCGTTCTTGAATCTATGTTCCGGTTTGAAACGTCTAGTTGAATCTGAGAAATAAAAATGATTGGTATTACGGAATTTGTTTGCAAAAAACAAATGTTTGTTGTAATTTTGCAGTCGCTTTGTGTGCAGAGGCAGTAGCCGTAGGGTAAGGGCCTCGGGCATTATCTATTAGAATATAATAAGAAAATAAGAAATACAGTACTGCAATGAAAAGAACATTTCAACCCTCAAACCGCAAGAGAGTGAACAAACACGGCTTCCGTGAACGCATGTCAACCCCTAACGGACGCAAAGTGTTGGCTCGTCGTCGTGCCAAAGGCCGCTATTCTCTGACAGTTAGCGACGGTATCGCGTCGAAATAAGCGATAGCGTTACATAACTCATAGCACCTTGGCTGATAAGTCTTGGTGCCTGTACCGGGGCGGCGCGCCATAAATGCGCCGCCCCGTCCATTTGAAATAAAAGCTGCTTACAGAGTTGTAAATATCTAAACATAGTCTTTAAATGAAGCTTATTGCTGACAGTGGGAGCACCAAGGTGGAATGGTGCATTCTTGATGGCGACAAAGTTGTCCGCCAGCTGTTTACTTCTGGTTTTAATGCATTGATGCTTACCGAAGAAGAAATTTCACAATATCTCGATGACGAACTGGTGAGCCAGCTTGGCAATGACAAAGACAGCATAACCGAAGTTTATTTTTATGGTGCCGGGTGTGTTGACGAGGACGTTTGCCGCACAATGCGGAGGGCATTGCGCAATAATTTGCAGGCCGCAGTGTCAATAGAGGCCAATTCCGACATGCTTGGTGCTGCGCGTGCGTTGTTTGGAGAACGCGAGGGAATTGCCTGTATACTGGGTACGGGGGCTAATTCCGGATATTACAACGGCACGGAGATAAAAGACCACGTAAGCCCTTTGGGCTATATACTTGGTGACGAGGGCAGTGGTGCCGTGCTTGGGCGCCATTTGATTGGCGATGTGCTTAAGCACCAGCTGCCTCGCGAGCTATGCGAACGGTTTTTAGACGAGTATAACCTGGAGTCGGGTGCAATACTACGCCGTGTCTACAAGGAGCCTATGCCAAACCGTTTTCTGGCTTCTGTAACCCCGTTCCTGTTGAAGAATATAGAGGAACCTGCCATACACCGTTTGGTGCTGAACGAGTTTAAATCGTTTTTTGTAAGAAATGTGGCCCAATACGATCGCTACCGCCAGCTTCCGGTTAGTTTCGTGGGCTCGATAGCCTTCCTTTACAAACCGGTTCTTATGGAGGCCGCCGCCGCACTTGACGTGGAAATATCAACAGTGTTGAAGGCCCCTATGGAAGGACTGATTGCATATCACTCTGTAAACTAGTATATATGTCTGAAACAGAATTGATTCTGGTTAATATTTCCGGATCGGACCGTCCGGGTGTGACATCGGCGCTTACCGAAGTACTGGCGCGTTACGATGCCTCGATTCT
>SSTG01000060.1 GCA_004801635.1 Muribaculum caecicola | reverse complement strand
GGTGCACCCGGGCCGCCTCGTCATCAGACAGCATCTTCCTTAGCCCGGCAAGCGACTCCAACAATAGGGCAAATCCTTTACGGCTGTCGTTAAGCCACTGACTACCAAAGAATATAACGAATTTTTCAGACTGAACACCAAACACATTTCTTGATTCCTTTTTAGGAAACGGCCTAAATTCGTCCAGATTAAGCAATATTGAACAAAACTCAATACGCGTGTTCTCAGCCAAAGCCTTCGACTTGCTGAAAAAACCAGACATATATGTATTGGCCAGAACAAACGGCTTTACGCGTTCATAAACCTGGCGGCGGTAAACTACGTTTTTACGCGTAAAATCGTCCGGATTAGACGATTTAAGCATCGGGCAGCATCCACACCCCTGATAATAGCGCTTACAGTCGCCTATAAAATGGCACCCTCCGGTTACAGGCGAATAGTCGGCGCAGGAAAACAGAAACTGCGGTCCGCCAAGATAGTCGTAGAGCAAGCCTATTGTTTTGAAAGTCAGCATTTCCTGCCAGAAAACCACAAGCACATAATCGTAAACGGGCTTAAGCCGACGCGTAATATGCCTTATCGGCACAGGCATATCGGTTTCTCTACGGTAAAACAGGCAATGCTGCCAGTCGGCATCTGGACGGCGGAGTTTTTTCCACAGCCGGAAGCCAAGATGGTGAAATTTACCAGGACGCCTGTTGTAAACCGACATAAACTCAGGGTGTCCGTCAACAGGTGCCAGAGTAAGCAAATCAACAACATACCCGGCTTCTGCAAATGCCCTGTAAAAATCAAGGGCAACAGTTCCCGAACCAACTGTAGGGTTCAACGACGACAGGATTAAAACTCGTTTCTGACGCGACATATCCAAACAGACACAGTTATCAGCGTGAATAAAACTCGTTTATCTTGTCAATAACGAAACCAACCTCATCATTTGCCAGTTCATAGAACATAGGCAAACGCAGCAGGCAATCGGCAAAGTGGTCGCAATTAGGCAAATCAAGGCCTACAACCGTCACCTCGTCGCCGTCAGCATCAACCATTCCAAGGCTCTCCGGACGGTGTTCGGGATGCGACGTATAGAAAGCGCTGCGGTGAAGGCTCAGATAATGGAACACGGAAAGTACGCCGTTATCTTTTAAATGCTTTATAAGTGCCGTACGCTCCTCGATAGAACGGCACACTATGTAGAACATATGTGCGTTGTTGGTGGCATAAGCCGGAATGTCGGGCAACGTGAAGCATCCTTTTTCTGCCAGATGAAGCAGTCCGGACAAATATTCGTGCCATATTTCCTTACGACGTTGCTGAATTACATCAATATTTTCCAGCTGCGCCCACAAAAATGCAGTAACCAGTTCGGAAGGAAGAAACGACGAACCGGTGTCGACCCAGCCGTATTTGTTTACCTCGCCGCGGAAAAATTCCGAACGGTTTGTGCCTTTTTCCCATATAATCTCGCTGCGACGTATAAAACGTGAATCATTTATGGTCAGCATCCCGCCTTCGCCGGCTATTATGTTTTTCGTTTCATGGAACGAGAAACAACCCATGTGGCCTATTGAACCTAAAGGACGGCCTTTATAATAGGAGTCAACTGCCTGTGCGGCATCCTCAACAACTATAAGGTTGTGCCGCAAGGCTATGTCCATAATCTTGTCCATGTCGCATGCTACTCCGGCATAATGCACCGGAACAATAACACGTGTGCGCTCGGTAACCAAACGTTCTATCTTGTCGGCATCGATGTTCGGGTTGTCATTACACGAATCTGCAAACACTATGCGACACCCCTGGCGCACAAAAGCCAGCGCCGACGATACAAAAGTATAACTGGGCACAATCACCTCGTCGCCCGGACCGACGCCGCTAAGTATGGCAGCCATTTCCAGCGCATCGGTACACGACGTTGTCATCAGAGCCTTACCGAAGCCGTAACGCTGTTCAAAAAAATCCTGACATTTTTTTGTATATACACCGTTGCCCGACAGTTTTCCGCCATAAACGGCATCATATATATAATGAGTCTCCTTACCCGTGAGGAATGGTTTGTTAAATGATATCATAACGCAATGAATAATTTAACCGGATCTTTTCCGGTATCGCCTATTTAAATTTAACGGCAGGAGTGCCGATGTATTGTCCCGGACTGACAATATCCTTTACAATAGTTGCTCCGGCACCTGTGTACACTCCCTGACAAATGCTTATATTGTCGATTACAACCGTGGCTGCGCCGAGAAAGGAACACTCGCCTATAGTTGAAAAACCGGCTACAGTTACTCTCGGAGCAAGGAAGCAAGAGTGGCCTACAACCGAATTGTGCGACACAACACAGCCCAGATTCAGCAGTGCGCCGTCACTCAGAACAACGTCCTTATCGATGATGCAGCCGGGATAAAGCATTACATTCCTACCCAGATGTGCTGTTTTGTCAACGTAAACCGACGGAGCCACAATATTGGCCAACGGAATTGACTGTGCTAATCGGTCGACAAGCCGTTTTTTGAATTCAAGATGTTTGTAGCCTATAGCAACAAACACTGCATCGAATTTTTTTTCAGCATATAGAAGTTCGATATCTTCAATTTTTCCGATGACAGGCAATCCGTACACTGTATCCGAACAGCACTTCGTGTCGTCGATAAAACCGGTAACCTCATATGTGCCGTACTGCGGATTGCATAATGTAGCATAATGCATAGCCTGCAGCCCAAGCTCGCCGGCCCCGACTATGGCCAGACGTATCTTTTTTAACCGCAGTTCCATTTTCCTATTTCCGATTTATATATCATATATCCGTTTCGGTCAGCACTTTCATGTATCTCCTTAAGGGTTTCCGACATTATCTCGCACCTGACAATTTCGTCATGCGATTTCCAATCGCGCATCACCGGGAGCAAACGTTCAGTTTCCTTTGACAGAAAATACACGCCACTATATGCCAGATGCCCCGTTTCAGGTTCCTCAAACGCACCCAATGCCACCTGAATCACTCCTTTGAGAAAATCGTAACCGGTAGACAGTCGTACAAGGTCCGAACCAATGAAATCGCCTCCCATACGCGCACCAATCTCTATGACACAGATATTCCCGTCCGCATCTATTTTAAATTCAGAATGCGATGCTCCGTTTTGAATATGCAGAGCGTCGAGCGCCTGACGCGTCACTCTCTCTACCTGAACTTTCACATAATCGGGCAACGACGACGGCTGATGATGCTCAAGTTCCACAAAATACGGAGCGCCTGTAGTAACCTTGTCGGTTATTTGCAACACATAATGCTTTCCGCCGAACGATATTGATTCGACCGATATTTCGCGGCCTTCAACATATTCCTCCAAAATAACTTCGTTGACAAACGACTCGCCGGCAGCACGCTTCAGTGCCCGGCCGATAGCTTCAGGACTGTCAATCTTTTCAACACCGCGACTACCGGAACGATCGGTTGGCTTGACTATCAGCGGGAAACGCAGCCCGGATATATCTGGCATCTCTCCGGATTTCACTCGCACGAATCCCGGACACGGAACTGCCGCCGCTGCAAGCGCATGCCGCATGGCATATTTATTAGTGGTTATATCGGTAAATTCAACAGGATTTCCCACAAGTCCCAGCTTTTCGGCTACATAATTCACCGTTATCACAGCCAAATCGGAAGCAATGGTGACTACGGCATCGATGCCGACAGATTTGCATACATCTAAAATTTCCTCTTTGTCTACAATAGATATCGGATAGAACTTGTCGGCATAGTCACGACACACAGCACCATCGAGCCACGCAAAACAATGCACTTCATACCCAATCTCTTTGGCCTTTAAAACCAACGGCAACTGTAGATAACTGCCTCCTATAACTGCTATTTTTTTCATTAATTGCATTTCAGAAATCACTTCGCGCCCTATTTGTTCCATATACCTTTTGCGGTGCGGTTTATAAGCTTATGAACTTGCATCACTCCGAACCACGAAGTGAACACGGCAAATGACAGCACAGACGCGCACAACAATCCGGCCAGTCCGAAATAACGGCAGCCAAATATTGCAGCCGGAAGATAGAACAGGCAGCAAAGCGTCGACATCAGCATTTGAAGCCGTATTTTGCCGAATCCACAAAGTAACTGCGTCCAAAGCGTTGACCATATATTTGCTATGTGGAACAAAAACACCAGCAGGGTTATAAGTATCGGCACCTCTACCTGCCCCTGTAGCCATACACGGTAGAATAGCGGAGATACGGCAACCATAGCAAGACCCAGCAAGCCTAATACGGCCACAAACCTCACAAGCGTCTTCACGGTTGAACGCATCCACACAAAATCGCCATTTATGTTTGCCTCGGCAAAAGCGCTCCAAAACGGTGCGATTAAAATAGTAAACACCATCATCAATACCTGCATATATTTATATGCGACATTATATACTGTCACTTCGTCTGGCCCGATAAAGTGCGTTATTATAAGGTTGTTGGTTTCGTAAAACGCTATAGCTATTATCTGTAAAAGGAAAAATGCAAGCCCGGTTGACATTATTCCACGGCCAAGGCGAAAACGGACCGACCAAACTGAGGGCCTGTAACGCTTTAACACACCGGTAAAAGTCCATATGTTCGAAGCCACAAGTACCAACATAGATGTTCCGCCCATAGCAAGGGCCAGATTTATCAGCGACCCCGAAGTAGTGTTTATCAGAACCAACAACACCACGCATAGCAAAAGCTGAGTCATTGTGTCGAAAACCGATGCAACGGCAGGCTTTTGCACGGCATTTAAAAGCGTACGGTTAAGTCCCAGTACAAACAGCAACGAGAAATTAGTTACAACAATAACCACTGTCCAAACCAGCTCTTGCCGCAGACCGGCCCGTGCATTAAGCACCTCGCACCAGTCAATAAAAAAAGAAGCCGATACCGATACCGCCCACACACACGCAACAATAATGGATATAATTGCGTAAGACGTACTCACATATACCTTTGCCAGACGGTGCTTGCCGGTTTCAACGGCCTCTATCATCTTATTCCGCAATCCGTTGCCTATGCCAAGGTCAAAAAAGCTCAACCAGGCAACCAACGACGATATAGTTATCCATATGCCATACTCATATTTCGACACATAGTTAATTGTCATAGGCACCACGGCCAACTGGCACAGTATGCTAACGCCCTTTAGAGCAAACATTGCCGCTATATTCTTTTTAGCACGCGCCGAACGCCTGTTACCCTTATTTAAATATGACAGTGTTTTCTTTATCATCTATCGGTTGACCATATAGCTACTTGGAACACAAAATTAGTAGAAATATCCATAATTTTCCGCATAAATCGCAATTATCTGTATCTGTTCGGCCACAGCCAATAATAACAAACGCTTTTTAGCCGTTTCAATTTGCAGTTATACCGATTCTGCGTAACTTTACCGCCCAAATCAGAATCACACACAAAAAGTGTGCGTAATTGAACAATAACCAAATAAACAAAATAATGTCAACTTATTCTGAAGACCAGCGTAAGGTTACAACCAGAAGACTGGCGGAAATGAAACAACGTGGCGAAAAAATAGCCATGCTAACCGCCTACGACTTTTCAATGGCAAAGCTAATTGACGAAGCAGGCATGGACGTTATACTTGTGGGCGACTCCGCTTCAAACGTAATGGCAGGAAACATAACCACCCTGCCAATAACGCTTGACCAAATGATATACCATGCCAAATCCGTAGTAAAAGGTACACAACGGGCCCTGGTTGTTGTAGACCTCCCATTTGGTTCATATCAGGGAAACAGCAAGGAAGCCCTGGCATCGGCTATCCGGATTATGAAAGAAAGTCATGCCGAAGCCGTAAAGATGGAGGGTGGCAACGAAATACGCGAAAGTATAGAACGCATACTTTGTGCCGGAATACCGGTAATGGGGCATCTTGGCCTGACTCCGCAGTCAATAAACAAATTCGGCTCCTACAACGTCAGGGCCAAAGAAGAGGCAGAAGCTAAAAAGCTTATAGAAGACGCCCTTATGCTTGAAGAAATAGGATGTTTCGCCCTGGTTCTCGAAAAAATACCGGCAAAACTGGCAGCCGAAGTAGCATCAAAACTGACTATACCGGTAATTGGCATAGGTGCCGGAGGCGGTGTAGACGGACAGGTGCTCGTTATGCACGACATGCTGGGAATAAACAAAGGGTTTTCTCCACGTTTTTTACGCCGGTATGCCGACCTGTCGACAATTATAAACGAAGCGGTGGGCAATTATATTTCCGATGTAAAGACATCAGATTTCCCTTCAGAAAAAGAACAATATTAATATGCGCCTGCAATGCAGGCAGCCCTACATATACTTCATAAATAAACAGCGCAGGACTGTTGATTAATAAACGTTAAAAACAAAAAATATATACCACCAACATTTTGTCAGGTTCAATATTATTTGCAACTTTGTAACAAGTTTTTCATGGTATTAGATTTAAGGTAAGAAGATTATTCGTCGCGACGACGAATAATTTTTTTTATTTTGACACCATGATTCCTTATCAGGAACATACCCACTATTCCGTCCTGACAACATACACATCATGACAAATAAATACAAATACACTTACGGAACACTTGCAAACGGGTTGCGCACTGTGCACTGCCAAAACCGTGGCAATGTGGAATATTGCGGTTTGGCCGTACAAGTAGGCTCACGAAATGAAACACCGCGCACATACGGGTTGGCACACTTTGTCGAGCACTCAATATTTAAAGGCACCAAACGCAGGCACTCCTGGCATATAATAAACCGCATGGAATCCATTGGAGGCGAGCTAAACGCCTACACCTCAGAAGAAACAACCATGCTGTATTCTGTTTTCCCAAAAGGCGGCCTTACAAGGGCTGTAGAACTGATGCACGACCTGGTTGCGAATTCGGAATTCCCGGAAAGGCAAATTGAACGCGAACGCGAAGTTGTACTCGACGAAATTGCATCATACCTCGACTCTCCGTCCGAAGCCGTTTTTGACTCATTCAACGACCTTATGTTTTCCGGCTCGTCGCTAGGACACAACATTTTGGGAAATACAGAAACTATACCTACATTTACGTCACAAATATGCCGGCAATTTCTTGAAAGGTACTACACCCCCAAAAACATGGTATTTTTCTACCTTGGCCCTTCTTCGGCAGAACGCGTTGCCTCGGTTGTCGGAAAATTTTTTGAAAAACTGGACAGACCCACAATAAAGCATACCCTGCAGCCGCCGGCAATTCTGGAACCGTTCGACAAATACAACCACATAGGCTCTCACCAATGCCACACTCTGATGGGCGCGCGTATTCCCGGTATGTTTGCCAACGAGAAACACACATTCGCACTGTTAAACAACATCATAGGCGGACCATGCATGAATTCGCTGTTAAATATAGAACTTCGCGAACGGCACGGATATGTATATTCTGTAGATTCAAGCACATCGCTGTTCAGCGACTGCGGAGAACTGACTGTTTATTTCGGCTGCGACCCAGAACATACAGCCCCATGCCGTAAAATTGTAACGGAAATATTTAACCGCCTTGCCAGCAAACAAATGTCGGAAAGGGCGCTAAATGCAGCAAAAAAACAATATCTGGGACAAATGGCCGTAGCAAGCGAAAACAACGAACAGGCAGCCCTGGCAGCCGGAAGGTCAACCCTGTTCAAAGGCTTTGTAACACCTGTCCACGAAATAATAGAACATATCCGATCCGTAAGCACCGACGACATCCGCAATGCAGCTGAAGGCATTGCCAAACAAGGGCTCTCTGTTCTTACATTCGGGTAGCAGCTTCAATTTTTTTGGATGTTAGCCATATTGAGACTATATTTGCCTACTATATAGACCCGCTTCCGTTCATACACTTTCTACCAACCAAAATGAAACACATTTCATTCGTAACGACATTATTATTGTCAGTATTTGTTTCAATAACGGCATATGCCGGCAGCTATACCGAAAAACAAAAGGTCATAGATGCCATGTACAGGGAATTGTCACAGGCCAGGACTGCCACAGACTCGCTACTGCCCATGAGCAACATATACGACCTCATGCCGCGCACACTACAGCGCGACACCCTTATGTGGCGTATTCTTTCAGTTGCCCGGCGAGCCAAAAACACCCAGGCCGAGGCAAATATGATAAGGCATCTGGCAAACAACTACATACGCAATGATTCAATATTGTCGGTACTGCGAAATCTTGCCGACTCACTGCCAGGCGGACCGGAACGCGACGAAACCATTACATTTGTCCGCATCATGCAAAAAACAAACAGCCTGCGTTTCAATAACGACACATTGCCTTCCGAAACATTCAACAAACTTCTCCATCAAGACATTTATTATGAAACAGAAGGCAACGACAACATTTACAACCACATTGTAAGGCTCTATTCCATATGCCTGTACATAGGCAACAAGTCACAGGGACAACTGCTTGAAGAATACATTGACAAACTAGACAAACTCATCGAACAACTACCCCCAAACACATACTCGCTACGAAACACTTTCTATGTTATGCAGGCATACAACTACGCAGAATGCTCACTGCCAGAAAAAAGCATAGAAGCCGACAAGAAACTGCTCAAACTCATAACCTCCCTTCAGGAAAATTATGCAAAAGAAGGCCGAAAGTTCCGCAATTACGACGACATACTATACGTGATATACACACGCATGCTTTCTAACCATGCCGCACTCGATTCAGCCCAGATAGAGCTTTATTACGACAAGGCAATAGAATGTACAGGGCTAAGGCCGTCGGCAGCATTTACAAACAAAACAACACCACTGCCACAAATATACTATTCGCTTGCACACCACCGGTATAAAGAAGCAATACCGCTTATTAAAAAGGCATTGAAATCAAAACTGCTGTCGAACGGCAGGCGCAGACTGCTGCTACGCGACCTTATTACGTGTGCCGACTCCATAAACGACAAGTCCACCCTAAACCAGGCCATGCGCGACTACACGGCCCTGCTGGAAGAAAGACTGCATGAACAGAAAAAAGAAAAACTAGAAGAAAACGCCATACTCTCGCAAGCCAGCAACATAAGGATGGAATTCGACCGCCTGAAAATAGAGAAATCGAAAACCGAGGCTACGGCGCTGCGGAACATACTTATAGTTTCAGCAACAGCACTTTTAATACTACTGATACTGGTATTCATACTCGCAAGGCTAAACAGCAGGACAAAAGCCCTTACGCTAAAGCTTAAGGATGCAAATAAAAAACTGACAGAAGAACGCGCCCAACTCATGCAGTCGCGCGACGAACTGGCACAGGCACGCGATACAGCAATGAAGGCAAACAATTTCAAGTCAGACTTTATTAAGAACATGAGCCACGAAATAACCGTGCCACTGAAAGTTATAAACGAGTACTCCAGACTCATCACCGACTTTGCCGAAAACGAAGAAGACAAAAAATACCTAAACTCGTTCGTTCGCATGGTCGAACTGAACTCAGAACTTCTTAGCGCCATAATAAACGACGTTCTCCACCTCACGGAAATTGACCATTCCACTATTTCCATAAAACGGCAGCATATAAGCCTGGCTACACTTTGCCAAGCTGCCGTAAACGGAATGAGCCACAGAACAAACAAAGGTGTGGAAATGACTTTCGACAAAGACATATCGCCAGACACCACCTTGTATACCGACCCTCAGAGACTACAGCAAATTCTTAACAACCTTCTCATAAACGCGGCAAAATTTACCGACTCAGGCTCTATACACCTGGCGTATACCGTTGACAAAGAAGCCGGAAAAGTAATCATATCTGTCACCGATACCGGTACAGGGATACCGGCAAAGGAAAAAGACCGCATATTCGAACGCTTTGTAAAACTCGATTCCGAAAAACAAGGTGCAGGATTAGGCCTGCCAATATCCCGGCTGCTGGCACGCCTGCTAAACGGCGACGTAAGCCTCGACACCACATGGAAGCATAAAGGCACACGCATGCTGATTACGCTGCCAATCAGATAACACAACCGTTAAATTATTGCCAAATTGACGTTTTAACCAAAAATAATTTTCAAATTTTTCCCAAATATTTTGTCATTTGTATCAAGCAACAAGATAAAACCATAGGTATCAATACATTGTCTATAAAATCACGCCATGTTCAATTTTATAGTTAATTGACACACAAAATAATAGAAAATAAAAAAGATTGGACTAACTTTGCAACAGCTTGACGAAAGTGATACAGCTTGGATAGTACAGTCGCATTTTAATTCTGACAATTATTCCAACCCTAAAGCAACATAAACACACGGGCACATACCTAATGCACCGGAAGGAAAGGCTTTACCTGAATAAATATCAGAAATTAGTGTTCTCTTCATTCTCACATCTGCCATGCGGCTGTAAGCTCTAAGCGACAAAAGTTGTTGACTGTTTGCAACACATTTTGTTCGATTACCACTAAATATATACTTGAATTTTGGTTATGAGGGAGTGTGCTTCTGTGAAGAAGCGCACTTTCAGTTTTTAATACATAGGGGTAAACGGCATGTGCGGTGCCAGTTTGGAGGTGGCATCACCTGCCAGTCCGGGCCATTCCGCAGTTGCCAGACGCATAACCGGTGCCCCTTTGCGCAAGTCGCATTTATTTAAATCAACATAAAAATAGCCCATGTTTGTAACCAGTTCAAATCCATACAGCCTGTCTCGCAGGTTTGCATACGAACGCCATTGTGTTGACGACACATCAGGCTCCCCCTGAACGGTATAGTGGTACGGAACCGAAATAGCCGACAATATAGAACGAGAAATAGCCAGTCCGTCGGCAGAATTGTTTGTCCTTTCCACATTATGGTCAAAAAACCAGCCTCTGACAAAGCGGTCCGGACTGCTCACTGTTCCCGGAAGCATGTGCTCGCCCCCTATTTTATTCCAATATTCGTTGATAGCCATCATTTGCGGATACTCGGGTGTATTTGTCAGTATACACATTTCCATGTCCTTTCCACGATATATATTAAGTTTACCCTGCTCAAACTCAAAAATAGCAGAATTTCCCATGACATCCGTAACCCCGAAATGCAAGGCCGACACCGTGCCGCCGTCAAACGTAGAGCCGGAAATTGAAAAGTTTCTTTCCCACAAAACAGCCACAACCTCGTCAGTAGTAGCATTCATGTCAAGAAGCCAGCCAATAAAAACCGCCAACGACATATCGGGCCGTCCTTTCGTATCGCCATTTTCATACACGGCACCACGGCAAAACAAGCCACTCACACACAAGCCTTTTTCATTCATACCTTCGGTTATGCCCCCATCGTAGCTAACAGCATATACAGCACCATATCGCGAGGTCCAACGCACCGCGTTGGCGGTTGTGTTTCCCTGCTTTGCCATACCTTTGGGATACACATATATATTTGTCGGAATAGGCGTGCGCCAGTCAAGCGAACGGCCTACAATACGCAGCACACTGTCAGGTTGCTGAACTGTAGTGTCGCCAACATAAACCACCCTCGAACACGCGTACGACGGCATCTCGGCCAAACCGGCCGCAATAACAGCGGAAAGAAAGACAGAAGCCATATATTTCATAATATCAACAAATATTTAAGTTTTACAGAATCAACGTTAATGAATTAAAAACACACAATATTCATATTTTGTTTGTTAATAATTGCATAGATATAATATTTTTGTGCAGAGCCAGACAGTGGCTCAACGAAGTGTCTGACGGTTTTAAGAATCTATTGTATTTTAGCAAATATTCACTATATTTGCAGTGGAATGACCGACGACAAACAAAAGCTGGCAGCAAAAAACATGCTTGACACCTATCTGAAAGCTCACCGTTTGCGCAGGACTCCGGAAAGGTATGTTGTTCTCGACAAAGTTTCGGAAGCAACACGCCCTTTTGGCGTTGACGAAATAGTGCAAGCCGTTGCAGAAGAAGGATTCCTGTTGAGCAGGACAACCGTTTACAGTACGTTGGCCCTGTTTGTAAAATGCGGAATTGTCAGAATGCACAGGTTCGGCACTTCCAAAAGCGCCAAATACGAACGCGCGTCAATTGCCGACGGACTGATTCACCTTATATGCTCGCAATGCGGAAAGGTTAAGGAAGTAAAGGACCCTGCATTAACGGCATCCGTAACCAACCGCAGCTATTCGGCATTTCACCCGGCACACTCATGCCTATACGTATACGGCACATGTTCAACATGCTCACGCAAGAACCGCAAAACAAGAAAAAGCGAAAAAACAACCCATAATACAAACAAGAAAAAATGAAAGTTGATGTATTGCTCGGCCTGCAATGGGGCGACGAAGGAAAAGGTAAGGTAGTTGATGTTCTTACTCCGCGCTACGATATTGTTGCCCGTTTTCAAGGAGGACCGAATGCAGGACACACCCTTGAATTCGAAGGACAAAAATATGTGTTGCGTTCAATACCGTCAGGTATTTTCCAGCATGGCCAGACAAACATAATCGGAAACGGCGTGGTGCTTGACCCGGTATTATTCCGGCAGGAAGCCGAAGAACTGGCCAAATCCGGATTCGATATTACAAAAACACTTAAGATATCAAAAAAAGCCCACCTGATAATGCCCACACACCGTCTGCTTGACGCAGCCAACGAACGCGCCAAAGGCGGTGCAAAAATAGGCACCACAGGCAAAGGCATCGGCCCAACATACACCGACAAAGTAAGTCGCAACGGCTTGCGCATAGGCGACATACTTAACAACTTCGAAACCAGATATGCCGAAGCTCGCAAAAGGCATGTTGCCATGCTGGCATCGCTTGGAGCCGGAACCGACGGGCTCGACGAACTGGAAAAAAACTGGCTGGATGCAGTTGATTTCCTACGCAAATTCGACCTTATTGACTCAGAGCACTATATAAACCACGCCCTCGACAACGGCAAAAGCATTCTTTGCGAAGGCGCACAGGGCACTATGCTCGACGTTGACTTCGGGTCATACCCGTTTGTAACTTCAAGCAACACCATATGCGCCGGTGCATGCACCGGC
>SSTG01000005.1 GCA_004801635.1 Muribaculum caecicola | reverse complement strand
ATGTACTTAAAGTATAACGTTTAAAATGTGGGCAGTACTAATAGTAAGTGCTGTCCACATTTGTTTTTGGGAAAACAAGTCCAAAGTTAATTTCTCCGATTGCTACCTACACCCCCCCAATAAAAATCAACACCCAATCTTACATTTTCGGGTGTAAAATTGGGTGTTAACCTTATAAATCACCAATAATCAGTGTTAATTGTGGAGATGGAGGGACTTGTTCCTTACGCTCCAAATGCAGTTATATCAATGCATTAGATAACAGTCGTCAATCAGTGGTAACGAGATAGTAACGAAAAATCCGTCAGTCTCGCCAGCTCTCTTGCCGATGCTTGAACGGGGTGTTCTTATAGTGGCAAAATTACTAAATTTTCGTCTGAAAATCAAGTCTGTGGGTTCCTTTTAACGCTTCTTATACCAAGTGTTAAATCTGTTATTTACGCTTGAAGTATGCGATAAGCCTGTCAATGCCCACGATATGCTTCGCCGGATTTTTAGATTTGAGTTTTGCTATATTCATAAGTTTCCATCTTACCGATGGGTATTCGCTCAGATCTCCGGCATAGCACTTACTCCAGTCCGGATTGCCGTCCTCAAAAGAAATCAGGAAGTCTTTGTCATCGTCCGTGAATCCATTGTTGACTACCTCTATCAGATTCAGCCTCGCATTCTGATAATCCTCATAATTGAACGGCTCGTCAGTCATTCCCTCAAACTGGTTGGCAAGAGCATCCCGCTGATCAATCGGATTAGGTTGCAGGGATTCGATGATCGGTTTGTCACTTCCGAGCAGACAAAGCATAAAGCCATCCTTTACCGCATTGAAATCGTCAGAGGTTATGCCTCGACAGTCGAATAGATCTCGCGGATGCTGACGACTGAGGGCCGCCGCAATCTTGCCACCGAACAGCTGGCTCCATGACACGATATTGGCAAAACAGGTCAGACCGAACTCATCCTTGGCCTTCTCGCATAGTTGTAGCTTCTCTATATCGCCTAAGAGTCCTCTCTTTGTTCCGTTGACTTCAATCTTGATTGTAGTTCCGTCTTTGACACACTGCAATTTCCATACATCAGGTTTATGGGTGACACGAATACCCGGAACTGCTTTTTCGATTGCAGTTTTCAGAGATGCAAGATGCTTATTTATGTTTTTAAGACTCGTCTCGCGGTTTTCCAAAGGCACATATGTTATATCAATGTCAACCGAATATCTCGGAAGATTCCTATGAAACAGGTTTATTGCGGTGCCTCCGTGGACAGCGAAATCCTTTATCTTGAATACAAGTGGCATTACTCTTATCAAAAGAGCAACTTGTCGGCGATATATGTCATTCATAATCATTCAATTCTTTTGGGACGGTGATGCGGTATTTTGATATATATACGCCGTTATCGACGAGTTTCATTTTGGATGAGGACAGATCTAATTTATCCACATCAAGCATATCAAACCAATAATGCCCCGCTTTCTCCGCCATATATAGGAACATCCGCTTAACCCTCTGGCTCGAAGTGCCTTCAAGAGCGATCTGGACATTTTCCGGATTCAGAGATGTCAGTTGCTCCATTATATAATACAAATCCATATAGTTATAATAATCCGGCACAAGCAGCAGACACTCCAGAAATGCTTGTTCAGGAGAGGATATTTTTAGAGTAAAATTATTCCCCTGATATGATTGTGCCAATGTTTTTTTGAAGATTTCCGTATGAAACGGCACAATCGTCATATCAAACTTTTCGCTTTTGACCCAGTCTCCAACACTGCCTGATTCAAATGCAACCATTAGTCGTGGTTTGCCCATTGGAACGTAATGACTGAAGCCCAAAAGTTCAAGTGCGGAATGAGCGGCGACGCGGGCATTATTGCCGGTCTGATGATTATAGCAGTAAACCGCTGTCAGAGCAGAAAGATTGTCGTTGCGGCGATACATCACTCCGCGTGCCAATCCCTCAAGCCACCCCGAATCCCGATATTTCTTCAATAGCTGTGAAGAATAGCCCTCATTCCTCAGCCACCCCGCAAACAGTAGTCCGCCGGGAAGAGTCTCGGAAAGCAGATTGTTAAGTTTTGAGATTGTTGCTATACCCATAGTTGATTATCTTTATAAAATATCAACCGCAAAGTTAGTCCAAATGTTTGACTCCTCAAAATATTGAGTTGAAAAATCACCTAATCAATATACTTGAAGTTTATTATTGAGGTGTTATTTCAACTGGCACACAATGCTCATAAATTTCTGACTATATAATCTATCGCAATCGCCGGATGGTTCTAACAAGGTTCAAATTATGACGTCTCTACTTATTTTTTTGTTGCGAGAGGCATAGGCAGACCAGACTATCGTCTTTTGGCTGAAAGCCGTGTGAGGCGTTTGCCGATGGCCGCTCTACCTCACACCGCTTTCATCCGATTTGAGCCGGCTCACACCGATGATTGTCACTGAATCGGAGGTGAGCATCGGAGACGCTGCCTTCAACTTTCCGTTTCATTGCCACTCATCCTTGTGCAGTACGCCGACTTCCTAAAAATTTTCAAAGGCTATGCCACTCTTCACTTGTGATAACAGTCCACGGGTCGAGACAGTGATAATCCGACTTCCTACGTTGTCGGCTCATCACAGACTCGCCCTGTCGGGACTGAGCAGTGCCATTTTACAGGGCAAGGTGTAGTATTGGATAAGGGCGACCGACATCGTCAGTTTCATCTCTTGATATTATACAGAATCCTTTTGCTTTGTAGAAATTCAAAGCCGAATGGTTCTGTTCGTTAACATCTACCTTTGTCGCTCCTCTCCTTTTCGCAAATTCAACGAGAGCAGATCCATAGCCCTGTCCGCGACGGTCACTGTCTATAAAGAGCATTTCTATTGAATCCGGACCCATGCCGATGAATCCGGCATACACGCCATTGTCAGAAATAGCATAAAGATTTACATTAGGGAAATATTCAGGTATAAGCACCTTCTTTATCTCATTGAAATCTTCAACTCTCAGAAAACTGTGAGTAGCCATTACTGAACGTTCCCATATCCCAGCGAGAATTTCATAATCAGCTTCGTTGCATTTTACTATTTCCATAGCACAAAATTAGCTATTATTCACGGAACTCATGCAGATAGCGCATATCATTATCAATTATTTGGGTACTTTGGCATATCGGTTATGTTGATGTCCGTTTTCACCGGAGCGGAAACTTTGCTCCAGTTATTATGCAGTCATATCAACATAGGAAGCCTTGCTTGCTCGGAATAATAAACGTGCGGAGCAGGGCTATTCTTTTGCCTTTTGGCTGAAAAATCTCCAGACACAAAATGGCATTTGCCTCCGCAAGCTCCGGCGAATACTTCATTTTGCACTCGTATTTTTAAGCCAAAGGGCGAACAGCCCTTCTTTGCCTCCGCACGCTGCCGTGTCAACGAGCAAGCAAAACTTCGATAGTCGATAGACGCATAAAAAAAATGTCGCACGATGAAAACGAACAACAACATATCAAATAGACGAGGCAAAGCATCCATCTCCAGTCTCAACCGCATAAAAAGGGTTCTTCTTTGGTTGGTGGGGATAATAGGTGCAATACTCGGATTGGTGTTGTGGGTGTTTCTCCGACCGATATTCCGAGGCGTGGGCTGGGTTATTAGCCTTGCAACTGCCCTAATGATAATCTTTTGGCTACTCACTTTATAAAACTCAACTGATATGGCAAACTCAATGAAATCCAACAACGCTGCAATCGTAGCTATACAGCAGATGCTCCAAGAGCGTATTCTCGCTGAACCCGCATTGGCAATCAAACTCGCCAATCCCAACAAATCACTCGAAAATGCTATCAACTATCTCTGCCATGAGATACAAAAAAGCGGTGTGTGTGTCGTAGATGACCAGACCGTACTCTCAATCCTCCTGCATTTCTATGACGAGGACAGCATCGAGGACGGCGGAACTCCTATCAACTGCAACATCGTGGTATCCAAGCCGGAACTTACCGAGGAAGACAAAGACGAACTCAAAGAGCAGGCTATGGAGCAGTACAAGCAGGAGCAACTCCGGGAACTCAGACGGCAGTCAGCACCGAAGGTTCAACCCAAGCCGACCACCACCGCTCCCAAAGCTGGAGCAGAAATCAATGTTCAACCCAATCTTTTCGACTTCTAAAACTCCAAGACGATGAAACCGAGAAATAAGAAACAACAGCATATAGTGGAACTGAGTGGGCGACTTCGCCCGCTCACCACTCCCCAAATGAACTGGGCACTCAATTCCACCATCAATCACTATGGCTATCGGTTGAAGAACGGGATGTGTACCTGTATGAAATGCGGTCACGAGTGGTTTGTGACCCACAATGGAATGTGTCTATGCCCCGAATGTGGCACACAGATAGAAATCAAGGACACCAAAGAGCGTGTTATCCGTGACAAGTCCTATTTCAATGTAATCACCACCATTGAGGACTATCAGGTAGTAAGAATGTTCCTGATGTTAGTTGAAATGCGCAAGGGAATGAAGGCAAGTCCCGCCTATCTTGAAATCGGTCAGTATTTTATTGACCCCAAGGGCAACAAGACCGTAGTAGGTTTGCAGAGGACACTCGGCTACTACATCGACTCTTTCGCTTTCGGTTCACCATTGGAGATAAGGAACGACAACGATGCTTTCAATCACATAGCCAACCAATGGGTTTACCCCCGCATCAAGGTCACTGATACAATCAAGCGCAACGGGTTCAAGAACTCCACCCACCATATCCACCCCGTGACTTTGTTCCAAGAGTTACTGACCAACCCAAAAGCCGAGACTCTGATGAAAGCCAACGACATTGAGTTGCTCCGATACCTTTGCGCAAGACCAGCCTATAAGTCTGATATTGACAAGTATTGGAACACCATCAAGATAGCCAAGCGCAACGGATACGATTTCAAGTACGTTAGAATGTGGTTTGACTACATCAAGATGTTGGAGCGTATGGGCAAAGACCTCAATTCTCCCTCGCTGATAGCACCCCAAGACCTCAAAACCGCCCATGATGAATATGTGGAAAAGGTCAACCGCCAGAGGGTAAAGGAACAGAAGGAAGCCAACCGCAAGAAAGCGGAAGCTGACCAAGCCAAGTTTGAGGAACTGAAAGGCAGATACATAGGTTTGTCTATGACTGACGGCACAATCAGACTCCACACACTTGACAGCGTAGCCGAATACTACGATGAAGGCACAAAGCAACACATCTGCGTAGGTTCGTCCGGTTACTACCTCAAAGAAGATACCCTTGTGTTCACCGCCACAATGGGAGGCAGAACAATCGCCACCGTAGAAATCTCGCTCAAAGACTTCTCAATCATCCAATGCAGGGCATTTACCAACGGAGTCTGCGAATATGCAGAGCAGATAGCCGGTATCATCAACGCCAACAAGAAGATAATTGCAGAGAGAAAGAGAGCATAGCCAATGCCATATCAGCGATGAAGGTGGCGGAGCATAAGACCTCCGTCACCTTCATTTTGCTAAAAATTTCGGCCGCCAAAAGGCGGCGTTGTGCAGGTGATTCGTTCCGAAATTCAGCGATTTTTCGTAATTTTGCATTTAGAAACTCATCAAATTCAAAGCAGTACAGAAATGACTAAAGCAGAAATAGCGAGTGAAATCGCAAAGACAACCGGCATCGACAAAGCTGCGGTTGTCACCGTAATTGAACAGTTCATGACCGTTGTGAAGGACAGCCTCGCACACGGGGAAAACGTATATCTCCGTGGCTTTGGTTCTTTCATCGTCAAGACCCGTGCTGAGAAGACAGCCCGCAACATCAGCAAGAATACCACACTCATTATTCCGGCTCACAACATTCCTGCTTTCAAACCAGCCAACTGCTTCAAAGAGGAAGTCGCAAAGTAAATGGACGAAACCAAAAACTACCATTTCTTCCTTGCGATACCTCGCAGTGGATTGTTAGGTAGGGAGCATCAAATCATTATGAGGGTGATAAAGAACACTCTCGGCATTAAGCCATATGACTTGATGAAGAATATCTTTGTCTTCACAGTGCGGGATACGGACACTCAAAGCGCTCGTGAAAAGGTTTTGGACGCAATGAGAAAAGCAGGTAAAGAGGCGGGAGTTTCCAATTTCCGTTACATCATGACACAAAGCACCTGCATGGTAAATGATGATATTATCATCTGTAACGAAATCAGTACGCCACCGCAATGGGATTCTACAATAAATGAATATGGACGATTTTGAACTTGATGAATACGGCGAAAACTCCGTTGATGATATGATGGTCGATTACGACTATCACATCAATAGCGGCGAACTGCCGGAACTTTTCGATGAATCATCGGTTGACGATTTCATCGCCAACCTCAATGATTGGGATTGAAATATCATAAGAAATCTAATATTAGGCTGTGAAGAATAATTAGAATCTCCAGCCTATTTTTGTTTCAAGACTAAATAGCCCATTTGCCAATGTTGATTCCGAATAGATGAATCCTACGTCCCAACGAGCAACCGCTCCTATAAACCAGCGATTGTGATTCCAGACCGCAGACGCATTCAATCTATAATTCATCCGGAATGAGTAACCCTTATCTTCACTATTTAGAAGGCCATAATGTAAGCTCGGTATTACCAACCCCGTTACTCCAAATGTGAACTTTTTACGGACTACCCAGTTATGACCATATCCACCGCTAAGCCCTATATTGTAGCCGTCTGAATTATAGTCTCTACCCTTCCACTTTTCAGGAAGCCAATCTTGCATATCTTCTGGTAATTTACTAAAATCGAAATGTAGTTTTTGTGATTGATATGTAACTCCAACCATAAAGGACCCCTGACTCCTCTTTTGAATCTTACCAAATGAAAATGCAGCCTGATTAGAATACCTATGGTGATTAAAGTAATAAGTTAAGTCTATTCCCCATGTTGATGATTTAACTCCCGGAAAAGGTATCTCGTCAATAAGTTTTTTGTCAATATATTTGATATTCATACCATCATCATTTTTTATTGAATAATAGCGTCCCGAAAGCAAAGCACTTGAAAACTCAAAACTGAATCTGGATTTAGACCTGTCTTTGCCACTTCCACCGAATATTTTATTCACATTGATGTCATACCCTATCGACACTGCCATAAATTGAACATCTGCGCCAATAGATGTACAGAATGGTGATAGCATACCCATTTGATGATTCCCATCAAAGTAAAAACCATTAAAATCCGTCCAACTGCTTGCTCTAAACTTTAGGTTCCATCTGTATCCTGTTGGACATACATAAGCCGTGTCAATTTCATTGAAAAATTTGTCAGTGAAGCGATAAGCCGAAACACAGAAATTTAGGAAACGGCCCTTTGATGCGATTGTATCAAGGTCAAATGACAAAGCATAACTTGCATTAGTGCAAGCTATAACTATAAGAACCATGAACCACAAACGTTTAATCATTGTATTACGATATATATTTTCTTGAAATAACGGCATAAATTTTGCCGCCCTAAGGCGGCAAAATAAACATCGTTAAAAAAGTCGGGGGAGGAAGTCAACTAAATACTTACGCCAATTTTCCCAAGTGTGGCCACCGTCAGTTTCATTATAATGGTATTTGTATCCCTTGGCATCAAGGCGTAATCGTAAATCATCATTTAGTTTCTTAACGAAATCATCACGTCCCACTGCGATGTAATACAGTTTTGGAGCTGTAGAAAACTGTGCTTTAAGTTTATTATCGACATCATCATAGATGCTTAAATCTTCAGAAGTCAGGCTTGAAATTTTTCGATCGACACTTCCGCCTCCAATAAAAGGTAGATTGCTTTTTAATTCATTCCACGCTTCTCCAAGTTTCTGCATACTGCCGATGCGCTTATCATTGAGAGCATTGGTGGTTTGTGCAGAGAATAGCCCGATATAGTCAAATTTTGTGGGATTATTCATAGAGATGAACAACGTATGGAGACCACCTAAAGATAGTCCGGCAATCGCTCTATGAGCCTTGTCATTGATTGTTCTATAATTTTCATCAACGTAATCAACAATTTCATCCATAAATACAGATTCAATCTGACCAAGCATGGAATTTGTATTCATGGCAGAGGGTTTCTGATTAGGATTTTTAGGGTCAGAACCTGGTGCTGCTGCTAATCCGGCATTACCGTTTGGCATAACGACTATCATAGGTTTACATCGACCCTCGGCAATAAGATTATCTAAAATTTGTATTGCTCGTCCACATCCTTCCCAAGCATCTTCATCACCACCAGAGCCATGTAAGAGATACAATACTGGAAAGCGTTTTTGAGTATTTGAGCTATACGACTTAGGCAAATATATTGTCATTCGTCTTTTCTTCATCCCATTTAATGTAGACGGATACCAGACCTTCTTTACAGTGCCATGTGCAACCGAGTGTTCTATGTAATCGTCAGCAATTCCATCACCGATTACAAAATAGTCAAGGGTATCTGCAATATCCCTAACCTTATTGGGATTATTAGGATCATTGACCTTCTTTTCATCGACTTCAAAATAGTAGGTATAAAATTCAGATGGTAATATATCTGTTGTGTAGGTCCAGTTATCACCAGTCTTTTTCATTTTGATTTTTCCACCTTTACTAAGCGTACCTACATCTGTTTTTAGGTATTCTTTGGAAGGTATGAATGTGCCTTTTAGGATAACCTCGTCTGCATTTGGGGCATACAAGGTAAACGTTACCGAGTTATCCGGATTGATAACCGGGGATTTGATTGCACCCTCAACGATGAAGTTTAAGGTGCTACACATAATAGTAATTAGGAGCGTTAGTAGTTTATTCATCATAGTTTTATTTATATTCTTTCATTTCGGAAGGTCGGTATATAATTTCTGATTTTGATATAGGAGCAGCCATAAAATATCCAAGACAATAGTCTCCCTCAAACATCCTTGGTCCATTACTATCTGATTGTAATGCTGTCAGATAATCATACATTGCACGGGATATAGGAGCAACCGTAACGGAGACAGCATCACCATCACGTAATACAGTCGCATCATCTTCTTCTGAAATATCCTTTCGTGAGGTCATCGTCACCTCATTGATAATTCCATCAACCGATTTCCTGTCATCTGACAGTAACCACATATATGAATCTCCATTTCTATAAATACGAATCCAGTAGCAATCATCAGAAGACTCAATCGGATCTGCAAAAGTTACTTGTAAAACTGCAACATAATCATAAGGCATCTTTATCCATTGAAAATCCAATGAAAGGATGTATGATGGTTGGCTCATCAGACATGAAGACTGATAGTATTTGCCGTTACGAGATACTTCTATGATATATTCGTGTCCGGATATACCGGACATTTCTTTATGAAAAAAACCTTCTTTATCAATAGACAATTGATATGTAATATTGTCGGTATTATCTTTTATACTGACATCCGCATCAGTCAGTCTGTTAACTTCCAAAGGATCACCCATAGGAATTGTATTGGTGAGAGATACAGTTACTTCTGTTTCCGACAATGTTGCCTCTATGACCAGCTGAGACTCCACATCGTGATACTTAAAATCAAGTTCTTTCTCGCAGGAAACGAGAAAGAACGCTAATGCAAACATCAATATATGTATTCTCATAATCAAAACTTAATTGTATATGAAACAGAAGGTACAATGCCGAATAGTGATTGCTGCACGGCTCGTGTGCCCGATGGTTTTGAAGAATCATCCTCAAAATATATTACAAACGGGCTGTAATGAGCATACGCATTGAAAACACCAAACGTAATTATTGATGTAAACCGTTTCCCCTCTCTGGTATATGATGCAGACAAATCCATGCGATGTGAAGATGGTGTTTTATATGAATTTCTTGCCGTAAAATAGTAACATGTTTCTCCCCCAAGAACATATTTCTCATCAGGAGCAGTCAAAGGTCTTCCGGATGAATAAGTCCAAGAAAGCGAGGCATTCCAACGATGGTTAAATGTTACAATGCCGACAAATGAAAAATCATTACGTCTATCATTTGATGCTTTATACCATTGTCCGTTATTTATTCCGGGAATACGTGTATCTGTCTTTGACAGAGTGTAAGCAATCCAGCCCGTAAATATACCGATATTTTTACGGAGCATTAACTCCATACCATAACTTCGCCCTTTACCACAGAGGATTAGACTTTCAAGGTTTATCCGAGAAAACATAGTTACTCCATCCTTATAGTCATACACTCCGTCCATAGTTTTATAATAGCCTTCGCAACTCCAATCCCAACCACCATCAGGAGTCATACCTGCATAGCCAACAGAATACTGTGTCGACACTTCCGGTTTTGTGAAAGCTGACGCGAGGGCATATCTATCAAACGGGAATGTCGTAGTTGTTGACCTAACTCCGTGAATATCTTGAGTCGATATAGAAGCTCCAACCTTAATGTTATGATTGTCGTTAAGATTGATTTTTACACTTCCGCGGGGCTCTACATGGAGATATGTTTTAGATGAGAAGTCCGGTGCAGATTCATTCAAACCTATAAATTCATGAAATAGGTTACCGGATAGTGTTGTGTAGCAAGACAAGCGTGTTCCGAATGACACTGACAACAACGCAGAAAATTCACCCTCATAACCGAGCCATGTGGCATTTGACCAGCCAGAACGTATTTCGAGTTGACGGGAATTACTTATCTTCATATCTCCGGACTTCACACGAAGAAGTTCAGACCTAATACCAAATTCAAGAAGATGATTGTCGGAAATACTGTAAGAAATCTTTTCGTTTGCTGAGTAAGACTGTATATATTCATTAAGCTTTTGATTGGCATCCATTATGTTCATTCCCATTTCTGTAGTATAATTAGTAACAGCACCCGTAGTCAAGAATCTCAAACCACCTTTTTGGAACGACCAATTTATACTTCCGGAGATATTACCCCAACGCATATCCATAAGGTCAGATATAGCAAGATTGTCTCTTGATGCAAAGAATGAAATATCCAAATGATTTCCAGCGGCCACGTTATACCTTATCTTGGCATTAACATCAAAGAAGTTCATAATCGTGGACTTGTATTCAGGTACCATTTTTAGAAATAAATCCACATATGATCTACGGGCAGATAATGCGAATGATAGCTTATCTTTAACTATAGGTCCATCTGCTGATACTTTTGCGTTTAAGATGCCAAGAGTCCCGGAGAAATGATATTTGTTCATATCTCCCGGTCTCATATATGTTTCAAGTACGGATGAAGAAGCACCCCCAAAGTTCGGTGGAATTGGCCCTTTGTGCAATACTGCACGACTCATAGCATCGTCATTAAATGTTGAGAAGATGCCCATCAGGTGAGCCGGATTATAAAGTGTCATACCATCCAACGTCACAAGATTTTGGTAGGCATTTCCTCCTCTGACCTCAAATCCACCTGCGCCATCAGCCTCGCCATGAACACCGGGCAAAAGTGTAATTGATTTTATTATATCCATTTCACCAAACATTTTTGGTGCCATAGATAATTTTGTAAGTTCAAGAGTCTCACTTCCAAGTCGAGCATTAGCAATACGATTCCGGGCCGACTGATCAGTTACAACAACTTCTTGTAGAATATGTATTTGCACAGAATCAATCGACTCTTGTGCGTGGCATTCCATACCACACACGCAAATCATAGTAATAATATATGCCCTCAGACAACTCATATATAGAACTCCTTATTGTCAATCAACTGATTAAATGAGGACAATCTCAGCATCGGGAGTAATTTCAGAAGAAACATTTCCTGTATCAGTCACTATAAATGTATTCACACTTGCCATATTGATATTCTCAGCTTCCTTGTCATCGATGATTTTGACATTTCTTGTAAAACCTTGAATACATCCCTTAAAGACCTCCTGAAAATCCATTGATTTAATATTACAATAGACTTCTCTTTCGGGATACATTAGTCCGAGTATTAACGCCAGTTCTCCCAATCCAGCGCAATCAATTACTAAGCATGGATTACTGTTTTTAATACCTTGAATACTATTGGCGTACTTTCTAAAAGCTTTAAGGGCTTTCCGAGCCTTGACATCAATATCTCTACCTTTATAGATATATCGGTCATGGACAATCGGAATTAGTTCATCAACTGTCGAAACGAGTTTGTGAATGCGAATCATTTGCTCTTTATAATGACGTCGCAACGACTTCGCCTGATCAGACAAATCTCCAATGGCTCTGAGTTCTGATATAGATATTCGTTTGCCTACTTCAATAAACATAGTTCCGCCATTGGACAATGCCGAGCCCTTAGGCATTATCTGTAAGATGCCGTTGAAATATACGGGTACAATATCCAGATTAAGTGTATTAGCAATATGGAACGCTCCCTTATGGAATCTTTTGATGCTCGTCTCGCCTATCTCGGGCCGCACTCCTTCCGGGAATATAGCAATACTGAAACCTTCGTCGATTAAAGGACGGAGTCTTTCGATAATGTTACTACTACCTTCGGTTACAGTAAAGAAATTACTCCACTTAAAGATTGTTCCAACTATAGGGTTCAATTTTATGTGTTCGTTGGCCAAAAGTACAACTGTGGGAGTTACAAACATCATGCAGAAAGAGTCAAGTAATGACTGATGATTACAGATGATAACAGCAGGCTTTTCAAATTTTTCTTTGCTATCATTCTTATACATAAGATGTATGCCGGGCATTCTCTTAATATCGAATCTGAAGACCGAACAGTTATACCTGTGAAACAACTCCCTCTTCCTTGGCGTAGGATTCGTAAGAACAAACAGGAAGAAACCTAAAACATAAGCACTTATAAGCTGAATAAAGAAAACCGCTGCGCAGAACGAGGTACATAATATCTTTTTAAGAGTTATTGGGCGATAACGCAATTCACCTTTGCTCTGGATCAACCATTTGAATATCAACGGAGGAAATAGATAAGCCATCAAGACAACCGACAACATTCCGACAACCGTCACCTCTCCCAAAGAACGTAAAGCCGGATGTTTGGCAAACAACAATGTTCCGATACCGATAAACATGATAAGGGCAGAAACCACGATGCTATTCTTATATGATGCCAGCAATTTCTTTCGATACGCAAACTCATAAGACAATCCTTCCGTCATGAATATCGTGTAGTCATCACCTTGACCAAATATAAAGGTCGCAAGAATGACGTTAACAATATTAAATTTGATACCCAAGATTCCCATTATACCTAATATCCAAATCCAACTGAAAGCCATGGGCATAAAAGAAACGATTGCCAATTCTATACTACCTAAAGAAATCCAAAGGAATATAAAAACAATACATCCACAAGCGATTCCAATGTAATTGAAATCATTAGAAAGAGTATCAGCGATTGACCCATTCATGCTTTTAACATCGAAAAAGAGTCCTCCGAACTCCTTATTCTCGGAGAGTTTTTCTTTAACGTATTCCACAGAGTTCTCCGGAACAGAAATCACTTGAACAAGAGATTTACGCCCCTTTTCATTGTCTTCACTTAGACTACCGACAAACACTGTTGATATAAAATCTTTGAAATAGTCAAATTCTTGAACTTCATAATCTGAGTTAACGATATTCTCAAAAGATGAAAATGCTTCGGTGCTGAATCCGTATTTTTCAGCAGCATTAGGTAGCTTATTATCAAAAATGTTACTATACTTTTTAACAAACGCCTTCCATTTGTTTATTCTCTTTTGTTGCTCTTGTTTTGATACCAAGAATGTGGATACACTGTTTTGCTTAGTAGCGTAACCATCTGACACAAGGGATTCAACATCTCTGCGAATGATTTCATCTTGAGTCAATGCGCCATCCCAATCATTGCCCGAGCTAACTATATACAAATGTTCTGTTTTATCTGACGCATTCAGAAGATTCTGAAAATAAGACAAATCAGACTTTTGCTCATCAGTCATATAGTTGATATTTCTCATATCTGAATCAAATTCAGTTTTGAGACTAAAATAGCCAAATACAATCGTAAGAGCAAGAACACACCACACGAACCATCTGCTATTTTCAATTGACACTCCTGCTAATTTTGTAATTAGCAGGGGTTCCTTTTCAATTTTGGTTCCCGGCTTTCTTGTCTTTACTGCATGGGGAAGAAATATGAGAACAAAGAATATAGTCCCTATCAAGAGCAAAGAACTAAACAATCCTAAATCGTGAAGCGCCGGAGAATTAAGAGGTACTAAACATAAGAAGGCGCCTACAGTTGTGACGTTACCGACAACAAGAGGGGATATTATCTCTTTGAGGGCTGCTCGCGGATTATCGCTCTCTTTAAGATGGTCAATTAGGTGAAGCGGATAGTTAACTGCAATTCCCAATATTACAGACGCTATACCAATAACTATGATGGACACTGAATCATAGTAAAGTGCTATTGCTCCCATTGCGAAAAGCCAGCCCCAACCGACAGATAAGACTATCAGTAAAATGTTTCTTAGATTACGGAATACATAAATCAGCAAGACTAAGATAAGAAAACCGGCAATGCAAACAGCCAAAATACTATCTGTCTTAATCTGGTTTGCATTAGCTACTGCTATAACTGGTCCTCCAATAATATGAATATCCAAGTTGCCATTGACTGCCTCTGTCTCAGCCTTTGCATTGCCAAGCATTGCTACAAGAGAAGCATTGTTTTCTGACTCATGAGCACCGAATGCCGATTCTAAGATCACTATAGCTTTCTTGCTATCCGGTGATAAAATATATCCATCGTATATTTCAAATTCAATGGACATTCCCGCTTGTTTTAATCGTCCAAGTATTGGAGAGAACAGATTTAAGGGATCTCGGGAAATATTAGAGACTAACACATTGGATGACGGGAATAACAGAAGTTGTTTGTCCTCCGAAATCTGGGACTCCACATAAGTTGGGTCACTCAACAAGCTGTCAATCCTTTCATAATCCCTGTCAGTAAGATAGTATGGGACGTTGGCATATACTTCATCCGCCATACCAAGCATTTTATCCATATCTATCTCTTTCATTATATCCTTTATATAATGAAGTGAATCATTAATTTCAACCTTCTCAGCAAAGGTTTCAACTCCATCTGCCAGTTCTTGAGGATTGACGTTGACTGTATCTTTTGTAGAAATTATTGCATATATCTTATTGGCACCTGAAACATCCTGATAAACAGACAACGCAGTCTGATTCTTCTCGTCAAGAGGTAAAAAATCTGATATATCTTCCTTGTACGATAGTGAAAGTATTGATATGACAAGTGCAGTTGTCAATATGAGGAATAATCCCCATGCCAACAATGGAGCCCTTCTGAACAGGTCGTATATAGATAGAAGAATTTTATTCATTGAAAAGATATTGCATTTGTACGAGAGTTAATTGGATTGGCATAGATGCCAAGGAATATATCCATCAATACATCCACTTCACACCCTTCATAGGTTGATAATTCATTTAATCTATTACAAAAAGCTTCTTTTTGCGCAGGTGTATATCTATCAGAATAGCGCTTGGTACCATATCTTATATCAAATGCGATATAATTGTTTGGATGTAAATGATATGCTGCATTTATTCTTTTATCGATTAAGAAAGCCACGGCTTTGACATACTCTTGCTTAGTCATAGACTCAAGCAATTGTAACTCATCAATATTTATTGGCTCACATATTTCTATATGGACATGTCCCTTGTCGGCTACAATACCGGTAAGAATACTATTCAAGTCCTCTCCGGGTTTCTTTACATATTTAGTAAAGCGAGATTCGTAAAGCTCAAGAGCCTTTAGGATGTCGCAGGTTTCCCATTCATAAGAAATTGATATTGGCGCTATATTTAGTTCCGACAATGCTTTAAGTTTATCATTCGGAAGACTGCTGCCAAACATTCGTATCAATCCGGGTTCAGTATGATCAATCCCATCTTTTGTCCGACCATTACGTTGGGCAATCCATACAGATTGATTTTTCTCAGTGATTGTATGGCGAATATACTCGGAATTAAGGAGGGATGACTGATAGAAATCTTTTAGATTTCCACCACGTTCAACTTTAAACATTTTATTAGATTTCCCTATATCAATAACCAAGGGATGACACATTAGATTGGCACCAAATGTAATCTCTGATGTCTCGTGGCCATTGATGTGCAGCACATACTGAAGAAGACTTGAATCGAGCATTATATCTCGGTGATTAGATACAAACAAGTATCTTTTGTTTTTATCAAGCCTATCAATCCCATTATATGAAAACGAGGTCATACTTCTTTTAATGACTTGTTCGTTGACAATTGACATTACTTCATGCTGGAACTGGTCAATCGTCTCTATGCCACGTATATGTCGCCTAACATTCTCTATATTCTCATTTGGAAAAATATAGGAGGCAATAAGAGGAAATAGTTCACTATCAGCAATGCGACTCATTGCTGATGGAATCTCCTCATTATAATATGGCCTTATGTCATCAAATTTAGATGTATCCATTATCACTTATTTCGGCGATTGTCAATGAATTTTATCGGTTTTCTGTTGTTTGCCGGATTATTGATTTGATTGACATCCTCCGGTGATAGAATCTCTACGATGGGAGCGACCCGGATACGAGATCTGAAACGGTCTTTGAGGTCTTTGATTACATCAACGGGTAGCGGGGTTGCCACACCGACCTTCACAACGACTTCATCGGTTCCGGCAGAGCTATTCTGTACCACAACTACATAATTGACGACATAAGGGGTATTGTCAAGAACATCATTGATAGCCGGAGGATATATCGTAGTACCCTTTAATTTAATCATATTGTTCTTTCTCCCGACAAGAGGTGTAAGTCTATATGAGTAACGTCCACAATCGCATCTGTCTGTGATTTTGCTACTCATATCACCGGTTCGGAAACGTAACAAAGGCATACCCTCGACACCAAGAGTTGTTACAACGACTTCGCCTACTTCTCCGTCTTTCACCGGTTTGTTGTCATCGCCAATTATCTCGACAATTATAAGTTCGGGATGCACGTGACCACCACAACCGTTTGGACATTCCGAAAATGTGGCTCCCATTTCAGTAGATGAGTATGTAGCATAAAGTTCCACATCCCATTTCTCTTTAATGCGAGAGCCCAGAAGATTCAAACTGAAATCCTGTTCCCTCAGTCCTTCTCCTATTCCGATAATACGTTTTATGCTTGAATTTCTATAGTCGATATTATGTTGTTCCGCATATTCAATGAGGCGAAGAATAAATGATGGAACACACATTAAAGTATCCGGTTTCAAACGGTTGATTGTATCCCATTGAAGTTCGGGCATACCATTACCCACGCGGATAACACTTGCTCCAAGTTTTCTGATTCCGAGGAAATATGCAAGTCCCGCCATGAACCGCTTGTCAAGCGTAGTCATAAGCTGAACGATATTGCCCGGTTTCAAGCCGGCACATTCAAATGATTTCTTTTCATTATATGCAAGACGTTCAAGATCACTGTCTGTGCATCCAAAGGTAACTGGGTCGCCAAGTGTGCCGGATGTTGTGATGTAATCAATAATCTTGTGCGACGGTACGCATAGAAATTCCTGATTATGAAGCTGCAAATCTTTCTTTTCGGTGAAAGGAAGATTTATAAGGTCGTCAACAGTCTGAATATCTGCAATGTTGATATTCTTTTCTTTGAACATTCGCTGATAAAACGGCGAATGTTCGGACAAATAAAGCAAAGCGTCTTTTAACTTTTCATTTTGAAAAGCCTTTATTTCTTCTGCCGTGCAAAACTCTATATCTTGATTCGTGTATGTCATTTGAATATATTTCTGAGCCAGTTAATAAAATCTTCTTTCCATGCAATAGCCTCCAGTGTTGTTTTCTCCGCAGTGGCTCCAAATCCATGACCACCGGTTTTGGATTGCACATACTTATGGGGGACATTCATCGCTGTCATGGCAGAGTCAAGGAGTTCTGAATTGTGATAGTCAACAATAGGGTCATCCACACAATTCATCAAATAGGTTGGAGGCATATCAACGCGCACATGTTTTTCAAGAGATAAAGAATCCTTCATCTCTTTACTAATTGATTTACCTTCGCCCAGTAGACCACGACGAGAACGCTTATGAGTTGATTTATCAACGAGAGACACTACTGGATAAATCGGAGCTATAAAATTCGGCTTTAAGGATACATCGGGGTGGACACCTAATTGAAAAAGCACATCACTGTCAAAGAATAGTCCTGACATTGCTGTAAGATGCCCTCCTGCTGAAAATCCCATAACGCCTAATTTCTTCGGATCAATTCCATATTTACTTGCGTTTTCTCGAACTAACTGGATACTGCGTTGCACATCTTGAAGCATGTCGGGATAGCGATTGCCCCGGGCTATAAGGCGATAATGAGTTATGAATCCGGCAATACCACCGACACGATACTCCAGTACAAAAGCCGATATTCCATTTGCTTGAAGCCACTCTGCAACTCCGACTCCTTCAGTTTTCTTATCCAGCCAAAAATAGCTTCCACCGGGACAGACAATGCAAGCAATATTGTTACTGCCTTTTGCAAGATAAGGGGTCAATTTTACATTTGCCTTACAATCCGTTCCATCCCAAATGTTTATAGGTTGGGATGCTAGCTGTGCGATTGCTACACGAATTGAGCAGAGCAGAATTGTAATTAGTATTTTAATTCTTTTGTGCATCATTGATCTGGTTTACTATAGTGTTAGTCCCCAAAATGGCTTCTGAGGTATTGATAGCGGTCAATGGCACACCGCAGATGCCATGAAGGTTTATGTTCTGTCCGGTAAGGAGAAGATTTTTAACCTTCGTATAAACAGGAAGTTGTGAGAATATGAGATTTTCACAGTCTTTGCGATAACCGAATATCGCCCCCACTTTCGTATGATAATAATCACGTATAGTGAGGGGACTGGCAGCATATACATTGGCTACCATCTTTTGAAATCCGGGAAAGACATTTCCAAGTTTATCAAGAATCTTGTTGACACAATCTGCCTTCCAGTCATTATATGACTTCCCTCGGTGTCCGACAGTGGTGTTTTCCCACTTTTTCACTTGTTCATAACTCATAATGCAATGCACAAGCAATCTTGTTGCAAATTCACCCTGATTTGAATCCGGAGGAGTCATATACATGAAACCTTGTGGCCAGTTCTTTCCATCAAATTTGTCTTGTGTCCACATAGCCCCGAAGTCTTCCATGTAGTAACAGGTATGGTCAATATATGGTAAGGTATGAGGCTTTAAGTCAATAAAAAGGGAGAACGCTGAATACGAATTGGGAATCTCATTCAGACGTGTAATGAACCCTTTGAGGAACGTTCCCTGCGGAACCATTTTAATCATCTCGATAGGGTGAATCGAGGATATATACCAGTCGCCGATAAACTTTTCCCCTTTACTTGTCTCGACAAAATTCACTTTCTTGTCTGTCACTTCAATGCTTGTCACTTCGCAATTGGGAATGACATCACCTCCATGTGCATTTATGACACACTTTAAGGCATCTGCCAATTGCTGACTCCCGTCAATAAACCGAGATGCACCATTTATATACAGTACATTGATAAGAGCATGTATGTAAGCCGGAGTATGGCCTTCCACTCCGCCATACAGAGGATTTAGATATGCAAGAATCTCTTTGAGCTTTTCGTCAGAAATGAAATGCGAGATCAATTTATCCGCAGGCCAGATAAATTCATCCGAATGAATGACTATTCCTTGGGGTTCCTCTTTGAGATAGAATAGCGGTACCTCCTCAGTCAGTCGATATATCTTTTCGACATACTTACGAATCCCTTCTGATTCGTGAGGGAAATATTCCGACATTTTCTCTATAAATGCCTCTTTCCCGGAAGGTATCTTGAACACCTCCTGAGTTTTCTCATATCTAATCTCGTCCATACATTGACTGTTGATATGATGAATCTTCAGTGTGTCTAATATTCCTAAATATTTACAGATTTTAGAAAGGCTTCCACCTTCTTCAAATCCACCCATCACGTGCATCCCTGTCTCAAAGATTTTATCTTTTCGACGGAAGCACTGAAGACCGCCACCGATGATACTGTTCTTTTCAAGCACAGTCACCTTAATGCCGTTCTTAGATAGGAAAGCTCCGGTAAAGAGCCCTCCAATTCCACCTCCGATTATTATTGCGCTTGTGTTCATTTGTTCGTCTCAATTATCTGTTGATAAATCGTTTCAGCGGTAAGCAACTCAGAACAAGTCACTATACTGCCTACAAGAACCCCAAGCATCCCATGCGAATTGATATTTTGCCCCGTTAACAAAAGATTAGGTACTTTCGTTTTGTGTGGAACGCGACAAGCGGCTCCAAGAGTAATATCTTTGGCGACTCCATACATGGAGCCATCTTGTGTCCCGGTATAATCCAAATATGTAAGAGGCGTAGCTGTATAGTAACAATCTATACTTTCCTTAAATCCGGGGAACTCCTTATTGACTTCATTTATGAGGATTTCCGCTTTTCGTTTCTTAAACAATTCATATGACTCTCCTCTATGACCGATTGATGTTCCCTCCCATTGAGAAACATCTTCCATGTTCATATAAGAAAGAATCACTCCACTGGATGCAAACTTTGGAACGACTTCATTACAGAAGTGCATATATAAATAGCCTTTAGGCCATGTAGATTCAGTATAATTCTCGCATCCCCAAGGGGTTCCGGAATTAAAACTATAATAGTTTGAATTTAGATATGGAACTTTTGAATCCTTGAATTTCAAATATACCGAAAAACCGGCTGTTGTATTCTTCAATCCGGATATTCTATTGCGGAATGCAGGACGTATCAATTTTGTATCAAGCATTTCCATAACACGAGCCGGATGAATATCTGCAACTATAAGGTCTGCCGATATAAATTCCTCATTGTTGACTTCTACACCCGTTGCTTGAATGTCATTGCAAAGAATTTTTGTAACCTTACTATTGGGAATAACCTTACCACCGAATTTACAAATTGTATCGGCAAGGGATAAGGCAATCCGATCACTTCCTCCAACGACCCTAAAAGCACTCTGATTGTAGAAATCCATTATAAATGCGTGTTGTGAGAATGGGGTCTTGTCCTTCTCGGCGGCATATAGAGGTAAATTTCCTACGAGAACATCTCTTAGAAGCTTATCCTGAAAAATATCTTCCAATACTTCATTTATACTGATGGTCTGATAGAATGTATTTACTACAATATCATTCTCGGCATAACGCAGGGAATGTAGCGAAGACGCTTGTGCAATCTTCTCTATTATATCATAATATAGTACAAGATTATCCTTTTCTTTTGGGAAATATCCACCCATCTGCTCAATGAACGAATCTCGTCCATTGGCAAACTTAAACTTATCACCTGCAATGGATATGACATCATATCCGAGCGTGTCAAGTTGACTCAATTGAATATCTTCCAAATTCAGATACCGCATAAGTTTATATAGTGTTTGCCCCGGAGCTGCACTTCCGATGAAGTGCATACCGGTTTCAAACTTTGCGCCTTTTCGGGTAAAGCACTGAAGGCAACCTCCAATCTGGTAATGTTGTTCCAATACAGTCACGTCATACCCATTCCGAGCAAGTATTACACCGCAAGACAATCCGCCTAAGCCACTTCCGATAATTATACACTTTTTCTTAGTCATGACTTTAATGGTAGATATATAGTGTTATTAGAGGATTGATTCTTGCTGTCTGAATCAAGAATAATAGTCAGATCGAAATTCTCCGCACTATCCAACTCACTATTCCATACTGCATGTATATAGTGAAGATTCGTAGGAATATTGGCAGTAGTCTCGGCAATCCTATAGTCGGAACTGCTATTCTCAAAGGCGTAAATTTCAGAATGCTTGTTGACCAAAGCATAAAGCAGAGCAAAGGTGCCTATGCCACTGTTCAGAATGCGTACGCGCTTATGGTTTGCCCCACTGTTTATAATTTCATCAAATTGCCTTGACTCATTCAACAAATGCTTACAGCGAGAGACAGTAGCCCATCCTCGGTAGGCATATTTGTAAAGCACGAGACTTCGGAAGTATTCTGCCGTTTCTTTCCGCTTTACGATTTCACTATATTCATTCTTGATTATTTTTCTAAACAACGATGCCTGTTCTCTTAAAGCAAGATCTATATATTTATCGCTGGAAACTCGCGGCATGATTCTAAGTGTAATCTCACCCTTACGGAACATAAAATCTTTCTTGGGAAGATAATATCCGGCCCCATGCAACACCATAGGAACAATATCCATTTTCAGTTCCTGAGCCAATAGGAATGCTCCTTGGTGAAATCGAAGAATTGAACAATCAGCAGACCGTGTTCCTTCGGGGAATACAACAATCGAATACCCCCGTTCCTTTAAACTCTTCAGATGTGGCAATATCACATCCATTCCTGCCGATACTGGTAGAAATTCAGCATAGTGTATAATTTTGCCATAAAAGAAATTATTCCAAACCCAATCATTGGTGAGAAATATCAACTTTGGATTTGTCGACATCAGTACGGGTAAATCCAAATGTGACTGATGATTACAAATAATCAGAGCCGGCTTGTCGAATGTCTCGTTACTCGGGTTTTCATATATCGTTTTGGCTCCGGGAAATCTAACTGTAAGGAAGTTAGAAATCCATTGCAGCATTTTATGAAACCTAAGTTTTTTATTTTCAGTATTCTTTCCAAACCAGAAATACAGATATGCTCCGGGAGTAAACACGAACATAGACCAAAACACAAAATATGACAGTCCATATAATGAACGCACTAATCGTCCCAAAGTGGTAGCAGCCTCTTTCTTTTCACCTTTCTTACAGGTGAACGGCCTGAACTCCATACTGAATATCCTTTTGTTCTTTATCGAACTCCATATCCGTGCCGGGACACCATACAATAATGCCATTCCACACAATATGGTATTAAGAATACTTATTCTTGTAAAGTCAAGACCCGGCTTAAAATGTGATACCCTCTCCGATTGGGGTGGATAATATACCCTTATAGGAATAGATATAATATTCACTCCATTCCATGAAGCGAAGACCAGAAGCTCAAGTTCAGCCTCATATCGACTGGTAAGCAATGAAAGCCCATGTAGGTGCTTCAAAGGGTATGCCCTGTAGCCGGTCTGAGTATCTTTTAAATTCCTTCCGGTCTGGACACAAAACCAAAAGTTTGAAAACTTATTGGCAAATGAACTTTTTCCGTTAATGTCAACATTTGACAGATCTCTTTCTCCCACAATCAGAGACCCTTCATTTTCGGCGATTGCTTGTATAAACTTGGGCAGGTCATCAGGGTAATGCTGACCATCAGAATCTATAGTAATGGCATATTCATAACCAAGTTCTATAGCCCTCTTGAATCCGCTTTTAAGAGCAGTACCCTTGCCTTTATTATTTTTGTAATCAACTACTGTAATAGTCTCTCCAAATGATTGTAGAATTTGACGTGTCGAATCTGTGCTGCCGTCATTTACAACGATTACATCGGAAGTGTAATTTAAGACATCAGTAATGACATCACGAAGAGTCCCAGCATTATTATATGTGGGAATCAGGACACAGATTTTATATCTGCGTGAAGTCGCAATCAAATCATCCTTGTCAGTGTAGGTCATTGCTTCTTATAAACCAAAGATAACTTAGTGAATACGGTGTCTGTATTGCTGACTACAACTGAGGCTTTTACTGTCGTTGTATCCTCATCAAATACCAATTTGTTGAAGGTATAGGTAACAAACGCAGTATCTAATGGATTGATTACCGCTAAAAACTTTGCATTTGAAACGGTTGTAAGTTTATATTCAGATTGAAGAAGCTCATTCAGCAATTCGTTAGCAATCTGAATAATACATACGCCCGGAGTAATTGGCTGTTCCGGGAAGTGCGCTTGATAAATCACACAATCCGGAACGAGTTCCAGATTGAATGATTTTTCTTCAATATTTGAAGCTGAAATTTTATAGAGGTTGTTCTTCAGTATCATCTGCATCTGTTGTGTTTAGCGGAGTAAATGTATATTTCAGATTACGTTTGTGGTTAATTATTGAGACTGTATTACCTATTCGGACTATCTCATATTTGTGTTTTTTATTAAATGGTGTACCATAAAGAATATGAAGACAGAATTTTAAGTCGTCTTTCAGGACCATTCTGATATACCATTTATTCAAGAAACTAACCACATTCAGAAGTTTTACTTTTTGCTTTCTTTTGGAATAAGTGAAGTCAATAGCTGAAACTCCAAATTCATTTATCATACTTCCATTGATGACATCTTCGCTTTCATTCGCAAGAAGCAGACCCGAAACAAACGCTTTGTCCGTTTCTATCTGGAAAGTATATCTTTGGAGTTGATTATTGACATCAGTAGAATCTATATCATTTGCACACAAACCAATGGCGCAAACAAATAATAGATTATTTAGGAATAGCAAAAAGCGTTTCATTTACGACACCGTTTGTTTTTATGTTTTTAAGTTTGATGTTTGTTCGGTCATTATTATTTTCGTAGATGTTAATCTCGGCAATCATTAAGTTCGACTTATTGAAAAGCAAAACAATTTTCGAGAACATCTTTTTCATCTCTTTCTTTTTGGGGACAAGAGTAATCTGCCACTGGGTATTACCATCTGCGACATCAATCGAAAAATCCGAAGAATTTGACAAGGCTGTTCCTGTTACTGTGCTCATCATAATTCTTGCCACTTCCTTGAATACCTTATTCGTGTTGGTGTCTATGACATCTTTCCGGGATTCATTGCCTACATAAACTTTTGTACCATTGAAAATAAATAAGTATTGGTAGGGAGTTGTATATTCCCATCTAAGTTTATTTGGCTGCTTGTAATTCATCTTACCCTCGGATATCATCTCGTCGCTGAGTAGCGAAAGATACTTCGTTTGAGTAAACGAACAGCTCATTGATTTTAATCCGGAAGCCGTTTTGTTGATTCTTCCGATAACTTCTTGTTTCTGTTGAGCTGTCAGTGGTGCTGCCATTACTGACAACGCACACAGAAGCATACAAAATATGGTTGCTATTTTCTTCATTTTCTTTATTTTGCTACAAAGACACATCCTATCATAATAAAAGCCACGCCCAGCCATCTATTCCATGCGACAGTCTCGTGCAGGAATATAATAGCAAACAAAAGGGCAAAAACATAGCTCATACTTGCCATAGGATATGCCATATTAAGTGGAAAGTGTTTTAAGATATACATCCAAAGTATTGAGGCACCACCAAAAAGGATACCACAAAGCATGAACCACCAATTAGTCAGGAGATCTCCCCAAAAGTTAGTAGTCCATGAAAATGTGGGCATCTTTTCTAAGGCCAGTTTGAGCGTTAATTGCCCAAACGATAGCATTATACTCTGAATTATAGATAATCCTATTAACTGCCACATAACTTATACTTTCTTTAATCGAATCAATGACCAGGTTGTCCCATCAGACTGATTCAAGATTGTAATACTCTTTATTTCGTCAATATCCGGAGCCACTTCAGCATTCCACAGCATGAGTGAAGGAATTTCTTGGCGTTGCATTATTTTTGAGGCAGCGTAGAACGCTAACGCTGAAGCAGAGAAATTATCTCCAAATATATTCTTGTATTGGAGTATATGGGGATTGTAAGATAATGTCCGAACTAACTTCTCATACGGCTCGTCATTCAAGGAGTTGCCGTTCAATCCTAATAAAATGATTCCGTCCTCTTCTGGATTCAAGAGAGCTGCGAGATCAGAATATTCAGGGCGATGGAGAAGTCTTACGTCACTTATCTCACACAAATTCCTATCACTTCTTGTATTGGTTACAATCGTTGAAACCGATGCTTCTGACACAAGTGAATACTCTGGATGCGTCCGCTCCATAACCAAATCCATAAAAGGTGTTACCTCATCGTGTGCACCGACAAGAGCATTGCGAATCATTCCGCTTTTTATCTGAATCCACGCGTCAAAAAGAGAGCTCTCGAATGATATTCCTTTATGGGAATAAGTGTTATTATAGCCATGGCACTTCAAGATAATCGCAATAAGCGAGCTAATTGTGTTGTGCGTTGACTGCATGAACAATGTTGGTTTGAGACATTGCTCTCCAAACCGGCTTAAATCTATAAGGAACTTCTCTGAGTTCTCCATACAGCCCATTCCGGTGCCTGTGATAATGGCATCCGGCTGCTTGATGTCAGATTCATTGAGAGCTGTTATCGCAGTGCATACCGTGCGTTTGAGTATCTTACTCATACGCCGTGCCTCGGAGGGCACAATCAGGCCTTTTGTATCAGGCTCTTGCGCTCTGACATATTTATCCTCATAAATACACGGCGAATCAAACCACTCATCTGATAGTGGCTTCTGACAAGAGACCTGAGCTATTGAATTAACATAACAGTGATTAGCCATTATCTTTATGAAATTTTGAAAAAATTAGTGTCGAATCATTTCCACCAAAACCAAATGAGTTGTTTATGATGTTTTCTACATTTTCTGTATTACATTTTTCCAACACAGGGATGGCATCATCTTTAATGGGGTTTTTCCACCCAAGATTTTGAGGAAGGAAGCCATGTCTTAATGCCAACAGGCAGATTACAGCTTCAATAGAACCTGACGCACTTGTAGTATGTCCGGTAAATGCTTTTGTTGATGAAAATTTCGGCAACTCATAGTCCCAAATACGCTGCATTGCAGCAAGCTCTGTCTCATCATTATTGGGAGTTCCGGTGCCGTGGGCATTGATATAATCAATATCCCGAGGGCTAAGACGTGCCATATCCATCGCCTTACGCATTGCAAGATACGCACCCTCTCCGTTTTCAGAAGAGGCTGTCTGATGAAACGCATCACAAGTATTGGCATATCCGCTAAGAATGCCTAAAACCTCGGCACCTCGCGCTTTGGCAGATTTTTCGCTCTCAAGGACAATGTATGCCGCCCCTTCTCCGAGATTGATACCTGTTCGGTCTCTATCGAAGGGTCTGCAATTGTCTTTGTCAAGAATCATCAGAGTGTTGAATCCGTTTAGATGGAACTTGGTAAGTGCCTCCGATCCACCTGCGATGGCAATATCAACAATCCCTGATTTAATGAGATTCGCCCCCAATATGATGGCATTCGCAGCCGATGAACATGCTGTCGATGTAGTTGTGACAAGACTGAACTTTCCGACACTGTCAGCTATGAGTTCTGTGGAATAACCACAATCGTTATACTTTAGCTCATAACTGTCTTCGGTTTCTGTATTGGAGTCGAAGACAGTCTTGAAATGGCGTTCGGTTTTATCCATTCCTCCGACCGTTGTACCACTAATAAAAGCTGCCGTTCTTAATTCACGTGGTAAAAGTTTAGACGAGGCAACAGCTTCTTTTGCGGCAATTATTCCCATCAAAACAGTCCGAAGACTATCAATCGGATAGCCGACATTCAGCATTCGTGACATTTCAGCATTTGACAAAGCGACCTCACCGACAGGAAATTCATCATGTTCTGTTTCAAGATGAGTAATCCTGCCAATTCCACTTCCACCACTCAATAGCGATTGCAGTGTGGCTTCTGAGCCAACGCCTAAAGCCGAAATTATTCCGGCTCCCGTCACGAATACCTTGTCTTCCATACTTATTTCTTGCGGTTCTTGCTTACGTAGTCTGCAATAGAGGCAATAGATTTGAAAATCTGCTTGCCCTCAGCGGGGTTCGAGAGTTTGATGCCGTACTCACGTTCAAGGAGAACTATGAGTTCAAGTGCATCAATGGAGTCGAGACCAAGACCATCTCCAAAGAGAGGAGCTTCTGCGTCGATGTCTTCAGGTGTCATGTCTTCAAGGTTCAGAACCTCGATGATCTGATTTTTCAGCTGTAAAATCAAGTTGTCCATTATGTTGTAATTTTATTTTGTTACTAATTTCAGTTTTGCTTCATAGTTATGCTCATCATCAAAATCTACCCAGCCCGTAAGGATAAAGGTAGGTGATGATGTCAGATATGTGTTATTGATGATATCATTCATCAAGTCCATATCTTGGTTATTAAGGACATAAAATGACGACTCACCATATATCTTATTTCTGATGGCTATTTCTCCAGTTACGATGTTGGCAAGAGTGTAAACAAACAGTGCCGGACTCGGAAAATAATTGTCATCAGTTATTGTTTTCTGATAATTTCGGTCTGTGATAAGAGACCCATTTCGGTTGAACAGAATTATTGCCGCGTTTTCTTTCTCTTCAGCATTTATGCCTTTCAGAAGAAGTTCTGAGCCAATAAAGCCCAACTTACATAGAGAATCCATTTTGAAGAATTTAGGGTAGTCACCAACAAATTCTCTATACAGACCTGCTATATTGGCGGTAGATATTGTATCGCCGTTTAAGATTGTGCGGTTCGGTGTTATCGAGATTTCAGCTATAGTCTTCATGCCTTACCTCCTTTCCGATATGAGATGCCAGCATTGGAACCGCCAAAGCCAGACAATATCTTGATGAAAGCTGTTTTGGAAGTCTCTCTAACTTGATTAGAGATATTTAATGTGTATGAAGTCCCTGTAGATTCAAATCCTCTTGTCGCTAAAACGACTCCATTATCAATAGCCTTCATCGACAGAATTGTTTCAATGATGCCTGCGGCTCCAAGCGTGTGGCCGTAATACCCTTTAAGCCCATTGACGCAAACGTCGTCAAGCCCGGCTCGATGAATTGCGATCGACTCCATTTCATCATTGTAGGCAGTGGCTGTTCCATGAGCATTTATGAAACTTATTTCGTTGGCGTCAACATCCTTTAAGATGTCTGCAAGGACGCGATATGAACCCTCGCCAGTGCGTGACGGGCCGGATATATGATTGGCATCGTTATGAATAGAACTGCTTACATATTGCCAATCCTCTTCATTGGATGGTTTGCCGGCTTTCAAAATAATCGTACCGGCGGCTTCTCCAAGATTGAGACCTACACGATTCTTGTCGTATGGTTGACAGCATTCAGGACTTAATGCTTTGAATGATTGGAATCCGGAAATAATAAATTTAGAAAGCACGTCACACCCAATAACAACGGCATAACGATACCTCCCGCTAAGCAGTTCCCTTATGGCTGCTATCTGTGCGCAGACTCCTGAGATGCAGGCATTGGAAACGACAATAGGCGTATTATTGTTGCCAAAGTATCTTGCTATCTTGTTGGCTGACGATGCAAGAATACATCGTGTGTCTTCCAACGAGTTTTCAAGACAATCCACATTCCCCTTCGTAGTGGAAATGATAAATATAACATTCGATTCCCGAGGAGATAGGTTGCAATCAGTTATCGCATTCTGCGCAGATAGAATACATAACTTTTCAAAGAAAGTATAGTTTTCAGCACAAGCTATTTCGGCATTTGCCAAACTTATTATTTCATCTCGATTGAGTAATGATCCACAGAAAGGTACCGGCAGTCCAAATGAATCAACGTGCTTACAAAGCATCGTTTCTCCGGAAAGAACTGCTTTGAAATTGGCATTGGAGTCATAGCCAAGTGGAGATATAATATTGTCAGCTATTTTTGTAATCATAATACCTCCCATTTTTCTTTCCATTTTTGATAAAACTCAGGGTTCTCCCATACCAGTTGGTACTCACGATCCATAAATACTTGTACTGAACGTCCTGTAGCAAGTGTAGAACCGTCACGTTCATCTACTATTTCGTAGTCAAATACAATTTTGGCAGATTCTGTCGGGACATAGGTTATGATGATAGATGGTTTCATTTCATATACAAGAGGTTTCTTGTACTTAAATGATAGTTCTACCAGCGGAGCGTAATAGCCATTTGAAAAAATAGTCATATACCCCAGTCCGTATTTCTGCCCGAAGGCTTCTCGTGCATCCTCAAAATATAGGGGATATGAGCCATGCCATACGATGTTCATGGAGTCAACTTCGCTAAACCGAATCTCAAATTGTTTTTTTGCTGACAGTATCTTTTTCATATCACTGGTTGCTTTGAGATTCCATCTCGCTTAAAGCGATTTTCATTTGAGATTCCGCAATGACTTCATCACCAACTTTGACAGTAGCCGTCACTAATGTCATCCCAAAGATTTCTTCTATGGTTATGATTGAGGTCTCAACAACTTCTCCAATTTTCGGACATCTGTATAGATTCAGATTTCGTATAGCTCCGATGAATCCAAGCTGTATTCCTTTCTTTAGAATATACTTATTGACATACCCGATGCGTGCCGCACATGTCTGAGCGATATTTTCTATGATACCGGAGGGTGTGAACACTCCATTCTCAACAAAGATATTATCACTTACTATCTCTGTTACTGTGCTTGTCTTTTCCATGTCAAAGTGGCACAACTTGCCTACCATGACAAATGGCTCCTGCTGGGGGAGCAATTCATGTATGTCAATTTTTTCAAATTCCATTAGTTAGCCCAAAAATCAAAATAGTTATACCATTGTGCAGGATGTTTTCTCACTGTCTCTTCAAGCAAGCTTACATATTGGCCTGCCAAATTTTCAGCTTTAATGCGAGTGGAGCCAGTGACCTTACATTCAATCCTACGAACCGAAATATAATATTTTGTAGCAGCCGTTTTCATTACTGATACAAACAGCATAGGAACATTTCTCATTGCTGCAAGCAAAAACGGTCCCTGCGGGAATTTGGCTTTTGCGCCCAGGAAATCTATTGAAAATGACTTCTGGGAGCCGAATACCCGATCAGCCGGCATACTTAAAATTTCTCCGTCGGACAACGCTTGATCAATCACAAACAGATGAGACATATCCGCCATCATCGGAATCATGCGAATGTTGTTATCCTTGAACATCCTACTTCGATTTGCCATCACACTCTCTTTCTCACCGCCGAAAACAAGTGCATTAAATCTTTTCGTCTTGGCAACGAGAGAATAGCCTGCAATCTCATAGTTCCCTATGTGAGAACTAAGCTGAACAAAGCCGGAAATCTGTTCTGACAATAACAAGAACTGGTCATAACCATCAATCGCTATCTTAAACTTTTTACCGGCATACATGGCAAATTTATCAATAACAACCTGCGAAAAAGCGCAATGATTCTTGTAGGTCATCCAGCAGGACTTAAACCGTCCATAACCGAATCGCTTTCGGTAAAAACGGTAAATCACTTTTCTCGCCTTGCTGTTGACAATCATCGTAGGAGGAACTATAAACACGAAGGCAAACAGATATAGCAGACGCATATTTATAACTTTCAGGAATCTGATAAGCCATTTGTGCATCCACCCGTTGCCATAGGTCGTTCCGACCCAATTATCGTGTTTAAGTTCGCTCACAACAATGTCTCCTTCTTATTTCGAGTTAACCTTTGTCTCGATATAGTTGTAGAAGTCGTTGAGGGTAACGACTCCGGCCATTTCCTCGGGTTTGATTTTGAATCCGAAGTTCTTCTCTACGATGACAACAATGTCAACGAAGTCGAGGCTATCAATACCTACATCATCTTTGAGACGAGCTTCGGGGACGATCTTTTCTTCATCGACCTCCAAATCCTCGATAAGGAAGTCGCGTACCTTGCTTTCGATTTCTTTACGTTCCATTTTGTGATAATATTGATTTTTCTACTGTTATTTGAGTTTACAAACCATTATGCTGTGACCCTGTCCGAGGTAGTCATGAATTGTTTCAATCTCCAATCCTGCTTCTTTAATAAGTCGCTCCATATCCTCGGAGTGATACATCTTGCTGTTGCCATTTGCAATAGCGGTAAAATAGAGACTTGTCAAGGTAAGACAGAGCGCTGCCGGTTCAAACCGTTGTCTGTCCCAAAGCGTCTCCATTATATAAAGTCGAGAGTCCTTATTCATCACCTTGGCTGCACGACGAAGGATACTTATAATCTGATCCTCACTGAAACAGTCAAGGAACTGACTCATCCATATTGCTTCAAACTTACGTTCAGCGGGCATCTCTGTGGATTCGTCAAGCAGGTTGACTCCGAGTCCATCGATGCGTTCAGCTCCTTCATGGCCTTTGATGTTTTCTTTCATCATGCCAATCTGCTGAGGCAGGTCAAGTATCGTCACATTGACATCTTTGTCATATCCGACACAACGTAATGCCCATCGCCCCGTATTGCCTCCAACATCCAGCAGTGTCTTTGGCTTGTTGCTGAAGACAATTTCCAACGCCTGATCAAACGAATTGTCTGAATAGAAATGATCAAAGCCAAACCAACTGTCTTGAATATGCTTGGGCAAAGATGATAAGCCTTCGTAAACTGTAGGCCAATCGCCAAGAGTCTTTAGCCCGACAGGTTTACCCTCCAGAAGCGACTCTTCAAGGTTAAACCACCCAAGATAGTTGACATCATGGTTGAAATTGATATTTACTCTTGTCGCAGGGTCATTTATAAGGAACCATCCGGTTTTCGATATGGTAAATTTATCAGTTTTAGTATTCACCAGCACGATACCAATACAAAGTGCAGCTTCAAGAAGGCACTTGGCCGCATACTTTGATATATTGGCTTTTTCTGCAACTTCATCAATGGTGAGGCCATTGTCGCTATCGCGTAGTATATCCATTATGCCCAGTTTTAGCATTATACGGGCAGTCTGGAATATTACAGGTCCGAAGGCAATAAACTCGGCGAGACGTTGAGCCTCACGAGCATTCAGCGTTTCCTTCGTATATTTCTTTTTTAATTCCGGGAATAGATTCATCGCTTATTATGTATTAGTTGATGTCAAGGTTGAAATTATATCCCACATTGATAAAGAGCGATTGATTTCTACCCTCGGCATAGTTAAATGTATAATGGCGGAAGCCCAAGTCATATCCGACTGTGAAATCCCAACGCTTTGCTCTGAGATTGCATCCCAAACGTAGTCCGCAATCCCAATTTTTCCAATTAAAGCCGTAGCTGATTGTAGTTCCGGCAAATGGTTCAATAGTTATCTGTTCACCGAATTGAAGATGATAACTACCGAGGAAGGGAACTACGAAAGAATGATTGGAGTTATGGTGAAATCCTTTGTTCATATACTCAATCCCGGCACCTACATAAACGGGTTGAGAGGAAACACGAATGTCAAATCTTCCTCCGGCGGTAGGTCCAAAAATGCCGTCTTCTCCAGACAGAGTAGAATACGACAAACCGCCAAGCACTTTTAAGTGTACCCGGCTGTCATTATTATCCTCTGCCATTGATGACAAAGGAACGCACATATAGATTGCAACCAGCAATCCTAATATATACCGAGGTTTGAGTTTCACCATATATAATGGGTTATAGGCTCTCGCCCGAAAAATCCGGACGAGAGCTTTTAATAAATTATTTAAGTTTTGCCACCTGCTTAGCGAGTTCCTCGAAGCAGTCGCTAAAGCTACCATCTGGTGAGGGGTTGGCTCCACCATTGACTTCGGTAACTTCAATTACTGCAAGAACTTCTCCGGTTGAAAGGTCTGTCACGGTCATAGTACCCCAAACTTTGGTCGCATTTCCAGGGACAAATCCCATCACTTTGAAATACTGATCCATGTTGGTTACTTTCATAGCAAATTTATACTTTGCATTTGCATCATCTGCTACGACCTTGACTTTTTTACATTTCTCGTTGAACGTTTCCGAAAAACCGTTCCATGCTACTTGTTTGAGTTCTTCCAGATTGCTGAACTTAGCAGTCAGGGGTTCCTTGTTATCGAAGGTGGCTCCATCCCAATCAAAGACAAGTACAGCATTGCCTTCCGCTGTCTTTAGGAATTTTTTATTCCCTTCGGTCACCTTGATGTCGGAACCGGCCATTGCTGTCATGCACCCTACGAGCACAAGAAGCATTGTAAGTAAATACTTTTTCATTGTTCTGAAATTTATTGAATTGTGCTATTTTACTTTTTTGATTATCAAAGCACTATTAGTGCCTCCGAATCCAAATGAGTTGGATAGGATAATATCCAATGGCATATCGATAGTTTTTCTAGCTATATTGAGATTATTGGCTTTTTCACTTGGTTCGTTGAGATTTATGTTAGGAGCAACAAAGCTATTTTGCATCATTATGATGCTATACACAGCTTCACTGGCACCAGCCATCCAGCATTCATGACCAGTCATTGACTTAGTAGAGCTGATGAGTGCTTTCTTGCCGTTGAACAGTCGATCGAGAGCTATCGCCTCATAGTCGTCACCTTGTGGGGTTGATGTAGCATGAGCATTGATGTAGTCAATCTCATCAGCGGTAATGCCGGCATCTTCCATCGCACGGGTCATGGCTTTTATTGAACCATCATCGCTTGGCTGAGATATGCCACCTCCATTTGAGGAAAAGCCATATCCCACTACCTCGGCGAGTATATTTGCACCGCGAGCCACAGCGTGATCATAGTCTTCCAATACAAGAGCGGCAGCTCCTCCACTCGGTATCAGTCCATCGCGGTCTTTATCAAATGGGCGAGACGCTTTTGTTGGCTCATCCATACGAATAGAAAAAGCACTTAAAGCATCAAATGTCGCCATTGAATAATAGTTCGTTTCTTGCGCACCGCCGGCAATAATCATATCCTGAAGACCTTGCTTGATGAGCATATATGCTATGCCGATTGAATGGGAACCACTCGCACATGCGGAACTGATAGTGAAGTTTACTCCCTTCAGATGGAATATCGTACTGAGATTCATATTCACAGTTGAATTCATCGACTGGAATATCAGACCAGAGCCAAGAAGTGCGGAGTCATGCTTTTCTGCCATGATGTTAGCAGCCTCGATAACCGGTTTTGCCGAAGAGTCATTGCCGAAGATGATACCAACCTCATTCTCTTTGAGGTATTCATCGGAAACATTAGCTTCTTCAAAGGCTTCTCGTGCTGCCATATAGGCATATTCAGCCTCTTCGGAAAGACCTACACGAAGACGACGATCAATAACTCCCTTGAGTTTTGGTCTCTCTACAATACCCGTCAGACCGGAACGGTAACCGTATTCAAGGCGTTCCTTTTCCAATCCGACACCGGATTTGCCATTGTAAAGCGATTCTTTTACTTCTTCCTTATTCTTGCCGATACAGGACCAGATGCCCATACCTGTGATAACTACTCTTCTACTCATTAATACAGTCCTCCATTGATTGAGATTGTTTCACCTGTGATATATGAGGAGTCTTTAGACGCAAGGAATGCAACCAATGCAGCAACCTCGTCAGCTTCTCCGAATCTGCCCACTGGTACAAGTTTTTTTAAGCTGTCCTCATCTAAATCCTTTGTCATATCAGACTTAATAAAACCGGGTGCTACAGCGTTTACTGTAACTTTACGTGCCGCAACTTCCTGAGCAAGAGCTTTTGTCGCGCCAATAAGGGCGGCTTTTGCGGCAGAATAATTGGACTGACCGGGTAAACCTTTCAGTCCGGAGAGAGAGGCAATATTGATAATGCGACCGAAACGCTTGGTCAGCATTCCTTTCAATATACGTCGGGTAACATAGAAGAAACCGTCAAGAGTGGTATTGATTACATTATGCCACTGCTGGGTCTGCATAAAAATCAATAGATTATCCTCTCTAATGCCGGCATTGTTTACCAACACTGTAATCCGGTCATCCGGATGTGTCTCTTCCCATTTTTCAAGAGCCATATCAACAGATTCCTCGGAGCTTACATCAAAAGGTAACAATTCGGCAATGCCGCTATCTCCTATAATTTCATCTGCTACGGCTTTAGCTGCAGATTCATTAGAGCGATAGTTCACAATTATGCCGAGCCCTTGTTTGGCAAGCCTCTTGCTTATTGCTGCTCCAAGGCCACGTGAGCCTCCCGTAACTAAAGCGTAGTTCATGCGTTCAAGTATTGGATAATGTTAGTGCGTAAATATTTTTCTGTTTCTGCAATCTCTTCATAAAAGGAAGTATCTTCAATGAATTTCGGGCATATAGCTCGAATTGCATCATACTGTTCCCTCGTCTTCAGAGAAAGTTTATCGGCAAGACCAAGACAATCAGTAGCCTGAGCCAATGCAATATAGAGTATTGACATGACCTGATAGGCATTATCAATCACTCTTTTGCAGAGAAGAGCACTATTAGTACCCATGCTCACGATATCCTGATTATCATTGTTGTTCGGAATGCTGTGAACATAATTCGGCATAGCGAGTGTCTGGCATTCAGCAGTAGTAGAAGTGGCAGTAAACTGACACGCCTGCATACCGTAATTGAGACCAAGAACTCCCACGTTAAGGAATGGAGGCAATATTCCATTGATACGATCATGGAACAGATAGTTAAGTTGACGCTCAGCAGTCATGGCAAGACGTACCATTGCAATCTTAACTTTGTCAGCTTCAAGAGATATGTAATCACCATGGAAGTTCCCTCCATGGTATATATTCTGCGTAGTGTAATCTACGATGGGATTATCACAGGCAGAATTGACTTCGTTCTGCAAGACTTCTGCGGCATTTTTCAGTGTATCGTAAATGGGACCATATATTTGAGGAATACACCTTAGAGAATAATACGCCTGAACCTTATGCTCAAAATACCTTTCCTTATTCTTTGAAGGGTCATATAGCTCATGTTCCCGTTTCTGAAGATGATTGCTACCATCGCTAACTTCACGTAGCCAGCGGGCAATAATCTGTTGACCCGGTTGGCGTCGGCAAACATTCTCTTCAACAGACATATAGTCATCGAATGAATCTGCAATCTCATTTATCCAAGCTCCAGCAATAGTGGCATATTTCAGCAGATTTTCAGCATAATACTGGTTGACTATAGATATGCCCGTCATGACAGAGGTGCCATTTGTGACTGATAGGCCCTCCCTAACGAATATATCCATTGGCTGAAGTCCATTTTCCATAAGGACTTCGATTGTAGGTCGCCAAACGCCGTTATAATGTACCTTGCCTTCGCCTATCAGACATAGTGCCATATGTGCAAGCTGGACGAGATCTCCGCTTGCTCCGACACTGCCATGCTGAGGAATAAAGGGATAAATACCACGATTGACAAACTCTTGCAAAAGTGTGATAACACTTGGATTTATTCCGGAACGAGCCTGCAAGAAAGTCCCTATACGAGCAATCATAGCAGACTTGACTTGAATGTCAGAAAGCGGCTCTCCGGCTCCTGTTGCATGACTCCGAATAATATTGTATTGGAGTTCTTTCAAGTGATTGTCATCAACACGCCACTGTGCCATCGGCCCGAATCCGGTGTTGATGCCATAGATAACCTTGTCGGTAACGAAGTCTTTCAAAAACTCATAACACTGTCCTACCTTATCCATTTCCTTGGATGGAACGGACAAGGTTTTGCCATTGAACAATATGTCGTAAATTGATGACAGTTCCATTTTTTATTTCTTCTTTTTCTTTAGTTCTGCTTTAATCATCTTCTTTGAATACTTTCCAAAGTCTTTTCCGGCTCTCTCAAATGCGTCACCCATCAAATTAGTGAATGAGCCTATTCGTCCATCTTTAGAGGACATGGTTATGGTGGCAATGTCTTCACCTGTCGTCCTATCTGAGAAAATGTAATGGCAGGAAATCTCGTTGCCTTTCCTGCTGATATAATCTACCTTGATAGTCAATAAGATTGTAGGGGAAGAACTGACAGTTAACGTGATCGGTGAATTGGTGTCATTATACTCATCAATGAAATCTCCAAGTATCTCACGTAAGTCCTTGTCAAATTCCTTTGAATATCCTTCTCCTTCCTCAAAAGTCTTAAATTCAATGAAGTCCTGAAGCGTTTGTCCACCAATAGTGGCATGGGCAATATCAAATTCAACTGATACGACACGAGTATCTATCAGTGACTCATAAGATCCCTGAATCAGCTCTTGTGCCTTTAATGTTAGTATTGATAGCACGAGAGATACGCATAATGCTATATATCTAAACAAACTCATTTATTTTTGTTGGTGTTAACATAGGCATCTCTTGGGAAGAGATTTGGATGTAGTCCAAAGTATCGTAAACAGAGTTGTTTACACCTCCAATAATTTGGATTTTACTAAACATTAATAGCACTTGATTACTTTTGCCGATGAAATAGAGGACTTTTTTGCCTTAAAGGATACTATAATTCAAAGAAATTTTGTACCTTTGTACTTGCATAATCATCTCTTCCCAAGAGATTTGGATACTTGCTAAACATCACACTTTTACAGTCACCTTCTGTAGGACAGAAGACACTGGAGTCTTGATTGTTGTATGTAGTAGTTTTCTTGGTTTTCATGTTGATGATAGGTAACTCTAAATAAGAGATTGTGATAATACGTAACTTGCAAAAAGAGAGTCGTTTCAAAGGTCTTTTGCCAAATCTTTCCTAAACATTTCCAATGAAAAATCATATATCTAAACCTAATGTAGTAAAAAATCAAGGGGAAGACGATGCTCATTTGCAGAAAAATAACTAAATTTGCACCTTGATTAAGCATCTCTTATTTAGAGTTTTGGATAGTCTTAAAACAAAAAACCTCGGTCGCGCTTGAAGCAACCGAGGCAATAAGTAAAACGTGTCAATCTCACTACCTATTCATATAGGTGAGATTTGTATCCACAGACTGATGAGTTAGTGTCTTGCTTTGAGAAAAGAGCCAAGAAAGTAATGTTGGATAGTTAAATGCTGATGACCAGCAATCATGTCCAATTCCGGCAAACTCTATATATTCGACGTTCGCACCCACAGAATTTAGAGCCTTATATGCTTCTCGACTGCAATAAGACGGCACTTCATCATCTTCTTCACCATGAAATATCATAAACTTTACATTCCTGGCATCCGATAATCGTTCAGGATTAACAGCTCCACATATTGGAACTGCCGCAGTGAATATATCCGGATGACGACAAACCAAGTCATAGGCGGCAATACCACCCATAGATATTCCGACAATGTATATGCGATTTTTATCTATGGGATTGTTTGCAATCAGATGATTTATTAATTCCATCAATGTTTCCTCTGCCTTTGATTCAGGTGGCACAGGAGAACCAGGCATAAAAAACTGCTCATCAATCTTGCCAGTCCAATATTTTTCCTTGCACTGTGGAAATACTACAAACGCGGGATATTTGTCAGAATTTACAGGATTGCTGAATATCGAAGCACCATGAGCTAACTGCTTCTCATTATCGTTACCGCGCTCACCAGAACCGTGTAAAAACAATACCAACGGATATTCCTTACCGGATTCTATCTCTGATGGCGAAAGCATCCGATATGGCATGGAGTTTTCTAATGAATCAACAAAGACGTGCTTCGTATATTCCTCATTGACTTGAGGTCCATGTGCTAATGCCGATAGTGGCATAAGAGCTAATATTGTGAGATATAGAATAGTTGAAACTTTCATAATCGAATCGATTTTATACATCTAACAAATATCCGCCCTCTTATGTTTGAATTTACCTGACACATGGCAAAGTCGCATACAAGGATATTATTAGAGTGATTTCAGAATTAAAGAGTTGGCTTTGTCAACGACTGATGTATCAAGGCTGGCGAGGTAGATTTGGGTTGTGGTTTCGGAATCGTGGCCCATACCCTCAGATATTACTGACAGGGGAATGCCTTTGGCTTTAGCTGCGGAGGCCCAGCTGTGGCGGGCGACGTAGAGAGTCAAAGAAACTTGGATGCCAACCATTTGGGCTATTATTTTCAGGTTGTGATTGATGTTATAACCGACGTTACGGTAGGTGCATCGCTCGTTGGTGCCGAGATTCTTGATGATGGGGAGCAGGTAATCGGTAGCATTTTCGGGATACTTGTCAAGAATCATTTGCATTTCCTTGGTCCATTCGATGATTAACTGCTGACCTGTCTTTCGGCGGCGGTAGGTAACGTAGCCGTTTTTGAGGTCGGATTTTTTTAGGAAAGCCATGTCGATGAAACTCATTCCACGAAGATAAAAACTAATCAGGAACATATCGCGGGCGAAGTCAAGTGAGGTATTCAGCGACAAATCCAACGCCTTTATTTTCTTGATGACAGATAATGATAATGCTCTTTTCACTGTCTTGTCAACGCCGGTATAGACATGGCGAAACGGATTGCGGTTCTCAATGATGTTATCCTCGACCGCGCGGTTATAGACCGCCCGTAGAATGCGAGTGTAGAAAGATATGGTGTTGGGGGCAACGCCACGACCTTTGAGCCATGCCTCATAAGCCTCCATCACCTCGGAGGTGAGGCAGTCGAGCATTATATCCTCGTCCTGTCGGTAATCGTCTTTAGACGCTTGGCTCGTCAAGAACTTCTTGAAACTATTGAGCGCAGACTTGTAGGTTTCGGAAGTCCGGACCTTACCGTTCTGTTTGAGTTTGACGATGATACTCTCCATGAAGTTGAACAGGGAGTATTCGTTGGCGTAGCGGTTGAACTCGTCGATAACATCATCGGCGGTATAGGAGAGACCGTTAGCATCAAGTTTGCGGGCTATCTTTATCAACCGCTCTACATCCCATCGGATGCGCTCACGGATTGAGAGGATGAACGATTTTCGTTCACTCTTCTGGGTGGTAATGACCATTGAGCGGGATTCGTCCCACTCATCCGGGAATACTTTGTAGTCTGAAAGGAGTTGTCGCACCTTCCTTTCGTGGATAATCTGATAGTAGATTGTTCCCTCGTGGTCAGCGACAGTTGAGGGACGGAACTTTACTTTTATCGAAGCCATTTTTTTTGGACGTTTTGATTTGTCTATAAGATACGGCGGAGGGATACCCTCCGAAAAGTGCATCCCTCCGGCAGCATCATAAGATATTGATTTTACGGAACGTATAAGGCGGCAAACTCTTGACAGCGACGTTTATATAGACCTTTATGGAATTTGCCCTTATATTTGCAGTGGGCAGTGTATGACTTGAAAATATTACGGTCTCCGGCTTTCAGTTTGCGATAGACCGAGCTTTTCATTACAGCCCCCGGACCGATATTGTATGAAAGGACACCTAACAGGAGTGCGTCCATCGGTTTGAATCCTGCAAAAAGAGCGATGAACTTATTAAGGTCTTTGCGAAGGAGTGCATCAGCCTCTCTTTCACTCATCTTATAGCCACGAAAGTATTTCTCTCCGGGCAGTTTTCTGTGACCATATCCGAGGTAGGGCCAATGTTTCCTGGAGTCATGCAAGGTTTCATGGTGCTTGATGATTAGAACTGCTCTTTCGTATGGAGGTAAATCCATTATACTTCGCTTTGCGGCGAAGGTTGGCGTAGTGACCGCGAGGGTCACTAACGCCATGAGGAATATCAGAAGTTTCTTCATAATCCAATGGGTGTTATGGTTCCGGGATTGACAGGGCTGATGATGCCGGGAGTTTTACCACTGTCATCGTCGCCGCTGTCTTTGCTGTTGAACTCGAAGGTCTGCTGCCACGGGGTAGAATTGAACGAATCTTCCACGACCACGAGGAATTTGTGGGCCTCGGATGAGTTGGCGGTGTAGTTGAGCCGGAAGGTCTTGCTTTCGAGGAGAACACGGTCGTTGTTGACCAGAACGGGACCGTCAACGAGTTTGAGAGTACCCTCGCCGTCGTACTGGAAGTAGCGGATGGTATAGAGGGTGTTGGTGTAGTTGCCTTCAGGTTTGATCTCGAAACGCAGTTCGATGGTGCATCTAACATTTGAAAAGGGACCCAGGTAGAGCAATTGAAAAGGGCCCCACC
>SSTG01000059.1 GCA_004801635.1 Muribaculum caecicola | reverse complement strand
CGTACGCGACCTTGACGACGAGCACCTACTTTATGGAAACCTGCTTCATATAAACACCGTTCCGGCTGCCATAGGGGCATCGTCGTACGACTATTATGTTAATGAGTATGTTAAACGTTCGGGAATAGGCATGCTGAGTTACGACTACTACGCTGTCCGCCAGTTCGACCAGAACGACGAATCAAGCGCAAGTGTCAAGCTAATGCCCAACTTCTTCCAGAACCTCGAAGTAATTTCCAAACTTGCCAAATATTATAACACTTCCTTCTGGGCATTTACCCGTGCAATGTCAAGCACATGGCACAGCTCCGGAATGGAAAACAGCGTATTGGAAAAGAAACCATACAAATACCCGGCACCCAAAGAGGAGCACATGCGCGTACAGGCTTTCAGCGCACTGCTTTACGGAGCACAGGGACTTCAATACTGGCCCTACATGTCGTGCGACGGATGCAACGACGCACCTATCACACGCGACGGCACAAAGAACCCGGCCTGGTACTATGCAAAAAACATAAACACCGAAGTAACGGCCCTTACATGGGTATTCCTAGGTGCTGAAATGTTACACGTAGGCCACACAAACGCACAAACACCCCTTGGCTGTCTGCGTCTGACTAACGACATGCTTCCCAAAGGAATTTCATCCGTAACAACATCAGGCAACGGTATGCCGGTTAGCCTGTTGCAAAACGAGAAAAACCTGTTCATGATGACAGTAAACCCGGAACTGTTCGAAAACCAGAGCATTACAATCAAGAACGACAAGGCTGTTAAGCAAGTGCTTCCCGACGGAACCACAAAAGACATCGCAGCCGGCGAAAACACTTACGACCTGGCCCCGGGCGGATACATAATTTACCTGGTTGACGAAAACGCCACACCAATCGACCAATACGTATCGACCAGCCCTGAGCAGAGCAACTACCGCGACGACTATAACGACATGCTTATTGCTGCCGACGAAACAGCCTCGAACGGACACTACATTGCCGACATGGGCGACAACAACTGGAAACTGTACTCAGGCATCACGCCCGAATCGGCCGACCGCACCATATCAACAAGCGAAGCAGCCGCCAACTGGGGCCAGAGCTACACATACACAGTAAATGCCACCGAGGACATGACCGTAAACATATTCGTTGGTCATTCCGTTCCCTGGAGCGATTACGGCCGTGTGGCTTCAGTAGGAGCCAAACCAGGCATAAGCTACTCAATAGAGAACAACCCTACACTGAACTGGCCCAAACAGTATGCAGCATCAATGACCCTGTCAATAGACGGTGTCGAACTAACTCCGGCAAACCAGCCAATGCGCCCGGCCGTCCCTGAAACATTTACAGAGGACGGTGCCGAGTTCAACCGGATACTGGCCGACAAGTCGCAATGGGTATCTACAAAGAACACTAACGGAACTGCATCGAACGTGCTATATTTCTGGCCCAAGCAGGGAGGCGACAACTCGTTTGCCACACAATACAACGAGAAACCTGATTATCAGGCCGTGCACCTCACCAAAGGCGAGCATGTAATTACAATAAACTCGCTCTGCTATCCATGGCACTTCGACAACCTCAAAATTAACGATTCAAACACATCAGGTATAGACAACATTGTCAACGACAACCTTGATGCCCCCGTTGAATGGTATAACCTGCAAGGAATACGCATCAATCCGGAAACAGCATCGCCTGGCCTGTATCTGCGCCGACAAGGTTCAAAAACAGAAAAAATAGCTCTTTAACAAGCAATCACAAACTCACAAACACGCCGGACAAGCAAAACTGCCTGTCCGGCGTATTTTATACAGTTATCTACATTATACCCCACTTATCAACATTTAACTCATTTTATAACCCATAGCACTAGGCATTCTGAAAAACAATTATTTACTTTGCATTGATAATTGTAACTATCTATGGGTAAAATTATTGCAATAGCCAATCAGAAAGGCGGAGTGGGAAAAACCACAACAACCATAAACCTCGCGGCATCACTAGCCTCCCAGGGCAAGAAAGTGCTGATTATCGATGCCGACCCTCAGGCAAATGCCACATCGGGCTACGGAATTGACCCCCAAACCATGTCTTCGTCAATCTACGAATGCCTTGTCGACGAATATCCTGTAGAAGGCTCGCAAGTGCCGACATGCGTAAAAGGCCTCGACCTTGTAGGCTCCAGAATAGACCTTGCCGGGGCAGAACTGGAACTTATATCGAAACCTGACCGGGAACGTATTCTTAAAAACGTGCTTCAGCCCGTCAAAAACAATTACGACTATATCATTATTGACTGTTCGCCATCGCTAGGACTTATAACTGTTAATGCCCTTACTGCCGCCGACTCTGTCATTATACCGGTACAGGCCGAATATTTTGCACTAGAAGGAATCAGCAAGCTGCTAAACACAATACGCATAATAAAGTCCAAGCTTAACCCCCAGCTGGAAATTGAGGGGTTCCTGCTCACCATGTATGATGCCCGTCTGCGACTGGCAAACCAGATATACGAAGAACTTAAAGGGCATTTCGGCGACATGGTGTTCTCAACCGTAATTCCACGCAATATACGTCTGAGCGAAGCTCCGTCACACGGTTTGCCGGCAATTCTATACGACCCTGAAAGCCGAGGCTCGACAAGCCATACCATGCTGGCAAAAGAACTAATAGCAAAGCACAAGCACGCAAATATCTGATAACTAAAATTTAAATATCCGGAAAACAGCAATGTCACAGCCAAAACGCCCGGCACTCGGACGCGGACTCGACTCTCTAATATCCATGGACGATGTTCCTGCTCGCGGAACCACTGCCATAAACGACATATTACTGGAGCAGATATCCCCCAACCCCGACCAGCCACGAAAAGATTTTGACGAAGAAGCACTTCAGGAACTGGCATCGTCAATAAGGGAACTAGGTATAATACAGCCCCTGTCGCTACGCAAAAGCGGCCCGTCGTCCTACCAGATTATAGCAGGAGAACGCCGCTACAGGGCGGCAATAATAGCCGGACTTTCATCAGTTCCTGCCTATATACGCACGGCAAACGATTCGGAGCTGACAGAAATGGCCCTTATCGAAAACATTCAGCGCGAAGACCTCAACGCAATAGAGATAGCACTCACATTCCGAAAACTCATCGACCAGTATTCGCTGACCCAGGAGCGCCTAAGCGAGCGCATTGGTAAAAAACGTGCCACAATAGCAAATTTCCTTCGCCTGCTCAAACTCCCGGCAGAAGTGCAACTAGGCCTGCGCGACCGTCGTGTTGACATGGGACACGCCCGCGCGCTGCTTACAATCGACAATCCGTCGCTACAATTGAAACTATACAACGAAATACTTAAAAACGGGCTGTCTGTACGACGAGTAGAGCAGCTTGCCAAAGCCTACCAGAACGGCACCGACCTTCAACAGTCAAAAGCAAGCCAACAGTCGAAATACACCACAAATGATTTCGAGATATTGAAAAAACACCTTTCAATGTCGTTTAAAACTCCGGTTCAGTTCACCTGCAATGCAAAAGGAAACGGAAAAATCACATTCCCTTTCAAAAACGCTGATGAACTTGAACAATTAATTGCTATCTTTGACAGCGTTAACCGAACCGACAACTAGACCCCGGTTCGAAAATCCGTAACAAACATATAGTCAGTGAAATGTATTAGTCTCACTGACTGTCGTTTATCGTAATACACATGACTCAGGCAGCATATAAACCCAACAAACATAAACAAAGGCTTAAAATAGCACTAACCGCTATAATTACAGCTATAACCCTGCCTGTTAACGTTTTTTCAACACATTTTGACAATATTTACAATCGGCAGGATTCGCTGCAACAGCATTCTCCCAGAAATAACAGAATGCCCGTCCACCCACATGGTGCACAACAAACATCAGCTGTTGCAACACCAGTTCCTGACTCTGTAAAAATATCGGCTTTCCCCGATTCGCTTTGGATTGACAATGCCGTTCCCGGCGAAACCATAGTAGCCGGCGACTCTATAATCTTCACCGGCGATTCTTTAGAAATTAAACCGGAAGGCATTGTAGATGTCGACACATGCACCACCTGCGACAATGGCAAACTGGAAATAGACCCAGATTACGTTGTGCGCGAGTTCAACCCCGACCCCAACAGGGCCGTATGGCTGTCTGCCCTATTTCCGGGACTAGGCCAATTGTATAATCGCCGTTACTGGAAGCTGCCTATAGTGGCAGGCGGATTCATGGGATTGATTTACGGCATGACATGGAACAACCAGATGCTTGACGACTATACCCAGGGATACCGCGACCTTATGGACAACGACCCGTCCACAAACAGCTACATGGATTTCTATCCACCAGGCACTGACGAATCCAAACTAAACAAAACGTGGCTGGAAAAAACATTCAAATCACGCAAAGACTTCTACCGCCGCAACCGTGACCTGTGCATAATAGGAATGATAGGTGTATATCTGGTTGCCATGGTCGACGCATATGTCGACGCTTCGCTAACCCATTTCGACATATCGCCCGATATATCGTTAGACATAAAACCCTCGCTTATACCAGACACCAGAAACTCACTACCCGGTGTCGGCCTGGCATGGGCAGTTAACTTCTAAAAAACGAACCGTACAACTATAACATATACAATGAACCGATTCCGCATCACAATAGCCTTGATAATTGCCTGCGCAACATCGTATGCAACAGCCGCACCATCAATACTTTCAATAAAAAATTCCATAACAGACTCGGCCATTGTCTATCCCGAAAGTTTTGAAACAGATACACAGAAAATGTTAAAAAACTGGTATTTGCAAAATTATACGGTGTTAGAAACCGACTTTTCCAAAAACGCGGCCAAAGGCGAATCAGACGAAGTGTACATAGACCGCCTGTCGCGTATTCCAACCACAATAGAACTACCGTACAACCAGATTGTACGGTCATATATAGACATGTACGCACAGCGTCGCCGGCAACTTGTAGAGAACATGCTCGGAATGAGTTTGTACTACTTTCCTATATTTGAACAGGCACTGGAGCGCAACGGACTTCCACTTGAATTGCGCTACCTGCCCATTATAGAATCAGCCATGAACCCCGATGCCGTATCCAGGGCAGGTGCCACCGGCCTATGGCAAATAATGATTCCGACAGCACGCGGACTAGGCTTGGAAATAAACACCCTTGTCGACGAACGCCGCGACCCTATTGCTTCGACAGAAGCCGCCGCAGCCTATCTGAAACAGCTTTACGACATGTATAACGACTGGTCGCTAGCCATAGCCGCATATAACTGCGGCCCCGGCAACGTGAACAAGGCTATACGCCGCGCCGGGGGTGACAAACCCGATTTCTGGAGCATATACTATTTTCTTCCCAAAGAAACCAGAGGCTACGTTCCGGCGTTTATCGCCGCAAATTACATAATGACATATTACAAAGAGCACGGAATCAGCCCGGCTCTTGCCCGGCGCCCTATAATAACAGATTCTGTACACGTAAACAAACGCGTTCACTTCAACCAGATATCAGACGTTCTTAACATACCTGTTGAAGAAATTCGCGTTTTAAACCCTCAATACAGAAAAGACATAATACCGGGCGACACCCGTCCATATTCGCTGGTTCTGCCTTCAATGCAGGTTTACAGCTACATAATGAGCCAGGACAGCATACTTGCTCACGATGCCGCCACATATAAACGCCGTACAACGGTAGAACCGTCATCGTCTGAATCGGGCGAATACACAACCAAACTGGTTATAAAACGGCACAAGGTGCGCAGAGGAGAAACATTCTCGTCTATAGCAAAAAAATATGGCGTAACTATAAATGAAATAAAGAGCTGGAACGGAATAAAACGCCGTACAAAAACCCTTGCCAGGGGAAAAGTACTTAAAATACACACATACGAGCGTGTAGCTGTTCCCAAAAAAGAAGAACCGGATATTGACAGTTCCTCAAATACCTATACCCAATCGGAACAACCAGACACACTGGCAAACCATATAGTGAAAAATGACACTGAACCGGCAGTGGAAAACTGCGATACAACCGCAGCGGAAACAATAGCACAAGTTGAAAAACCCCAACCTCAGAAAACAACAAAAAAAGAGACTAAGACAACAAAGCGAAACAACAAACCTAAAATACACACTGTCAAACGCGGTGACAACCTGTACAAAATATCGAAAAAATATCCGGGAATGACAGTAGAAAAAATAAAACGGGCCAATAATTTAAAGAGTATCGACCTACAAATTGGTCAAAAACTCAAGATTCCTGCCAATTAACCATCTTCACACCGATAATAACGCTTAAAATACCTGTCATGATAAGAAATTTGCTCACTATGCTGGCGGCTGCAGCCGTTATACAAGCCTCGGCCATAACTCCGTTGTGGCTACGCGATGTAAGAATATCGCCTGATTCAAAAAAAATAGCATTCACATATAAAGGAGACATATACACTGTGCCCACAACCGGGGGGGCTGCAACACGTCTCACCACCAACCCGGCTTACGACGAACAGCCCGTATGGTCGCCTGACGGAAAACTTATTTCATTTGCCAGCGACCGAAACGGCAGTGCCGATGTTTATGTGATGCCGGCCAATGGAGGAAATGCCCTCAGGCTGACAAAGCATTCAGGCAACGAAACGCCATGGGCCTTCAGCCCCGACGGAAACTATGTTTATTTTTCCGCCCATATTCAGGATGCGCCAGAAAGCGCTCTTTTTCCCGGTGGCAGACTCACCGAACTATACCGGGCTTCAGTAAAGGGAGGCAGACCGGAAATGGTTGTAGGAACACCGGCCGAAATGATTTCTTTTGTAGGTCCCGACAACAAGGCATTTCTTTATCAAGACAACAAAGGCATGGAGGACCAGTGGAGAAAACACCATACATCGTCTGTAACTCGCGACATATGGTTATACGACATTGCCACTAAAAAACACAAAAATCTCACAAACCATGCAGGTGAAGACCGGAATCCCGTGGCCGGGACCAATGGCAAAACCATATATTTCCTGAGCGAGCGTAATGGGAAAACAATGAACGTGTTTGCTGCCGACCTGCTCAATCCAGGACAACCCCGGCAACTGACAAATTTTGCCACACATCCCGTACGCTTCCTGTCGCAAGGGTCAGACGGCACTTTGGCATTTACATACGACGGTGAAATTTACACAATGCAACCTGACGGCAAACCGCAGAAAGTAAAGATAGACATTACTCTCGATGAAGAAAATCCAATAAAATACCGCTCTGTAAGTTCAAGTTCACAAGCTACAGCCTCGCCCGACGGAAAACAAGTTGCATTTATTGACCGTGGAGAGTTATTTGTAACTTCAGCCGAATACAAAACAACAAAGCAAATAACCCACACACCTCAAGCAGAAAGCGAACCAGCATGGAAACCGGACAACCGTACCATAGCCTACGTAAGCGAACGCGACGGGCACTTTAACATATACGAAGCAACTATAACACGCGACGACGACCTTAACTTTCCAAATGCCACAATAATTACAGAGAAAGCCGTATTCCCGGCTTCCGACAAAATTGACCGCACGCGGCCGGTATACTCGCCCGACGGAAAACATATGGCTTTTATAGAAGGCCGCCAAAAACTTATGGTGCGCGACGTTAAATCCGGAAAAGTACGCCAGCTAACCGACGGAAAGACGAATCCCGAACGTTACGGGTCGTTTACCTACCATTGGAGTCCCGACGGAAAATGGATTGTATTTGAACTTACAGGCAACGGCCACCAGCCCTATACAGACATTGCCATTGTCAACACAGAAGGCACACCAAAGGTGCACAACCTTACACAATCGTCATATTTCGACGAATCGCCAAGCTGGGTACTCGACGGCAATGCCATAGCTTTTGCCTCGGAACGTTATGGAATGCGCAACCACGCATCATGGGGCTCCCAGTACGACATTATGCTAATGTTCCTCAACCAGGATGCCTACGACAAGTTCAGACTTTCGAAAGAAGATTACGAACTCCGCAAAGAGCTGGAAAAACGCCAGAAAAAAGACAAAGAAAAGGCAGAAAATAAAGATGGAGCAAAGAAAGAGAAGAAAGCCGACAAGGATTCAACCGAAACAAAAAACAAAGACATTGTTATCGAATTCGACGGTATACGCGACCGCGTAGTAAGGCTTACGCCAAATTCATCGGCAATTTCCCACTATGCAATCACCCCCGACGGGGAGAAACTATATTACCTTGCATCGTTCGAGGATATGAACGATCTTTGGAAACTCGACCTACGCAAACGCGAACCATCAATTGCCAAGAAACTGAACACCGGCATGCGTTCGCTTTCGTTTGACAAAGACGGAAAAACGATGTTCCTGCTCGGAAGCCGAGGCATGAGCAAAATGGCTGTTTCTTCGGAAAAAATAACACCTATCACCTACTCTGCCGTAATGAAACTTGACCCTGCCGCAGAACGCGAATATATGTTCAACTACGTTAAACAGGAAGAAAAAAACCGCTTCTACGACGTTAGGATGCATGGTGTAGACTGGGAAGCCATGACCAAGGCATATGCAAAATTCCTACCGCATATAAACAACAACTACGATTTTGCAGAAATGCTGTCAGAGCTTTTGGGCGAACTTAATGTTTCGCACACAGGTGCCCGTTATTTCCCTTCTGCAGTTGGCGAGCGTACTGCTTCGTTAGGACTTTTATTCGACCTAAATCACAAAGGCAATGGCCTAAAAGTTGCTGAAGTTGTTGAAAACGGCCCGTTTGACCATGCAAATACCCTTGTAAAACCAGGCACTGTAATCGAAGCCATAAACGGACAGAAAATAGATGCAGATACTGATTTCACCACACTTCTTGCAAATATTTCAGGTAAAAAGACACTGGTGGCATTTACAAGCCCCTCAGGCGCACATAACGAAGAAGTTGTGCTTCCCATAAGCACTGCTGCCATGTCAAACCTGCTTTACCAACGATGGGTTAAACAACGTGCGGCCAATGTAGACTCTCTTTCCGGAGGCCGTCTGGGTTATGTGCATATCCGTTCGATGAACGATGCCAGCTTCCGAACCATCTACACTGACCTGCTTGGTAAATATGTTGACCGGGAAGGTATTGTAATAGACACTCGCTGGAATGGCGGAGGCCGTCTGCATGAAGATATCGAAGTATTGTTCAGCGGCGACAAATACCTCACACAGGTAATACGCGGACAAGACATTTGCGACATGCCTTCGCGTCGCTGGAACAAGCCCAGCATAATGCTACAATGCGAGGCAAACTACTCGAACGCGCACGGAACACCATGGGTGTACAAGCACAAGGGCCTCGGAAAACTGGTTGGCGCACCCGTTCCCGGAACAATGACATCGGTAAACTGGGTTGACCTGCAAGATGATTCTATGCTATTCGGCATACCCGTCATAGGCTACCGCACTGCCGAAGGAAACTATCTGGAAAATTCACAACTCGAACCCGATGTACTTATTCTTAATGACCCGGATGTAATAGTTACAGGCCGTGACCAGCAACTCGAAAAAGCTGTAGAAGTACTTCTTCTAGATATAGATTCAGCAAAAAAAGGAAAAAAATAAAAACCAACCGCCACAATGATACAGTCAGCCCGGATGTGCATTGAAGCATATCCGGGCTGACTGTATCATTACAAAAAGTAACCGGCTATTTAAAGCTGGTTACCACCTGGCGTAAGGCTGTCAGTTTTTCAAGCAGTACAGGCAGACAGTCAAGGCGGAGCATATTTGCCCCGTCGCTCTTTGCCACAGATGGATTGCGGTGTGTTTCAATGAACAAGCCATCGGCACCGGCGGCAATTCCGGCCGAAGCTATGGTGTCAATCAGCTCAGGACGTCCGCCTGTTACTCCCGACATCTGATTGGGCTGCTGAAGCGAATGTGTAGCATCCAGAATAACCGGCACACCAAATTGCTTCATAGTTGGTATTCCACGGTAGTCAACAACCAGGTCCTGATACCCAAACGAGGTTCCTCGGTCGGTAACAGCTACCTGGCAGTTTCCTGCATCGCGAACCTTGTCAACAGCATGACGCATAGCCTCAGGAGAAAGGAACTGGCCTTTCTTTATATTTACCATTTTACCTGTTTTTGCTGCGGCCACAAGCAAGTCGGTCTGCCGGCACAAAAAAGCCGGAATCTGAAGTATGTCGACATACTCTGCAGCAATGGCGGCTTCTTGTTCTGTATGTATGTCGGTAACTACTGGCACATTGAACGTTTCACGCACCTTTCGCAATATTTTCAATGCCTTTTCATCGCCAATGCCTGTAAATGAATCGATTCTTGAACGATTTGCCTTTTTATACGACCCCTTGAATACGTAAGGGATATTTAGACGCGCCGTAATTTCACAAACAAAACCGGCTATGTCAAGAGCCATTTCCTCACTTTCAATAACGCATGGGCCAGCCAAAAGAAAGAAATTATCTGTATCTGAAGTTTTTAAATATTGAAGCATCCTGTTATATGATTTAAACTATTAATTTTATACATCACAACATATTTATTACATGAAATGTCTGCGCAGCTGCCATAGCGGCTGTTTCCGTACGCAGCCTCGACTCACCAAGGCTAACCGGCATAAAGCCTGCCGACAGCGCCATGCCTACTTCTTCAATAGAGAAGTCTCCCTCAGGACCAATCATCAATGCCGTGGCTGTACCTGGCACAAGCTCCCGGGCCAATATTTTCCGGTCAACATTATCGGCACAGTAGGCAACAAACTTTTGCGAATCATTACATTCACCGATAAAATCCGCAATATGGGTCAGCTCGTCTATAACCGGCAATGAAGCCTTAAGCGACTGTTTCATGGCTGCTACCGCAATTCTATACAGACGGTCGGTATTTATATTTTTACGTTCGGAATGGCGGCATAGCAACGGCACTATACGGTCAACACCCATTTCGGTTAATTTCTCCACCAGCCATTCAATACGGTCAACATTCTTAGTAGGTGCCACTGCAACAGTAAGATGCGCGCGCCATGTCGGCAACACGTTTTCCACGGCAACAATTTCTACCGAGGCTTTTCGTGGATCGGAAGAACATACACGGCATGTATAACGGTTTCCTTTACCGTCTACCACGCTGATGCATCCGCCAACAGGCGTACGAAGCACACGCAGGCAATGCCTGGCTTCGTCATCAGGCAAAAGAAGCGTATCTGCTATATTCGGAGCAAAATACTGTATCATCAATTCAAATTTATTCGTTAATCATACCCTCCGGCGAAACAGCATCAACTGTACCTGCCGCATCAAGGGGCCTGCTGCTATCCCTGTCATTAAATATAAACATAAACAGAATGGCAATAACTAAGGCATATCCGGCAAATATAAGCCATGATACATGCCAGCCCGATATTATTGCCTCATTTTCTGTTTGGGAATTGACAAAGCGGTCAATAACAACCTGTGCGCCAAGCGTACCTATCGTAGCCCCAACCCCGTTGGTCATAAGCATAAACAGCCCCTGGGCGCTGGAACGCATCGATGCATTGGTTTTGCTGTCAACATACAGCGAACCTGAAATATTAAAGAAATCGAATGCAATGCCATAAACAATCATAGACAGGATAAACAACCATACACCTTCGCCAGGATTGCCTATACCAAAAAATCCGAAGCGCAAAGCCCATGCTACCATCGACATCAGCATCACAATCTTTATGCCAAAACGTTTCAGGAAAAACGGAATCAGAAGTATGCACAAAGTCTCGCTCATCTGCGACAGCGATATAAGGGCATTGGCATTATTCACGCCCCAGTCATTGGCATATTCCGGAATTTTACCAAAAGCCTGTATAAACGGGTTTGCAAAACCATTTGTTATTTGCAATGACACACCCAGGAGCATTGAAAATATAAAAAACACTGCCATCTGTTTCTGCTTAAACAACGCAAAAGCCTTTAGGCCAAACACCTCGACAAAGCCTCCGCTTATTTTTCGGTTGTTAACGGGGCAATTAGGCATTGTCAACGCATAAACTACCATTACCAAACTTAACACACCCGATGTAACCAGCTGTGCATACGTGTTTTGAAAACCGGTAAAGTTAACAAAAAGCATTGCCACAATGAATCCCACCGTGCCGAAAACACGCACCGGGGGAAAATGCTTTACAGCATCCATTCCGGCCTTGTCAAGTGCGGTATATGCCACAGAATTATGCAAACCGATAGTAGGCATAAAGAATGCCACCGATATTGAATAAAGTGCGAACAGTGTGCCAAACTCAGGCGAATTACCGGCACTCATGCCATACACACCGGCTGCAATCATAAAAGCACCGGCCAGCAAATGACACAATGACAACGTTCTTTGAGCCGGAATCCAGCGGTCGGCAATAATGCCAATAAGGGCAGGCATAAACATTGACACTATTCCCTGTACGGCATAAAACAAACCGATACTTCCCTGAAGCCCCACATTAGACAAATAACTGCCAAGCGAAGTCAGATAAGCGCCCCACACGGCAAATTCTATAAATGTGAGCAATGCCAGACGTATTTTTATTGATTTCATATGTTATTCAATTTAAGGTGTGATTATTATTTTCGGATAAACAAATGATTACTCACCACGTTTACGCTTTAAAACCTCGCTTACTTTGGCCGCCTGTTCATAATTTTCGGCTTCAATAAGTTTTTTCAATGTCCGCTCAAGCTCCTCAACAGTGTATTGTTCAAGCTTAGGTTCATGATTAAAACCTGTTTCGTCGGCTTTACCCAAAGCGGAATCCCCATCTGGTTCCGACCCGGCATCATCAGAAGCTTCGCCAACCTCCTCCATCAGGAACCCGGTTTCGTCGAGAATGGACTTTGTCGTAAAAATCGGGGCATTTGTACGCATAGCCAGCGAAATAGCATCTGACGTGCGTGCATCCAGCACAACTGTACGTTCTTCGTCGGCAAATGTAAGTTCCGACGAAAAAATTCCATCTTCGAACTTATATATAAATATCTGTTTCAGCTTCACACCGAATGCATGGGCAAAACTAACGAAAAGGTCGTGTGTCATGGGCCTGGGCGTTATAATTTTTTCCATCCTTATGGCTATTGACTGCGCTTCGGCAGCCCCTAT
>SSTG01000058.1 GCA_004801635.1 Muribaculum caecicola | reverse complement strand
TCCAGGAATCTCCGTCAGAAGTTTAACAGTGATTCCACAGGCTTGTATGCAATAGTTGTGATTCCTAAAAATGTGGAAACAACAAACCAGGTGTCGGTTTATTCGGAAAAGACCGTACAGCCGTCGCTTACGCGTTTGCTGGAAGAAGACCTTGACAGGGCGTTGAGCGCTTCGAAGATAGCTTCGTACAATATACCGGAATTAGACAAGATTGTCAAGGAATCGCAGGTAGAGGTTACGGTTAAAGGCTATACGTGGAGCGATAACGACGAGGAACAGACTTCGTCGACAGAGATTGCCATGGCTGTCGGCATAGGCCTTTCGTTTCTGACATATATGTTCGTGCTTATGTACGGGGCTATGATAATGTCGAGCGTGGTAGAGGACAAGACAAACCGTATTGTGGAAGTTATTGTGAGTTCGTGCCGCCCAATGGAACTTATGCTTGGCAAGGTGGTAGGTGTGGCCTTTGTGGGGCTTACGCAGATACTAATATGGGCCGTGCTGCTTGGTGCCGGCCTTTTGCTGTTGAGCTTGAGCGGATTGGCTGCGGCCCCTGCGCCCGAAATGATGGCTCCCGGTGTGGCGGCGCAGGCTATGCCTGCTGGCGAATTTGTAGAAATCATGCAGGGGCTGCTTGCAGTGAACTGGTTTCAGATACTCGGGGTCTTTGTACTGTACTTTATTGGCGGCTACCTGCTTTACTCGGCTCTTTTTGCCGGTTTCGGTTCGGCTGTCGACCAACAGAGCGATGCCAGCCAGTTTATGACACCAGTTATGCTTATCATAGTGTTTGCACTGATGATAGGGCAGGCGTGTATGGAGTCGCCCGATTCCACGCTTGGGGTTGTTTGCTCGTATGTGCCGTTTACATCGCCTATAGTAATGATGGTAAGGCTGCCTTACGATGTGCCTTTTTGGGAAGTAGCCCTGAGCATATTGCTGCTTTATGCCACAGCCGGAGTGTGCATATGGCTGGCTGCCAGAATATACCGTCGTGGTATACTTATGTATGGCCACAAGGCTTCATACAAAGACCTGTTACGCTGGCTTCGATAAGTCCGGTTGGTTAATATACATCAAGGCCCGGTTCGACAATTCGAACCGGGCCTTGATTGTATTTGGTGGAATGTTGTTATGCTTTGGCACGGAAGCTGTCGTATACAACGTAGGCTATGAGCAGTGCGTACATGGCGCATCCAAGGCCCTGTGTGGTGCCCAAGGAAAGCGGTGACGTGTATTCGAAACCTGCAAAGCGGGTAAGTGCGGCGAACACGCCGAACAGTGCGCCGCCGGCAATAAGGCCTGATGCAATAAGAGTTCCGCGGTCGCGGCGTGCGTCGTTAAGTTTTTTGTCGGCTGAGCGGTTGCTTACAAACCAGGCTACAAGACCGCCTATAAGCATAGGGGTGTTAAGTTGCAGCGGAATGAACATACCCAGACAGAATGCCAGGGCCGGTACGCCTAGCCAGTTAAGCAACAGTGCCAGTATTGCGCCAACCATATAAAGTATCCATGGAGTGGGGCCTTCCATCATAAGCGGCTCTATCACTTTTGCCATTGCGTTTGCCTGAGGTGCAACAAGTGCGTCGGGACCTGAAAATCCGTAAACTTTGTTCAGTACCAGTATAACGCCTCCTACTGTGGCGGCCGAAACCAGTGTGCCTAGAAATTTCCATTGTTCCTGTTTGCGTGGTGTGGATCCGAGCCAGTAGCCTATCTTCAGGTCGGTTACAAATCCGCCGGCCATTGCCAGCGCAGTGCATACAACACCGCCTATCACCATAGATGCAACAATGCCTTCCGTGCCCTTTAGGCCGATAGCCACAAATACGGCCGATGCAATTATCAGGGTCATTAGTGTCATTCCCGATACAGGGTTCGATCCGACTATTGCAATAGCGTTTGCGGCAACTGTAGTGAACAGGAAAGCTATCACGGTAACCACCAGCCAAGCCACAAGTGCCTGCCAGAATGTGTTTATAACCCCGAGCCAGAAAAATATCAGTACGGCGGTCAGTGCTATGAACGTGAAGTAGGCCACGTGCTTCATAGACATGTCTGTTTGCCAGCGTACGGTTGTCCCGGCATCGGTTTTCCCTTTTAGCTCGCGAGCGGCAAGCCCTACGGCCTGTGCTATGATGCCGCGCGATTTCACTATGCCGATAACCCCGGCCATGGCAATGCCGCCTATACCTATCAGGCGCGCATAATCGCTGAAAATGGCATTTGGAGCCATGGAGGCTATTTCCGGAGCACCGTAAGTGCCCATTAATGGAATGATAACCCACCATACGAATACGCTGCCGGCGAAGATTATGAATGCATATTTAAGCCCGACAATGTAGCCTAGTCCCAACAAGGCGGCACCGGTATTTACGCTTACAACAAGTTTGGCTTTGGCGGCAAGCTGTTCGCCCCAGTGTGCCGCTGTCGAGGTTACGTTTTCTGCCCACCAGCCGAAAGTGGCAAGCAGATAGTCGTAAATACCTCCGATAAGCGACGCTATTACCAGTGTGCGTGCCTGAGAGCCGCCCTCTGCTTTATTGCTTTGACCGCTGGCCAGAACCTGTGTAGTTGCAGTGGCTTCGGGGAACGGGTATTTTCCGTGCATATCCTTTACAAAATATTTACGGAAGGGGATAAAGAACAATATTCCCAGTATACCGCCTAAAAGCGAGCTTAGGAATATCTCGAAAAAGTTTACCGTTATTTCAGGGTGCGATTCCTGAAGTATGAACAGAGCGGGAAGTGTGAAAATGGCTCCGGCCACAATTACTCCGGAACTGGCCCCTATCGATTGAATGATAACGTTTTGTCCAAGGGCATTCTGTTTTTTAAGAGCCCCCGACAATCCTACGGCAATAATGGCTATAGGTATGGCCGCCTCAAATACCTGGCCTACGCGCAAACCAAGGTAGGCTGCTGCTGCACTGAAAATAACGGCAAGCAACAGCCCCATGCAAACAGAGTAGGGCGTTACTTCCTTGTAGTCGTGAGCCGGATGCATCACTGGCCGGTATTCTTCGTCGGCCGCCAGCTCGCGGAATGCGTTTTCGGGCAATCCGGCGACACCGGTGTCGTAAGCTGCCTTTTCGGCAGCTTTTGTTTCGTCTTTTGCCATTGCAATAATCTAAATCGGGTTATTAATTATTTATTAAACTAGGCAAAGTTAGTTATTTGAAAAAATTAAATGCGGCAATATGACTGTTTTTTGAAATCCGGTGCTGTGATTTTTTTGGATTATGTTTAATAACATAGTAATTTTGCAAAAAATTATCCTAATGCAGAACATTCGTAATATTGCCATAATTGCGCACGTTGACCACGGCAAGACCACTCTTGTCGACAAAATGCTTATGGCCGGAAATCTTTTTCGCGAAAACCAGTCAACCGGTGAATTAATACTTGACAACAACGACCTGGAGCGCGAACGCGGTATAACAATTCTTTCGAAAAACGTATCGATTAATTATAAAGGATACAAAATAAATATTATTGACACTCCCGGACACGCAGATTTCGGTGGAGAGGTTGAGCGTGTGCTGAATATGGCCGACGGATGTCTTTTGCTTGTCGACGCGTTTGAAGGGCCTATGCCTCAAACCCGTTTTGTATTGCAGAAGGCAATACAGATGGGCCTTAAACCCGTGGTGGTGATAAACAAGGTTGACAAGCCCAACTGCCGCCCGGACGAAGTTCAGGAAATGGTTTTCGACCTGATGTTTAACCTTGAGGCTACAGAGGACCAGCTTGACTTCCCTACTATTTACGGATCGGCTAAACAGGGATGGATGTCGACAGACTGGCGTGAACCGGCAAATGATATTACAGCCGTTCTGGATGCCATTATAGAGTACATACCCGAACCTAAAACTATTGACGGCGAGCCTCAGATGCTTATAACGTCGCTCGATTTTTCGAACTATGTAGGCCGTATAGCGGTTGGCCGTGTTCACCGTGGCACCATACGCGAAGGCATGGACGTGGCCCTTTGCCGTCGTGACGGCACCACGGTACGACAGCGTATAAAGGAGCTTCATACTTTTGAGGGAATGGGGCGTAAACGGGTTCAGGAAGTTAGTTCGGGCGACATATGCGCGCTTGTAGGTATTGAAGGATTTGAAATTGGCGACACTGTCACTATGCCCGATAATCCCGAGCCGCTTCCACGTATAGCCATTGACGAACCAACCATGTCAATGACATTTACCATAAACGATTCGCCTTTCTTCGGCCGTGACGGAAAATATGTTACATCGCGTCATATTTCCGACAGGCTTACTCGCGAACTGGACAGAAACCTTGCGCTTCGTGTGTCTAAATCCGATCATGAGGATGTATGGACCGTATTTGGCCGGGGTGTGCTGCATTTGTCTGTGCTTATCGAGACCATGCGTCGTGAAGGATACGAGCTTCAGGTTGGCCAGCCGCAGGTAATTATCAAGGAAATTGACGGCCGCAAATGCGAGCCTGTAGAGTTGCTCACTATAAATGTTCCTGAAGAATACTCGTCGAAAATTATTGACATGGTTACTCGACGCAAGGGCGAAATGGTGTCGATGGCAACGCAGAACGACCGTCTGCACATAGAGTTCCACATTCCTTCGCGCGGCATTATAGGGTTGCGTAACAACGTGCTTACGGCATCGGCCGGTGAGGCTATTATGGCACATCGCTTTCTGGAATACCAGCCTTGGAAAGGTGATATAGAGCGGCGTACAAACGGCTCGCTTATTGCAATGGAGGCCGGAACGGCATATGCCTATGCTATTGACAAATTGCAGGACCGCGGTAAATTCTTTATTTTTCCACAGGAAGAAGTTTATGCCGGTCAGGTTGTTGGCGAGAATGCCAAGGATAACGACATTGTTGTGAATGTTACAAAATCGAAAAAACTAACCAACATGCGTGCTTCCGGAGCCGACGACAAGGCAAGGATAATACCTCCCGTTGTATTCAGCCTGGAAGAAGCGTTGGAATACATAAAGGAAGACGAATATGTGGAGGTAACTCCTCATCATCTGCGCCTGCGCAAAATAATTCTGGACGAAATAGAGCGTAAGCGGGCAAACCGCTGACAATGTTCCTGATACAATATTTACATGGGAATGCTGCCTGATTTTTAGTCTGGAGTCCCTATATAAAATAAGCCAGTCCACGGATTTGCTCCGTGGACTGGCTCTTTTATATGGCTGTAATCTTTATTTTCTGTTCCAGCGTGCTGTTCTGCCTTCTTCGTCATCAATTGTGACAAGGACATTTTCTATAATCTGTATATGTAATATTGTTTCGAAATCATATCCGTCCAAGTCTCTGCCTGATATTGTGAGCAATGCGCCTTTGGCTGGATCGCCGTCGAGGCTTCATTTGCCGGATGCTTTCTCAGTTCCGTATTCTGGACACTTTATTACGTTTGTAAACGTTCCGTTTTTATTGAATGTTATAGTTTCAGTGTCGTTGTGACCACCGTCGTGGTACGTCGTCTGCCATGTCCCTATAATGCTGCCAACGCCCTCGTTTGTACCGCCCTGGTTTTCAAAAGAATTTGAAGGATTGTTATTTTCATAATCATTATATGTCCTATAAAGCAGCAACTTACCGCCAACAATACGGTAGTATATCTTTGTGGTCGTTCCATCAGAGCCCATGATGACAATTGCATTTTCCTCCATAGTCCATTCAAAGCTATGCGTAGTCCCGTTATAGCTGTATACTCCCGTCTTATCATTATTAAACGTAATAGATTCACCGCCGGGAGCTTCCCAAACGCCTTCTACATCATAACGGGGCCCGTCATCATCGCTGCTGCACGATGCAAAAACACCGCAACACAACATAAAAACAATTGAACAAATAAAGTAGTTAATAAATTTCCTCATTGCAAATAATAAATTGATTTAACAAAATTGATAATATTGGCAAGTACGGACGCGACGATATCCGCAAGCCCTGTCCGTCACTTATAATGTCGTCGCATGCTAAATAATAAAATCGTATTTCTACAATGAAGGCAGTGGTACCGGTGGGACTTCGCGACAGTATACGGCAGGTGTGAATCCGCAAACCGGCCCATACCTTCCAGGCATGAGAGGATTTAGGGATTCAGCAGACGTGGTACTGAACAAACAATAATTAGGGTATTAAACGAAGATCCGTCCCATCTCTTTTGAACCGTAAATTCAAATTGCCGTGGAGATGTAATCGTTTAACGGGAAAGCCGTTTTGCATTGCAAAATTATTAAATATAGTTATTACCCCCCCCTGTGTTAAAAAATCTAAAATCAAATATTCTGTGATCACAGCAGAGTCCGCCACAAAAGTTTTGTCTAACTTTTGTGGCGGACTCTGTAGTGTGGCTGTTAAAAAATGTACTTTATTCCATTGTCATGCCTTCGGAAGTCATGATTCCTTCTTCCTTGGTGGGATTGATGTTGGGAAGTTCAAGGCCGTAATGGTTGCGCGCGTCAAGAATCTTAAGCCAGATGCCGAACCCGAGGGCAAGCACCCCTAGTGATGCGAATACCAGCATCGGAACGGTATAGTTGTATTTCAGAGGGTCGGTTATCCCCGGATTGCTTGCCTGAAGAACCTGCCCGATTAATATGGGGAACAGGCAGAGGCCTACGTTTTGAACCCAGAATATGAGAGAGTAAGCACTGCCTAGGTAGCGTGCTTCCATAATTTTGGGCACTGACGGCCATAGGGCGGCAGGTACTAGCGAGAAAGATATGCCGAGTACCACTATTGCCGAAAAAGCAATGGCTGTGCTGGGCACAGACGGCAGTACGAGGGCAAATGTAAGGTGGCACACTATCATTAATACAGCGCCGAATATAAGCATAGTGGCTCCTTTTCCTTTTCTGTCAAGAAAATATCCTAAAAACGGTGTCAGTATGGCTGCCCCTATTGGAAACCAGCGGAAAATATCGGCGGCTTGAGTGGCATCCAGGTCAAGGTTGCATTGCAGCATGTTTGCCGCATAGCGCTGGAACGGGAATATTGCAGAGTAGTATAGTACGCACAGCAGTGCCACAATCCAGAATAGTTGCGATGAGAATATTTTGGCAACATCACTAACCTTGAATTCTTCTTCGGCGGTTTCTGCTCCGGAATTTTTTGATGTGCCGGTTTCGGCATCATAGGCACGGTCCATGAAAGAAAATGCTATAAAACAAAGCAGGCCTATGCACAACAACGCTGAGCAGAACGCTATCGGAATGACAACAGTCGGCGTGCCCATCCAGTCGGCCAGACGCGGCGATATTGAGAATATGGCAAATACCCCAATTCGGGCAATAGCCATTTCAAGTCCCATTGCCAATGCCATTTCTTTGCCGTTGAACCATTTTGCGATGGCTTTTGAAACGGTTATACCGGCCATTTCGCATCCGCAGCCAAAAATCATGAATCCGAAAGCTGCGAGTTTTGCGCTTCCAGGCATGGATGTCCACCAGGAGTCTAGCCATGATTCAAGGCCGGTTCCTTCAAACATGTTGCTTACGGCATAAAGTTTTATCAGTGCTCCGCCTACCATAAGCGATGCCGACAATGTGCCGGTAAAGCGGACCCCCATCTTGTCAAGTATAATTCCTGCAAGTATCAGGAATCCTAAAACATTGAATATATATTCGGCTCCGGCGTAATAACCGAATGATTCGGGCGACCATCCGCGTTGTGTTTCTATTAAAGACTGCAATGGTGACATCACATCCACAAACATGTACGCAAACAGCATCATGGACGCTATTAGAATCAGTGCTGTCCATCTGGCCCAGGCTTTGTCAGCCAAGGTTTGTCGTATTACTTCTGTCATTTTTTATTTTAATTGGTTTATTGCTACAAAAATACGGAAAAATGCTCTAAACACAGAAATAATCACTAAATTCGTAACATTAATTTTGTAATCAAATCATGAGAGAGTGTGTGGTTGGCATGCTCTATTTTACTATGAATTATATTTAATGAGTTCGTATAGGCCTTTTAACTTGGACAGAACGGTGCGATTGCTCATCACTTGTGTGATTGCCGGTGCGGCTATATGGCTTGTCTACCGGTTGCGTTCTGTACTGCTCCCTTTTTGCGTAGCTGCATTTGTTGCTTATTTGTTGGAGCCGTTTGTGCAATTTAACCGACGGCTGCTTAACTTGAAGGGCCGGGTGCTGGCAATATTTATTACATTGTTTGAGGCAACCTTTTTCGTTGGTATACTTTGTTATTTAAGCATACCCATGATAACTTCTGAAATGGGGCATATGGGGCATTTGCTAAAGCAGTTTTCCGAATCAGAACTTGACATACCGTTTATGCCCGATGGAATTCATGAGTTTATCAAGAAGTATGTCGACTTTGATTACTTGTCGGGGCTTATGAAAACCGACGACTATGTTAAGTTTGTGGAAAACGTGCTAACGTCTACATGGCAGGTCGTTACGTCGGGAATCAGCATTATTGTAGGTTTGCTTAGCTGGTTTATTGTATTCCTGTATGTGATTTTCATAATGCTCGACTATGAGAGGCTTTCGGCAACGATGCGCCATATGGTGCCGCCGTCGTATCGCCGTATAGTATTCCGTATAGGGGCTGATGTAAAACGCTCTATGAATCACTATTTCCGTGGACAGGCCCTTGTGTCTTTTTGCGTAGGGGTGCTTTTCTGCATAGGTTTTTCTATAATAGGCATGCCTATGGCTATTTTGCTGGGAATGTTTATCGGAGTTTTGAATATGGTGCCATATCTGCAGCTTATATCCATAGTGCCTACGGCGCTGCTGTGCATGGTGTGTTCTGTTGACTCCGGTGTAGGATTCTGGGTGATATTTGCCGGGGCCATAGCTGTTTATTGCGTTGTTCAGGCAATACAGGACTTGTACCTGACTCCTAAGATAATGGGTAAGGCAATGGGGCTTAACCCTGCCATTATATTGCTTTCGCTTTCAATATGGGGATCGCTGCTGGGCTTTTTGGGCCTTATTATAGCGCTTCCTCTTACAACGCTGATACTGGCTTATTACGACCAGTATCTGTTGCTGATACAAAGGCGCGACAACCGCCGCCAAAGGTCGGCTGCAAAAATTAAAGAAACCAAAAATGACTGATTTGCGCGCTTATTTGAACAAACGCACGTAGTTCTATATACAGATAAATCGCTATATTTGCAAAACATAAATCTGTAATGAATAATTTAGATATAATATAAATCAAAACCAAAAAATCGAACAATCATGGAAATGAAAGATTCAATCAGCACACAATTTAAACAGCGTTTCGGAACCGACGGTGTATTTTATGCTTCGGCCGGACGTATAAACCTTATAGGTGAACATACCGATTACAATGGCGGCTTTGTATTTCCAGGGGCTATTGACAAGGTTATCATGGCTGAAATTAAAGAAAACGGAACAGACAAGGTTCGTGTCTACTCTATAGATATTGACGATTATGCCGAATTCGGTCTTAACGAAGAAGACGCGCCCAAACAGCAGTGGGCCCGTTATATATTCGGTGTATGCCGCGAAGTTATAAAGCGTGGAGGCGTTGTGAAAGGCTTTGATTCGGTTTTTGCCGGGAATGTGCCTCTTGGTGCAGGTCTTTCGTCGTCGGCTGCTCTTGAAAGTTGTTATGCCTTTGCTATAAACGACATGTTTAACAACGGTAATATCGACAAGTTCGAACTGGCGCGTATCGGACAATCGACTGAACATAATTATTGTGGTGTTAACTGTGGTATAATGGACCAGTTTGCGTCTGTGTTCGGAAAGAAAGACCATCTGATGCGCCTTGACTGCCGCTCAATGGAGTTTGAATATTTCCCGTTCAAGCTTGACGGTTACCGCCTTGTGCTTGTCGATTCGAAAGTGAAGCACGAGCTAGTTGACTCGCCATATAACAAGCGCCGCCAGTCGTGCGAGCATGTAGCCAAGGAACTTGGCGTGGAAACTCTGCGCGATGCGGACATGGCCGCTCTAGATTCCGTTAAGGATAAAATTAGTCAGGAAGACTATAACCGTGCCAAATACGTTATTGAGGAAAAACAGCGTGTTCTTGATGTTTGCGACGCACTTCAGCGTGGCGACTACGATACAGTTGGCGACCGTATGTATAAAACTCACGAGGGAATGTCGAAGTTATACGAGGTTTCTTGTGAGGAACTCGACTTCCTTAACGACGTTGCCCGTGAGTGTGGTGTAACAGGGTCGCGTATAATGGGCGGCGGCTTTGGCGGCTGTACTATAAACCTGGTTAAAGACAGTCTTTATGACAGGTTTATTGAAACTGCAATTGAAAAATTCAATGCCAAGTACGGCCATGAACCACAGATTTATCCGGTTATTGTTTCTGACGGAGCTCGACGGGTGGAATAAACTTTTAGTAATATGAAAATTCAAACAAAAAAAGTAATGTCGCCAAAAGGCGACATTACGCTTTACACGCTGACCAATAAAAGTGGGGCTTCTGTGGTGCTTTCCTCATTGGGGGCTGGCATTGTCAGCATAATTGTCCCCGACAGCAATGGCGAACTGGCCGATGTTGTCCTGGGGTATAAAAATCCGGCCGACTATATTGGCGACGGGCCTTGTGCCGGTAAGATTCCCGGACGGTATGCCAACCGTATCGGTGCCGGCAAATTCTCAATTTCAGGCAAGGAATACCAACTAGCGGTAAATAACGGGCCTAACGCTTTACACGGGGGGCCGGAAGGTTTTCAAAACCAGATATGGGATTCTGAGGCAAAAGGCTCGCATGTAAAATTCACCTATCTTTCATCTGATGGCGAGGAAGGATATCCCGGGAACCTGAAAGCCGAAGTAATATATTCGTGGAACGAACATAACGAGCTGACAATAGACATAACGGCTGAAAGCGACAAAAAGACAGTTGTGAACCTTACCAACCATGCTTATTTTAACCTTGATGGTGAAAATTCAGGAAGTGTGCTGGAACACACGTTGTTGCTAAATGCTTCACGTTTTCTTGAAGCAGACATGAACCTGCTTCCGACGGGCAATATTTTGAGCGTTGAAGGCACGCCGATGGATTTTCGTACACAGGTGGCATTAAAGAACGGTATTGATGCTGATTATCCGGCAATAAAGGCCGGCAAAGGCTATGATTCATGCTGGGTCATCGATAATTGGCGCAAGCATGAACTTAATCCGGCCGCACGTTTGTCTGCAGCCAAAAGCAGCCGGTGTCTGGAGGTGTTTACAACGCAGCCGGGCGTGCAGGTTTATGCCGGATGCTGGCTTGCCGGCAGTCCCGAAAGCAAGAGCGGTCGCCCGTATAATGATTACGATGGCGTGGCTATTGAATGCCAGGGGTTTCCCGATGCGCCCAACAAGCCTAAGTTCCCGTCGCAACTGCTTGGGCCTGGTGAGCAGTACCAACAAACAATTGTATTTAAATTTACAAACTAACCTATATTAATAATAGTATGAAACCAACATTATTTGTTCTGGCTGCCGGCATGGGAAGCCGTTACGGTGGCTTGAAGCAGCTTGATTCACTTGGCCCTAACGGGGAGACGATAATGGATTATTCCATTTACGACGCTATCCAGTCAGGGTTTGGAAAAGTGGTATTTGTTATCCGTAAGGACTTTGAGCAGGAATTTCGCGATAAAATCATATCCAAATATGAAGGCCATGTTCCTGTCGAGGTGGTATTCCAGTCAACAGATGCTCTTCCGAAAGGATTTGAATGCCCGGCCGACCGAACAAAGCCCTGGGGTACAAACCACGCTGTGCTTATGGGTAAAAGTGTTATCAATGAGCCTTTTGCAGTTATAAATGCCGACGATTTCTATGGCCGCGACGCTTTTCGGGTTATAGCCGAAGAACTTTCGCGTCCGCGCGATAAGAAAGGCGACTATTGTATGGTAGGATTCCGCGTAGGCAACACTATGACCGAAAACGGGTCGGTGGCACGTGGGGTTTGCGAAAACAAAAACGGCCTGTTGACTTCGGTTGTTGAACGTACGGCAATCAGCTATAACCCTGCTCACGAAATTGTGTTTACAGATGAAAACGGGGTGGAGCAGAAACTGGAACCTTCAACGCCTGTATCTATGAACCTTTGGGGTTTTACTCCTGATTATTTTGACTATAGCGAGCGCGAATTTGTAAAATTCTTGAAAAAGGATATTAATACGCCTAAAGCCGAATTCTTTATTCCGCTGTGTATCGATACGCTTATTAATTCAGGTGAGGCAACGGTTAAAGTTCTCGACACCGATTCAAAATGGTTTGGCGTCACATACGCAGCCGACCGTCCTGGTGTTGTTGCCAAATTTGCACAACTCCATGCCGATGGAACCTATCCTGATAAATTGTTCTAGACAGTTGTGGGTATCCAATAAAAAACGGAGGGGTTTGCACGCGTGCAAACCCCTCCGTTTTTTATGCTTTAATTCGAAATCCTTATAACCCTTATTCCTGACGCGTTCCGGTTTTTGCGTAAATATTCGTGCAGTGGAGTCTGGTCTATTATAACTTTTTTTGCTGTCGACGAAGCATGTAGCAGGTGGGGAACACCGTTTATTTTTTTTACAATGCCCAGATGCTGTACGTCCAGGCCTGGAATTTTAGATGTAATGCATATAACGTCGCCGTCCTGAAGTTCTTGCCAAAGATTCCTTAGACCTGTTTTGGAACTTTTTATAAATGGAAATCTGTGACTGCGGTATCCGCTTTCTATTTTACGCATATGCGTGTATTGGGCTGAATCGGCCAAGGCAGGGTAGGCATCCTTGTGCCGGGTCATATAATCGATAGTTTTTACGGTATAGTCGCTTCCTGTAAGCTGTGATGTAATATCCTTTATATTTCCACGGTATGAATTGTCGATTATAAAATCGCTTATATAATGAAGCCTTGAAGAAAATCCGTTTATTTCGCCACCTCTGTATCTTAGTCGTTGCAAATTAAAAACGAAATCACGCCATGAGGTTCTTCCTTCGCCCAAAGTATAAGCAAAGGCTAGCGCATTTTCAACTAAAGTAGTGCAGTCAAATTCGTCGATATTAACTGTAAGTGTCTCTGATTCGTTTTCCAATGTTCCGGAAACGTATGGCGAATTCAAAAACTTTTCTGAAAAATATAGCACTTTGGCATTTCCAGGCTTATTGCCAACCGCCTCAAGCCCGTCTGACAGAAGACGGTTAATTGCAACAGTGTCATTCTGTTCATTGTGGAATAATATTTCGTCTGTATTTGCCGCATATGACATTGCTGGCACTAGTCCGGCCAATATCATAATACCTTTTATGGATTTGTCAACTATATTCTGCATGATCAATACTAATTAATAACTAAACGATAGGTTCAACGAATATGCAAAATTATAATAAAAAGGTTTATAGTCAATGTTTTTTTTG